>NZ_NEJY01000014.1:0-175255 GCF_002113255.1 Pseudomonas sp. B14(2017)
GCCTGGGTAACGAAGGCTACACCTTCGCCAACGTCAACGGCGTGCCGCAGCCGAACGATGAAGACCACACCGTCGACATCATGTTCGTGGTCGACCCGGACAAGCGTGCCTACGTCAACCGCATCAACTACCGCGGCAACACAAAGACCGAAGACGAAGTGCTGCGTCGCGAAATGCGCCAGATGGAAGGCGGCTGGGCCTCGACCTACCTGATCGACCAGTCCAAGACCCGCCTGGAACGCCTGGGCTTCTTCAAGGAAGTGAACGTCGAGACCCCGCCGGTGCCGGGCACCGACGACCAGGTCGACGTCAACTACAGCGTCGAAGAACAGGCCTCCGGCTCGATCACCGCCAGCGTCGGTTTCGCCCAGAGCGCCGGCCTGATCCTCGGTGGTTCGATCAGCCAGAGCAACTTCCTCGGTACCGGTAACAAGGTGTCCATCGGCCTGACCCGCAGCGAGTACCAGACCAAGTACAACTTCGGCTTCACCGACCCCTACTTCACCACCGATGGCGTCAGCCTGGGCTACAACCTGTTCTACAACAGCACCGACTACAGCGATTACTACGACGACGGCGTTTCCTATTACGCGATCGACAGCTACGGTGCCGGGGTCAGCTTTGGCTACCCGATCAACGAAACCTCGCGCCTGACCTATGGCCTGACCCTGCAGCACGACAATATCTCGCCCGGTACCTACAGCGCCGACGAGATCTACGACTTCATCGCCCGCGAAGGCAAGAGTTTCAACAACCTCAAGGCCTCGATCGGCTGGTCGGAATCGACCTTGAACAAAGGCGTGCTGGCTACCCGCGGCCACTCGCAGAGCCTGACGCTGATGGCCACCACCCCTGGCAGCGACCTGTCGTTCTACAAGCTGGACTACAGCGGCCAGACCTACCTGCCGCTAACCAGCAACACCTCGCTGCGCCTGCATACCAGCCTGGGCTACGGCAACGGCTACGGTTCCACCGACGGGCTGCCGTTCTATGAAAGCTACACCGCAGGTGGGCTGGGTTCGGTGCGCGGGTTCAAGGACGGCAGCCTCGGCCCGCGCAATACCCCGGCCACCGGCACCTACGCCAGCGCCGGGCAGGCCTATTACTCCGACCGTGACACCGACGTGCTGGGCGGCAACATCCTGATTGCCGGCGGCGCCGAATACATCTTCCCGTTGCCGTTCGTGAAGAACCAGAGCCAGCTGCGCAGCTCGGTGTTCGTCGATGCCGGCAACGTGTACGCCGACACCTGCTACCTGTCGACCACCCAGGGCTGCGGCAGCGTGGACCTGGCACAGATGGCCATGTCGCTGGGGGTTGGCGTGACCTGGTACAGCCCGATGGGGCCGTTGAGTTTCAGCCTGGCGGCACCGCTGAAGAAGCCGGATGGGGCAGAAACCCAGATCTTCCAGTTCTCGCTGGGCCAGACCTTCTGATGCCTGATGCCGTAACGGCCTGGCGTTGAGCATTACCCGCTTTTACCCCTGCTTAACCCAAGTTGACAGTGACCTTGCTTAAGCTGGCCAGGACTCGTACCCCGCCCAGCAGGACATGCCCATGCCACCCTTCACACCATGCTTCCCCACTTCACTGCGCCCCGACGAAGTCCCGGTCGCGCTACTCGACCTGGTCCAGCAGCGCCTGGCCGGGCTGCTCGGCCCGCGCTTCACCGTGGTGCTGGGCGGCAGTGGCAACGGTGCCGGGGTCAGCCACTACCACCTGGCAATCCAGCACAACCAGAGCGGTGTTTCCCTGGAGGACACCGGCGCCGTCGGCACCGGCTTCATCGAGCGCCTGCTGCGCATGGCCACCCAACTCAAGGCCATGCTCGACTCGGCCACGTTCAGCAGCATGGGCAGCGACGACCCGCGCCGCCCACTGGTGTGGATCAGCGAGCTGGCCTGCCCCAAGGAAATGATTACAATGCATGCCCCAATCTGAAATATGTTTTCCCCATGAAATCACTGCTTTACGCCGTATCCTTACTGTTTTCCTTTACCCTGCCCGCCCTTGCCAGCCCACCGGCGACCTTCACCGAAGCCAAGGTGGTGGCCAAGCAGAAGGTGTACATGGACCAGGCCAGCAGTGCCATGGGCGACCTGTACTGCGGTTGCAAATGGGCCTGGGTGGGCAAGTCTGGCGGGCGTATCGATGCCGCCTCTTGCGGCTACCAGACCCGCAAGCAGCAGAACCGCGCCGAACGCACCGAATGGGAGCACATCGTGCCGGCCTACACCTTCGGCAACCAGCGCCAGTGCTGGAAGAACGGTGGCCGCGAGCATTGCGTGGATGACGACCCGGTGTTCCGCGCCATGGAGGCCGACCTGTTCAACCTGTACCCGGCAGTAGGCGAGGTCAACGGCGACCGCAGCAATTTCAACTACGGCATGGTTGCTGGCAATGCAGGGCAATACGGGCAGTGCACCACCAAGGTGGACTTCGTGCAGCGTGCTGCCGAACCGCGTGACGAAGTGAAAGGCCTGGTCGCCCGCACCACCTTCTACATGTACGACCGTTACAAGCTGAGCATGTCGCGCCAACAGCAACAGTTGCTGATGGCCTGGGACAAACAGCACCCGGTGTCGGCCTGGGAGAAAGAGCGTGACCGGCGCATTGCCGCGATCATGGGCCATGCCAACCCCTTCGTGAGCGGGGAACGCAAATGGACCGCCAACTACGAGCCGGTCGGCAGTGGCGTGGTGCAAGCGGTGCCGGCGAAGGCTGCCAAGCCAGAGGCCAAGCCGAGCCTGGCCAATGCCGGGTCGGTGGGGGCGGTGCTTGGCAACCGCAACAGCCACGTCTATCACCTTTCCGTCGGCTGCCCGGGCTATACCCAGGTCACCGCGAAGAACCAGGTCACCTTCGCCACAGAGGGTGAGGCGCAGGCAGCGGGTTATCGCAAGGCGGGCAACTGCCGCTGATCACCTTCCTCGGGGCCTGCGCGGCCCCCTTGCAATCGAGCGGGCTGCACGGCAGCCCGCAACAATGACCATCCGTCGCCCAGACGGCACCCCACTCCCCACCCCCAGCCCAACGAATGACAGATCATCCGCAAAGGAGACGTTCCATGATCCGCATTCGCCCACTCTCACTGTGCCTTGCCCTTACCCTGGCCAGCGTCACTGGCACCAGCTTCGCCGCCACCGACACAGACACCGACAGCCGCCCGCAAACCGACCAGCACGGTGGCAAGACCGCCGGTGAAGACAGCAGCGTAAACAGCCCAGGCAGCAGCAAAACCAATGACAGCAGCGACACCGGCAGCAACAGCGATGCCGCCGACGGCGCCGCTGGCGGCTCGAACAGCACCGGCGAAGCAACCGGCTCCGGCGCCGGGCGCACCGGTGGCACCGCCGAGGATCAGGACAGCCATTGAGGCCGGCCTGGGCTACACTGCGCCGGAACGCCCTGCCAAGGATTCACCATGAACCTCAAACCCTGGCTGCTCGCCGCCCTGCTGCCGTGCAGCGCCCTGGCCGTCGCTGGTGGCCAGGGCGCGCTGTCGATCAGTTCATCGTCGTTCACCGATGGCGGCGTGATCGCCTTGCAACAGGTTGGCCCGGACCCGGCCTGCGGTGCCGGCGAAGAGCGCACCCCGCAACTGAGCTGGGACAACCTACCCGCAGGCACCCAGTCGCTGGCCCTGATCATGTTCGACCCGGACGGCGGCAAGGGCATTGGCGTGGTCCACTGGATCGCCTACAACATCGACCCGGCCCAGGATGGGCTGAAGGAAGGCGTCGCCGGGCTGACCGGGCAAGGCGTGACCGTGGGGCGCAACTCGCGGGGCACGCTCAGCTACCGCGGCCCCTGCCCACCCGCCGGCGACAACCCGCACCACTACGCACTGACGCTGATCGCCACCGACCTGCCATTGGGCACCCTGCCCGAAGGCCTGGACCGCAGCGGCCTGCTGCAACTGCTGCAAGGTCACGCGCTAGGGGCGCAGAGCCTGGTCGGGCGCTATGGCCATTGAACCGTGCGGTACAAAAACAATTGATCACCCCCATAACATTTATCCATTGAATGGCCCGGCCGAACTGAAGTAAGCTCGGGCTCATTCACTGGAGAGCAACATGCCGAAACACACCCGCAACCACGCCAACCACACCGGTCGCAGCCTGCGCCCTGTGCTGGCCGTTGCCGGCTGCGTGGCACCTGCCAGCTATTACTTTGGGTATTGGTTTAGCCACTAGGCGCCGATACCCACACGGCGCCCACCTTCGAGGGGCCGCCGAACATGAGAATACTCAAACCCCCGGTCGGCTCCCCGACCGGGGGTTTTGCTTTTCAGGCCTTTGAACAACACCGATTCACATTGAGGACAGATTCATGAACTACGCCACTTATTACTACGCAAACACTTACGCCTGGCGATTTAGCCAATCCCGTTCGGGCCAGCCTGCCGCCTCCGTTCGGTCTTCCACAGGTGGCAATGCAGCAGCCAATACGAATTCAACGATCTGTCGAACACCTCGATAGGGCCGACCATGCGGGCCAGAGCCCGCCGTCCGCCCAGGGAAAAAACGCCATGCAAGCTTCCAGCCTCGCCTTGACCCAGCCGCAAGCCGCCAACACCACCGTCAGCCAGCGCCTGCCCAGCCCGCACCTGCTCAAACAGCAAATGCCGCTGTCCAGCGAACTTACCCAGCAAGTCCATGCCCACCGCCAGGCCATCCGCGACATCCTCGAAGGCCGCGACCAGCGCCTGCTGGTGATCGTTGGCCCGTGCTCGATCCACGACCCGCGCTCGGCCCTGGAATACGCCGACCGCCTGGCCGCCCTCAGCCGCGAAGTCGACGACAAGCTGCTGCTGGTGATGCGCGCCTACGTCGAAAAACCCCGCACCACGGTCGGCTGGAAAGGCCTTGCCTACGACCCGCACCTCGATGGCAGCGACGACATGCACGCCGGCATCGCCCTGTCCCGCGGGCTGATGCTGAACATGATCGAACGCGGCCTGCCGGTTGCCACCGAACTGCTGCAGCCAATGGCCGCCGGCTACTTCGATGACCTTCTGGCCTGGGCCGCGATTGGCGCGCGCACCACCGAGTCGCAGATCCACCGCGAAATGGTCAGTGGCCTGGAACTGCCGGTAGGTTTCAAGAACGGCACCGACGGCGGCATCGCCATCGCCAGCGACGCCATGCGCAGCGCCGCCCACCCGCACCGCCACTTCGGCATGGATGCGCAGGGCTACCCGGCCATCATCGAGACCTTGGGCAACCCGGACACCCACCTGGTGCTGCGCGGCGGCCACAAGGGCCCGAACTTTGACGCCAACAGCATCGCCATGGCCCGCCAGGCGCTGGCCAAGGCCGGGCTGCAGGCGCGGATCATGGTCGATTGCAGCCATGCCAACAGCGGCAAGGACCCGGCGCGCCAGCCGGCGGTTTTCAACGATGTGCTGGAGCAGCGCCTGGCCGGCGACCGTTCGATCGTCGGCGTGATGATCGAAGGGCACCTGTTCGACGGCTGCCAGGCGCTGGGCAAGGGCGCGCTGAAATACGGCGTGTCGATCACCGACGGTTGCCTGGGCTGGGCTTCGACCGAAACCCTGTTGCGCGAGGCGGCACAAAAACTCTAGGTAGCGGGATGCAAGCCTGGCGAGACATACCCCGGACAAGTGCGCTAGGCTTGCCTTTTTTACCCCAAGGAGCAGTACCCATGGCCCGTGCAACCGCCCGCCACATCCTGGTCAGCAGCATCGATAAATGCAACGAACTGAAAGCCCAGATCGAAGCAGGCGCCGACTTCGCTGAAATCGCCAAAGCCAACTCCACCTGCCCGTCCAGCCGCCAGGGCGGTGACCTGGGCTCGTTCGGCCCGGGCCAGATGGTCAAGGAGTTCGACACCGTGGTGTTCAGCGCCCCGGTCAATACCGTGCAAGGCCCGGTGAAGACCCAGTTCGGCTACCACCTGCTGGAAGTGACCAGCCGCCAGGACTAAGTCCTCGCAGCCGATGAAATCCCCTGTGGGAGCGGGCATGCCCGCGAATAGGCCAGACCAGGCAATCTCATTGTCTGATCTGACGCATTCGCGGGCACGCCCGCT
The DNA here is from genome assembly GCF_002113255.1 of Pseudomonas sp. B14(2017). Taxonomy (NCBI): domain Bacteria; kingdom Pseudomonadati; phylum Pseudomonadota; class Gammaproteobacteria; order Pseudomonadales; family Pseudomonadaceae; genus Pseudomonas; species Pseudomonas sp. B14(2017). The sequence continues at coordinate 6,055 of NZ_NEJY01000014.1, forward strand.
CCCACAAGTACTTTGGGGGCTTGTGTTTGCGTGCATGAGCTTGATGGCCCACGCCGCCTCCACCCACGCCCTCACCGTCTACGGCGAAGCCCCCCGCTACAACGCCGGCTTCCAGCATTTCGACTACGTCAACCCCGACGCCCCCAAAGGCGGCATCCTGCGCCGCTCGGCCATCGAGATCGGCCAGTTCGACCATATCCTGCCGTACATCGACAAAGGCATCGGTGTCAGCGAGGTCGATGGCCTGCTGTACGCGCCACTTGCCGTGCGCTCGTTCGATGAACCCTACACCGTCTACGGCCTGATCGCCCGGCGCATGGAGCGCGGCCCGGAGGATGCCTGGCTGCGGTTCGAGATCGACCCGCGCGCCACCTTCGCCGATGGCAAGCCGGTGCGCGCCGAGGACGTACGCTTTACCTTCGAGCTGCTGATGAGCAAGGGCAGCCTCAAGTACCGCACCCAGTTCGCCGATGTTGCCGGCGTCATCGTGGAAAGCCCGCACAGCGTGCGCTTCGACTTCAAGCCCGACCACGGCCGCACCCTGCCGCTGGACCTCGCCAGCCTGCCGGTACTGCCCGAACACGACTGGCAGCAGCGCGATTTTGCCAACGGCGCCGGCTTCGACAAGCCGGTCGGCAGCGGGCCGTACCGTATCGGGCGCATCGACAACGGCCGCAGCATCACCTTCGAGCGCGACGCCAACTGGTGGGCGCGCGATCTGCCGGTCAGCCGTGGCCGCTACAATTTCGACAAGCTGCGCATCGAGTACTTCGGTGATACCGAAGTGGCGCGGCAGGTGCTCAAAGGCGGCGGCTACGACTACAACCGCGAATTCTCCGCCACCGCCTACACGCTGGGCTACAACGGCGCACAACTGGACGACGGCCGCCTGCAGCGCGCCCACCTGGGCCCGGCCAAACCGCAGGTGGCCCAAGGCTTCGTGTTCAACCTCGACCGGCCGCAGTTCAAGGACCGTCGCGTGCGCCAGGCGCTGGGCATGCTGTGGGACTACGAGTGGAGCAACCGGCAGATGATGCGCAACATGTACATCCGCCAGCAGAGTGTTTTTTCCAATACCCCGCTGGCCGCCCGCCAACTGCCGGATGCCGGCGAGTTGAAACTGCTCGAACCGTTGCGCGGCAAGGTGCCGGACGAAGTCTTCAGCACCGTGTTCACCGCCCCGGTCACCGATGGTTCGGGGATCATCCGCAAGCAGCAGCTGCAGGCACTGGCGCTGCTCGAACAAGCCGGCTGGCGCCCCGAAGGCGACCGCCTGGTGAACAGCCAGGGCACGCCGCTGGCGTTCACCTTCCTCAACGGCCAGGCGGGCATGGAGCGCCTGCTGCTGCCGTGGAAGCGCAACCTGGCCCAGATTGGCGTGACCCTGGACATCCGCAACGTCGATTCGGCCCAGTACGTCAACCGCCTGATGGCGCGTGACTACGACATGATCGTCACCGGCTACCCGGTCACCCTGTCGCCCGGCGCCGAGCTGTACAACTATTTTGGCTCGGCAGCGGCCCACGACCCTGGGTCGAACAACCTGATGGTGCTGCAGGACCCTGCCGTGGACCGCCTGATCGACGGACTGGTGCGCGCCGACACCCAGGCCGACATGCTGCACCACGCCCATGCCCTGGACCGGGTGCTGCAATGGAACTACTACTGGATCCCCAACTACTACCCACCGGGCAGCTCCACTGCCTGGTGGAACCGCTTCGGCCTGCCCAAGGTCCAGGCTGCCTATGACGAAGGCCTGGACACCTGGTGGGAAGTCAGCCCCACCGCGCTGACCAACGCGCAAATGGCCGAGCGCCGGAAATCCTCGCCATGACCACCTACATCCTGCGCCGCCTGTTGCTGATCATCCCGACCCTGCTGGCGATCCTGCTGGTCAACTTTGCCATTGTCCAGGCCGCGCCGGGTGGCCCGGTGGAGCAGGCGGTGGCACGCCTGCAGGGCATCGGCGGCGGCGCCCCAGGTGCCCGGGCCGAGGTGGTGCACGGCGAGTCACGAGCCACCCGTGGCCTGGACCCGAAACTGATCGAGGAGATCAAGCGCCAGTACGGCTTCGACAAATCCGCCCCCGAGCGCCTGTGGTTGATGCTGGGCCAGTACGCCCGGCTGGACTTCGGCAACAGCTTCTTCCGCGGCGCCAAGGTCACCGACCTGATCCTCGACAAGTTGCCGGTCACCCTGTCGCTGGGCTTCTGGGCCACGCTGATCACCTACCTGGTGTCGATCCCGCTGGGCATCCGCAAGGCAGTGCGCCACGGCAGCCGCTTCGATGCCTGGAGCAGTGCACTGATCGTGGTCGGCTATGCCCTGCCCTCGTTCCTGTTCGCCCTGTTGCTGATCGTGCTGTTCGCCGGCGGCACCTCGCTCAGCTGGTTCCCGGTGCGCGGCCTGGTCTCGGACAACTTCGACGAGCTCAGCCTGCTGGGCAAGGTCGCCGACTACTTCTGGCACCTGGTGCTGCCGGTCGGTGCCCTGGTGATCGGCGGCTTCGCCACCCTGACGCTGCTGACCAAAAACGCCTTCCTCGACGAGATTTCCCGGCAATACGTGGTTACCGCCCGCGCCAAGGGCCTGAGCCAACGCCGGGTGCTGTATGGCCATGTGCTGCGCAATGCCATGCTGCTGGTGGTGGCCGGGTTGCCGCAGGCGTTGATCACGGTGTTCTTCGCCGGCTCGTTGCTGATCGAGGTGATCTTCTCGCTCGATGGCCTGGGCCGCATGAGTTACGAGGCGGCGGTGGCGCGGGATTACCCGGTGGTGTTCGGCACGCTGTTCATCTTCACCCTGGCGGGCCTGCTGATCCGCCTGATCGGTGACCTGTCGTACACCCTGCTCGACCCGCGTATCGACTTCGACACGAGGGCGCGCTGATGCTTTCACCGATCTCGCGTCGTCGCCTGCAACGCTTTCGCCGCAACCGCCTCGGCTGGGTTTCGCTGTGGCTGTTCGCCGCCCTTCTGCTGCTGAGCCTGTGTGCCGAGCTGGTGGCCAACGACAAACCGCTGCTGCTGGGCTACAAGGGCGACCTGTACGTGCCGGCGCTCAAGCGCTACACCGAGCAGCAGTTCGGCGGCCAGCTGCCGTTCCAGCCAGACTACCGCAGCGCCTATGTACGCCAGCTGATCGAGCAGCAAGGTGGCTGGATGCTGTTCGCCCCCATCCCGTTCAGCGCCGATACCCCCAACTACGACCTGCAAGTGCCCACCCCCAGCCCGCCGAGCGCGAGCAACTGGCTGGGTACCGACGACCAGGGCCGCGACGTGCTGGCCCGGGTGCTGTATGGCACCCGGGTATCCTTGCTGTTCGCCTTCGCCCTGACCGTGGTCAGCGTGCTGATCGGGGTGGCGGCCGGTGCCCTGCAGGGCTACCACGGCGGCTGGGTCGACCTGGTCGGCCAGCGCCTGCTGGAGGTGTGGTCGGGGTTGCCGGTGCTGTACCTGCTGATCATCCTCAGCGGGTTCGTCGAGCCGGACTTCTGGTGGCTGCTGGGGATCATGGCGCTGTTCTCCTGGCTGACTCTGGTCGATGTGGTGCGCGCCGAGTTCCTGCGCGGTCGCAACCTGGAGTACGTGAAGGCCGCAAGGGCGCTGGGGTTGCCAGACAGCCAGGTGATGCTGCGGCACATCCTGCCCAATGCCATGAATGCAACGCTGACCTATGTGCCGTTCATGCTGACCGGGGCGATCACCACCCTGACTGCGCTGGATTTTCTCGGTTTCGGCATGCCGGCCGGGAGTGCCTCGCTGGGAGAGCTGGTGACCCAGGGCAAACAGCACCTGGAGGCGCCGTGGCTGGGCTTTACCGCGTTCTTTGCGCTGGCGGTGATCCTGTCGCTGCTGGTGTTTATCGGGGATGCCTTGCGCGAGGCGTTCGACCCCAGGGGATAGGTTTTCAGGTCTGGCCTCTTCGCGGGCTTGCCCGCTCCCACAGGTACCCCGCAGTCCTCAGGATTTGTGGTGACCCTGTGGGAGCGGGCAAGCCCGCGAAGAGGCCGGCCCTGCTTACACAGATTTCAGGATTTCTACCCATGCACGACAGCGACAGCCTCAAGGACTACCCCCAGGTACGGCAACTGGCGATCCGCTCGTTGTTCGAGATCATCGAGCAGTCCAGCGAGGGCACGGTAATCGTCGACCGCCAGGCGCGCATCGTCTGGATGAACGAGCGCTACGCCCGGCGCTTTGGCCTGGCCGACGCCGCCAGTGCCATCGGCCAGCCATGCGAGGCGGTGATCCCGGGCAGCCTGATGCGCGAGGTAGTGAGCAATGGCCGGCCAATCCTGCTGGACATGCTCGACACCCCGAACGAGCCGCTGGTGGTAATGCGCCTGCCCATCCACGACGACCAGGGCGCGCTGATCGGCGCCATCGGCTTTGCCCTGTTCGATGAGTTGCGCAGCCTGTCGCCACTGCTCAAACGCTACTCCAGCATGCAGCAGGAGCTGGCCTCGACCCGCTCGCAATTGCGCGCCCGCCAGGCCAAGTACAGCTTCGCCCAGTTCGTCGGCAGCAGCGCCGCCAGCCTAGATGCCAAGCGCCGCGCCCGGCGTGGCGCAAGCAGTGATTCGCCGGTGCTGCTGCTGGGCGAAACCGGCACCGGCAAGGAACTGCTGGCCCATGCCATCCATGCGGCGTCGGCGCGGGCGCACAAGGCGTTTGTCAGCATCAACAGTGCGGCCATCCCCGAGACGCTGCTGGAAGCCGAATTCTTCGGCACCGCCCCCGGCGCCTTTACCGGCGCCGATCGCAAGGGCCGCAGCGGCAAGCTGCAACTGGCCGAAGGCGGCACGCTGTTCCTCGACGAGATCGGCGACATGCCGCTGGCCCTGCAGAGCAAGCTGCTGCGGGTGTTGCAGGAGAAGGAGTACGAGCCGGTAGGCTCGAACCAGATGCTGCGCAGTGATGTGCGCATCATTGCCGCCACCTCCATCGACCTGCAGGCTGCCATCGCCCGCGGGGCATTCCGCGCCGACCTGTATTACCGGCTGAATGTGCTGCCGATCGAGGTGCCGCCACTGCGGCAACGGCTGGAGGACCTGCCGGCGCTGTGCGAGGCCATCCTGGGGGAACTGGGCAGCCAGTATGAGCTCGAGGCCGAAGCGCAGCAGCTATTGGCGCGGCATGCATGGCCGGGGAACATTCGCGAGCTGCGCAATGTGCTGGAGCGGGCCACGCTGCTGGCGGATCAGCCGCGGCTGGGGGTGGCGGATCTACGGGCGGCATTGGGGCCGTTGAGCCCGGTGGCGGGTGAACCTATGCGGCAGACTTACCGTGAGGCGTGTGAAGAGTTTGAGCGTAAGCTGATTGTTGGGGCATTGGCCGAGCATGCGGGAAATGTGCCGCAGGCCGCGCAAGCATTGGGGTTGGGGCGGTCGACCTTGTACAAGAAGATGGTAGCGCTGGGGATTTCGTCTCCAATTTGAGACTTGTGTTTCTGATTTGAGATCGCTGCGAGGGCTTCGCCCTCGATCGCCGGCAAGCCAGCTCCCACAAGGTATTGCACCGCTTTCAGAGCTTTTGGATAACCCTGTGGGAGCTGGCTTGCCGGCGATGGGCTGCAACGCAGCCCCTACAGTCTCAAAATGTAGACAAGATTTTTAGAAAAACAAAATTAATCATTTAAAATCATCAACTTACCGATCTGGCACGATTCCCGCTATCTCCTGTTCACCGATAAAAACAAGACTCACCCAGGAGACCCACCCCGATGACCGTGCTCATCGCCCTCGCCGCTCTGGCCCTGCTGATGCTGGCTGCCTACCGCGGCTACAGCGTAATCCTCTTCGCCCCCATCGCCGCCCTCGGTGCGGTACTGCTCACCGACCCGTCTGCCGTGGCCCCCGCATTCACCGGGGTGTTCATGGAGAAAATGGTCGGCTTCATCAAGCTCTACTTCCCGGTGTTCCTGCTGGGGGCCGTGTTCGGCAAGCTGATCGAGCTGTCCGGCTTCTCGCGCTCGATCGTCGCCGCCGCCATCCGCGTGCTCGGCACCCGCCAGGCGATGCTGGTGATCGTGCTGGTCTGCGCCCTGCTCACCTACGGCGGCGTGTCGCTGTTCGTGGTGGTGTTCGCGGTTTACCCGTTCGCCGCCGAGATGTTCCGCCAGAGCAATATCCCCAAGCGCCTGATCCCGGCAACCATCGCCCTGGGCGCGTTCTCGTTCACCATGGATGCCCTGCCCGGCACCCCGCAGATCCAGAACATCATCCCCAGCACCTTCTTCAACACCACCGCCTGGGCCGCACCCTGGCTGGGCCTGATCGGCACACTGTTCGTGTTCTGCACCGGTATGGCCTACCTGCAGCGCCAGCGCAACAAGGCCCAGCGCGCCGGAGAAGGCTATGGCAGCGACTTGCGCAACGAACCGGAAACCGCTGCCGACCTGGCGCTGCCCAACCCCTGGCTGGCCCTGTCGCCACTGCTGCTGGTGGGGGTGATGAACCTGCTGTTCACCCACTGGATCCCGCAGTGGTACGGCCCCAGCCACAGCCTGCAACTGCCCGGCATGAGCGCGCCGGTGCAAAGCGATGTGGCCAAGCTCACGGCCATCTGGGCAGTGCAGGCGGCGTTGCTGGTGGGCATCCTGATGGTGCTTGTGTGTGCCTTCGGCGCCATCCGCACCCGCCTGGCCGAAGGCACCAAAAGCGCCGTGGGCGGCGCCTTGCTGGCGGCCATGAACACCGCCTCGGAATACGGCTTTGGCGCGGTGATCGCCTCGCTGCCGGGCTTCCTGGTATTGGCGGACGCCCTGCGCGGCATTCCCAACCCACTGGTCAACGAAGCCATCACCGTGACCTTGCTGGCCGGCATCACCGGCTCTGCCTCGGGCGGCATGAGCATCGCCCTGGCGGCCATGGGCGACAGCTTCATCGCCGCCGCCAATGCCGCCAACATCCCGCTCGAAGTGCTGCACCGGGTGGCCGCCATGGCCAGCGGGGGCATGGACACCCTGCCGCACAACGGTGCGGTCATCACCCTGCTGGCCGTGACCGGGCTGACCCACCGCGAGGCCTACAAGGACATCTTCGGTATTACCCTGATCAAGACCCTGGCGGTGTTCGTGGTCATCGCCACGTTCTACGCCACCGGCATCGTCTAAGGAGTTTTGCATGACCCTCAAAGGCAAGACCGCACTCGTCACCGGTTCCACCAGCGGCATCGGCCTGGGCATTGCCCAGGTGCTGGCCCGCGCAGGCGCCAACATCGTGCTCAACGGCTTCGGCGACCCTGCCCCGGCACTGGCCGAGATCGCCCGGCACGGGGTGAAGGCAGTCCATCACCCGGCCGACCTGTCGGACGTGGCCCAGATCGAAGCGCTGTTCGCCCTGGCCGAGCGCGAGTTCGGCGGCGTCGACATCCTGGTCAACAACGCCGGTATCCAGCACGTGGCGCCGGTGGAGCAGTTCCCGCTGGAAAGCTGGGACAAGATCATCGCCCTCAACCTGTCGGCCGTGTTCCATGGTACGCGCCTGGCCCTGCCCGGCATGCGAGCGCGCAAATGGGGGCGCATCATCAACATCGCCTCGGTGCACGGCCTGGTCGGCTCCACCGGCAAGGCAGCCTATGTGGCGGCCAAGCACGGCGTGGTCGGCCTGACCAAGGTGGTGGGCCTGGAAACCGCCACCAGCAACGTCACCTGTAATGCCATCTGCCCTGGCTGGGTGTTGACCCCGCTGGTGCAGAAGCAGATCGACGATCGTGCTGCCAACGGTGGCGATCCGCTGCAAGCGCAGCACGATCTGCTGGCGGAAAAACAGCCATCGTTGGCCTTCGTCACCCCCGAACACCTGGGTGAGCTGGTACTATTCCTGTGCAGCGAGGCCGGTAGCCAGGTTCGCGGTGCCGCCTGGAATGTCGATGGTGGCTGGTTGGCCCAGTGACGGGCGGCCTGGGCCTGGCGACGGTCTTGCATTCGTTTATCTGCAAGGAGGCCCTATGCGCCCAACCCCGATGACCGCGATCCTGGCCCTGACCCTGGCTGCCGCCGCACCTGCGATGGCAGCCAGCCTGAAGGACGTCGCGCCCTACCCCGAGGCGGAAAAAGGCTTCACCCGGCAGGTCATCCACCTGCCGGCCCAGGCTGATGAGTCGGCCTATCAACTGGAAATCCTCGCCGGCAAGACCCTGAAGGTGGACTGCAATCGCCAGCGCCTGGGCGGTAGCCTGGAGGAACGTACCCTGGAAGGCTGGGGCTACAGCTACTACCGCCTGGACAAGGTCAGCGGCCCGGTCAGCACGCTGATGGCCTGCCCCGATGGCAAGAAGACCGAGGCCTTCGTGCCAGTGGTCGGTGAAGGCTTCATGCTGCGCTACAACAGCAAGCTGCCGGTGGTGGTGTATGTGCCCAAGGACGTCGAAGTGCGCTACCGCGTCTGGACCGCGTCGCAGGACGTGCAAAAGGCTAAAGTAGAGTAAAACGCAAGCCTTTGGCCTTGATGATGCCTTCATCGCCGGCAAGCCGGCTCCCACAGGTTGGTCACCGCACTCAAGACCTGTGAGGTTCCTGTGGGAGCTGGCTTGCCGGCGATGGGGCCCTTGCAGGCAACAGGAGGTTCGGCATGAACGATGTGCTCTGGCGCCCCTCCACGGCGCAGATCGAGGCCAGCCGGATGGATGCCTTCCGCCGCCGGGTCAACCTGCGCTACAACCTGCAACTCGACGACTACCAGGCGCTGCACCGCTGGAGCATCGAGCAGCGCCCTGCCTTCTGGCAAACCCTTGCCGACTATTTCCACGTTCACTGGCATACCCCGCCGAGCCAGGTGCTCAGCGAAGGGCCGCAGATGCCCGATGCCCAGTGGTTCAGCAACGCCACCCTCAACTTCGCCGAACACCTGCTGCGCCGCCGCGACGACCGCCCGGCCCTGGTCGCCGTGCGCGAAGATGGCCAACGCCAGCTGTTCACCTATACCCAGCTGGCGGCCCAGGTGGCCGGCCTGCAAACAGCCTTCAAGGCCGCCGGCATCGTCCCCGGCGACCGGGTAGCCGCGGTCATGCCCAATACCTGGCAGACACTGGTCGCCATGCTTGCCTGCACCAGCCTCGGTGCGGTGTGGTCCAGCTCCTCGCCCGAGTTTGGCGTACACGGCATCATCGACCGCTTCGGCCAGATCGAGCCCAAGCTGCTGATCGCCTGTGCCGGGTACCAGTACGCCGGCAAGGCCATCGACCAGGTGGACAAGGTCAACCAGGTGTGCGCGCAACTGCCCGGTCTGCAGCGGCTGATCGTGGTGCCCCATACCCGCAGCGGGACGCGCGCCGACGAATTCCAGGCCGCCAATGTCAGCCTGTGGGACGAGTTCTTTCAGCCCGGCGGCGAGCCCCGCTTCACCCCGCTGCCCTTCGACCACCCGCTGTACATCCTGTATTCCAGCGGCACCACCGGTGTGCCCAAGTGCATCGTCCACCGCGCCGGCGGCGTGTTGTTGCAGCACCTGAAGGAACATGGCCTGCACAACGATCTGAAGGCCGATGACGTACTGTTCTACTACACCACTTGCGGCTGGATGATGTGGAACTGGCTGGCCAGCGGCCTGGCGGTGGGCGCCACGCTGGTGCTGTACGACGGCTCGCCGTTCCATCCCGGCCCCGAACGGCTGCTGGACCTGATCGACGCCGAGGGCATCCAGGCCTTCGGTACCAGCGCCAAGTACCTGGCGGCACTGGAGCAGGCGGGCCTCGAACCTGCGGCAAGCCACCGCCTGGAACGCTTGCGCCTGCTGCTGTCCACCGGCTCGCCGCTGTCGCCACACAGCTACGACTACGTGTACCGCAAGATCAAGGCCGACCTGTGCCTGGCGTCGATGTCCGGCGGCACCGATATCGTCTCCTGCTTCGTGCTGGGCAACCCGACCCTGCCAGTGCGCCGTGGCGAGATCCAGTGCAAGGGCCTGGGCATGGCGGTGGAAGTGTGGAACGAGCATGGCCAGCCGCTGCAGGGCGAAAAAGGCGAGCTGGTGTGCACGCGCAACTTCCCGTCCATGCCGCTGGGGTTCTGGAAAGATACGGACGGCAGCCGCTATCACGACGCCTACTTCAGCCAGTTCCCGGGGGTGTGGGCCCAGGGCGACTATGCCGAACAGCGTGCCGACGGCGGGCTGGTGATTCATGGCCGCTCCGATGCCGTGCTCAACCCCGGCGGGGTGCGCATTGGCACGGCGGAGATCTACCGCCAGGTGGAAAAGGTCGAGCAGGTGCTGGAAAGCGTGGCCATCGGCCAGGACTGGCAAGGCGACGTGCGGGTGGTGCTGTTCGTTCGCCTGCGTGACGGCCTGCAGCTGGATGAGACCCTGCGCCAGCACATCCGCCAGGTGATCCGCCAGTACACCACCCCCCGCCATGTACCGGCGGTGATCGCCCAGGTCGATGACATACCGCGTACCATCAGCGGCAAGCTGGTGGAGTTGGCGATTCGCAATGTGGTGCATGGCTTGCCGGTGAAGAACACCGACGCCCTGGCCAACCCCGAGGCGCTGGAGCAGTTCCGGGATCGCGAGGAGTTGCGCACTCCGTAATGAAGGTATTCACCGTTATTGTGGGAGCGGCCTTGCGTCGCGAAAGGGCCGCAAAGCGGCCCCAGAAATCTATGCTTCGCTGCTGAAATCCCGGGGCTGCTTTGCAGCCCTTTCGCGACGCAAGGCCGCTCCCACAATGGCCTCAACCCGACCCGTTAAGGCATAATGCCCACCTTTTTCGCCCCCGAAGCACAGGTACCCCATGAAAGCCCAAGCCCGCCACATCCTGGTCAAGACCGCTGACGAAGCCGAAAAGCTCAAGCAGCGCATCGCCAATGGCGAGGCTTTCGACGTGCTCGCAAAAAAGTTCTCCACCTGCCCTTCGGGCAAGCGTGGCGGCGACCTGGGTGAAATCCGCCCCGGGCAGATGGTCGGCGCCATCGACCAGGTGATCTTCAAGAAGCCCCTGCGCGTGGTGCACGGGCCGATCAAGAGCAAGTTCGGCTATCACCTGGTGCAGACGTTCTACCGCGACTAAGTGCCGAGTACGCAGTTCTAGCGCCGCGCAGCCAGCAGCCCGAGGCCGGCGCAGCCCAGCAATGAGGCGCTGACCCGGTTGAACAGCCGACGTGGGCCAGGCTGGCTGAACCAGCGCTGCAGGTACGCCCCCAGGCCGGCGTAGATGGCGATGGCGGCCCATTCCAGCAACAGGAACAACACTCCCAGCCAGAGGAACTGCTCGCTCACCGGAGTGGCGCTGCCGACCGAGACGAACTGCGGCAGGAAGGCGGTGAAGATCAGGATTGCCTTCGGGTTACCAGCGGCCACCCAGAACTCCTGACGTGCCAGGCGCCAGGTGCCGCGTGGGTGATCGCTTGCCACCACCGCCTCGCCCACCGGTGCCCGCCACAGTTGCCAGGCGATATAGAACAGGTACGCCGCCCCCACCACCTTGATGGCCAGGAACAGGTACTCGCTGGTGTGCAGCACCACTGCCAGGCCCATGGCCGCCAGGGCAATCATGCCGCTGAAGGCGACGATGCGCCCGCCGCCGGCCACGCAGGCCGTGCGCAGGCCGTAACGGCTGGCATTGTGCAGCGACAGCAGGTTGTTCGGCCCCGGCGCCATGTTCAGGGCGAAGCAGGCGGGGATGAAAAGCAGCAGGCTTGAGAGGTCCATTATTGTTTTCCTTTGGCAACAGGCGTCTATTTCGGCGGGTAGCGGGCCTTGCGGTCAAGTTACAGCCAGCGGAAAAAACTGTATGGGTGCGCGGCGCCTGATAAGCTGCCGCGCATACCGAGGACCCTGTGATGCACCGTTCCCATGCCGCCCTGTGGCGCGACCCGGCCCTGCCGCATGTCGAAAGCCGCCGCGCCTGCCATAGCCGCGCCTGCTACAAGCCCCACAGCCACCCGACGTTTTCCATCGGTGTGGTGGACGCCGGCCACAGTCATTTCACCGGTGCCGGCGACGGCCAGCAACGCCTGACACCCGGCACGCTGGTGCTGGTCCCGGCCCGCCGGGTACATGCCTGCAACCCCGAGCCCGGGCAGGCGTGGAGCTACCAGATGCTGCACGTGGATGCCGACTGGCTGGCACAGCTGCACCTGGAGTCAGGGCTGGAGGGTGCCGGGCCCGGCGAGCCGGCACGTATCTGCCAGGTGCCGGAGGTGTATCGGCAGTTCTGCGAACTGAACAGTCTGCTGTTCTCCAACGCCAGCAGTGGTGAGAAGGATGCGGCGCTGATTGCCTTTCTGGGTGACCTGGACTTTGCCAGGCACGCGCCGCTGGCACCGGCACCGGCCCTGGGGGCGACCGCGTTGAGTGGGCTGATCGCCCACATCGAAGGCCAGGACCCGGCGCAGTTGAGCCTGGCGGTACTGGCCCGGCAGGCCGGGCTTGGACGCTACCAGTTGATTCGCGCATTTCGCGCGGCCACCGGGTTTACACCGCATGCCTACCTGCTCAATGCCCGGGTCAACCGTGGGCGGCAATTGTTGGGTGAAGGGCAGGCCTTGGCGGAGGTGGCCTATCGGCTCGGGTTTGCCGACCAAAGCCATTTCCAGCGGGTGTTCAAGGCTCATGTGGGGGTGACACCGGGGCAGTATCGGGATTTGCACAGCCTCTGAGACCATGGGGGCGCTGTGCGCCCCTTTCGCGACACAAGGCCGCTCCCACAAGGTGCTGCGTACGCCGTTCAATGTGGGAGCGGCCTTGTGTCGCGAAAGGGCTGCGCAGCAGCCCCGGCAATGGGCCTGCAATATTGTTCAATACGGCATGAGCGCCGAGGGGCAGAGTCAGGCTTTACGCCAGAGCAACCTCACCCAATGCAACAGTTCCTGATCATCGCCCTCGCCCACTTCCTCGCCCTGCTCTCTCCCGGCCCGGACTTCTTCCTGGTCGCACGCACCTCGGTCAGCGCCGGCTGGCGCGTCGCGAGCGGCGCCTGCCTGGGTATCGCCCTGGCCAATGGCGTGTTCATCGCCATGGCTTTCACCGGCCTGTCGGTACTGCAGGAAGGCAGCCTGCTGTTCACCGCCCTGCAACTGGCCGGCGCCGGCTACCTGCTGTACATCGGCACCTTGTTCCTGCGCCATGCCGGGCAAACCAGCCTGGGCGCAGTCGCTGGCAAGCAGACCGCCCAAGGGTGGTGGCGGGGATTGGGCATGGGGTTCCTGTCCGGCATCCTCAACCCCAAGAATGCGCTGTTCTATGCCAGCCTGGTCAGCATGGTCGCCAGCGCCAGCATTGCCTGGAAAGCAACCTGTGCCCTGTGGATGTTCAGCATCGTGCTGCTGTGGGACCTGCTGGTTGCCGTGGCCATCGGCAACCCGCTGGTGCTGCGGCGCTTCGCCCGCTGCCTGCCGTGGCTGGAGCGGGCCTCCGGGGTCATGCTGGTGCTATTGGCTGCGGCACTGTTGTTTCACCTGGCCTGGGGCTGACCAGTTGCAGGGTCCGCATGTCCATCAAGGTGAAATGGCCACTGGCCCAACCCCCGGTATCCAGGTGCCAGACGTTGCCCAGCAGCTTGGCCTCCAGTACCGGCGTGTGGCCCACCAACAAGGCACGCAGGCCCTGCACGGGCTCGGTATCACCTACCTTCAACCGCCGCCGCGACCATTGGCACACTTCCCGTACTTGCGGGTCGTCCTCCAGTTCCAGCCAGGTCCTCAACACTGTCCAGTCGGCATATGGGCTGTCGGCATGCAGCAGCCCTACCAGGCCCGCTGCACTTTCAACCTCTATCGCAATCGGCAGCTGCTCGAAGCGCTCCACGAAACGCAACTGCCGAGCCCTCGGCAGGTCCAGAAACCAGCCACCCCCGGCGGCGCGGTACATGTCCAGATCGAGCCGCCCGCCGCGCACGCGGGTGATTGCCAGGGCTTCGTGATTACCCTGCACGGCATGGAACCAGGGCTGCGCCAGCCATTCCAGCGCCGCCTCGCTGTCCGGGCCACGGTCGACCAGGTCCCCCACGCTGAACAGGCGGTCCACGGCCGGATCGAAACCCACCCCATCCAGGCATTGCTGCAGGCGCTGGAAGTGACCATGGATATCGCCCACCGCCAGGTCACGCCCCCGCAGGTTGGCAATCAGACGCCGAAACCGTGCCATTACAATCTTCCTCTGCTGGTAGCGCCATGCCAGGGGTAAAATGGAGGCACACGCAATCTGCCCCGGAGGTGCATCATGCGTACCGCCCTCGTGTGTGCCGTGCTCATGGCGCTGTCATTGGACAGCATGGCACAAGGTGCCCCGGCCGCGCAGGTCGAGGTACGCTTCGAGCATCCGGAAAAATTCCGCGATGCCAGCCTCGACAGCCACGGGTACGAGCGTGGCGCCGACACCTATGTGATGAAAACCCTGACCCAGTACCTGCAGAAGCTTGGCCAACGCTACCTGCAACCTGGCCAGCAACTGGTCATCGACATTCGCGACATCGACCTGGCCGGGCGTTTCGAGCCCTGGCACAGCCAGGCCTACGATGTACGTTACATGCGCGAAATCACCTGGCCGACCATCGACCTCAGCTACACCCTCAGCCAACCGGGCAAACCCGACCAGCAGGCGCAGGAACGGGTCAGCGACAAGATGTACCTCAGCCGCCCGGGCCGGGTCACGAGCAGCAGCGACCGCCTGTATGCCGAAAAGGCCATGCTCAACGACTGGTTCCGCCAACGCTTCGCCGTCCACCCGGCATCCTGAAAATCCCTTCACTGGTACAGGCGTTGGTGCCGGTAGTATGCTCGGCCCTTCAACCTGTACCAGGGAAGGGTTTTTCATGAAGTTGTGCGCCGTGCAACTGGCGTCGCTCAAGGGCGATGTGCAAGCCAACCTCGAACGCCACCTGGCCTGCATCGAACAGGCCGCGGCCCTTGGCGCCGAACTGGTGGTATTTCCCGAACTGTCACTGACCGGCTATGAGCCAACCCTCGCGCGCCAGGCCGCCCTGCCCGTCAGTTCGACGCGGCTGGACCCGCTGCAGGCAGCCTGCGACCGGCTTGGTATCACCGTCGCCGCAGGCCTGCCACTGCCGACGCCTGATGGCATTCGTATCGGCATGCCAATCCTCAGCCCCGGTGCACCGCGCCAGGCCTATGCCAAGCGGCGCCTGCATGATGATGAACTGCCCTGGTTCACCCCAGGTGATCAAGCCTTGCTGCTGCAGGTGGGCGCGCACCGGGTAGCGCCTGCGATCTGCTACGAATCGATGTTCATGGCGCATGCGGCAGCCGCACGGGAACACGGTGCCGACCTGTACCTGGTCAGCGTGGCGAAAACCGCCAAGGGCATCCGCGAGGGTTACCAGCACTACCCCGAGGTGGCTCGTGAGCTGGGCATGACGGTGTTGCTAGCCAACTGCGTGGGGCCAGCCGACACCTTCATCGGCGCCGGTGGCTCGGCGGCCTGGGACAGCCAGGGGCGCTTGCTGGCCAGCCTGGACGACCACAGCGAAGGGCTGATCGTGCTGGACACCGCCAACGCCAGTGCCATGGCGGTGCCCCTGGTCCCGCACCCGACATGATCTATCTGTTTCTGGCGTTGCTGAGCTATGCCTGTACCTACTACCTGACGGGGCTGCTCATTCAGGGGCAACTGGCCGATGTGGCCGAGGGTTTGCGCCACCGGCCCGACGCGCCGACACCTGGCGAGTACCTGCGCGCAGTCAAGCCTCATGCGCGCCGGGCTCATCGACAGTACACCCTGATGGCCGGCACGACGTTGGCCGTGCTGGTCTGCCTGGTCGCCAGCTGGTTCTGCTGACGCCTTACAGGTCCAGTGCCAGGCTTTGCCGGCCCTCCAGCGCAAGCAGGTACTGCTTGGCCGCCAGGCCACCGGCAAAGCCGGTGAGGCTGCCCGAAGCACCGATCACCCGATGGCACGGGGCGATGATCGAGATCGGGTTGCGGCCATTGGCGGCGCCTACCGCGCGCACCGCGCTGGGGTTGCCGATCTGCCGGGCGATGTCGCTGTAGCTGCGAGTTTCACCGAACGGTATCGCCAACAGCGCGGCCCATACCTGACGCTGGAATTCGGTACCAGCAAAATCCAGCGCCAGTTCGAAGCGCTGGCGTTTGCCGGCGAAGTACTCGCCGAGCTGGCGGGCGGTTTCCAGCAGTACCGGGCACTGGTCATCACGGTGCAGGGCGCCAAGGCGCACGCGGTTTTCCCGCTCCTCCTCCCAGAGTACGGCAGCCAGGCGCTCGCCACGGGCTACCAGGGTCAAGGTGCCGACGGGCGACTGCATGAAGGTGAATGCGCTGGACATAAGCAGGCTCCTGCCAGGTTGCGATCAACCTACTGTACGCATCCACAGCCCTGCCTGCATCCGCTTTCTTGCTCAGGCAATCATGCAAGCGGAACATCGGCGTCGGCATATTGCCCGGGCCAGAGTGCCATCCACCGCGTCGCCTGCTTCGCGGGTGAACCCGCTCCCACAGGGATCCCATCAGCTGAAGGAATGCGCCATACCTGTGGGAGCGGGCGCGCCCGCGAACACCGGCGCAGCCGGTGCCATCCACCGCATTACCTGCTTCGCGGGTGAACCCGCTCCCACAAGGTGCCCATCAGCTGAAGGAATGTGCCGTACCTGTGGGAGCGGGTTTACCCGCGAACACCGGCGCAGCCGGTGCCATCCACCGCGTCGCCTGCTTCGCGGGCATGCCCGCTCCCACAGGGACCCCACCAGCTGAAGGAATGCGCCGTACCTGTGGGAGCGGGTTTACCCGCGAACACCGGCGCAGCCGGTGCCATACACCGCATTGCCTGCTTCGCGGGTGAACCCGCTCCCACAGGATGCCCACCAGCCGAAGGAATGCGCCGTACCTGTGGGAGCGGGCGCGCCCGCGAACACCGGCGTAGCCAGTGCCATCCACCGCATCGCCTGCTTCGCGGGCATGCCCGCTCCCACAGGGTGCCCATCAGCCGAAGGAATGCGCCGTACCTGTGGGAGCGGGTTTACCCGCGAACACCGGCGCAGCCGGTGCCATACACCGTGTCGCTTGCTTCGCGGGTGAACCCGCTCCCACAGGGTGCCCATCAGCCGAAGGAATGTGCCATACCTGTGGGAGCGGGCGCGCCCGCGAACACCGGCGTAGCCGGTGCCATCAGCCGGTGCTGCCAGCATTCAGAGAAATGCCTGCCGGATCCGCTTCTTGTCGATCTTGCCAACGCTGGTCTTGGGGATCTCGTCCACGCAACGCAACTGCCGTGGTATCGCCCATTTGTTCAGGTGCCCGCTGTCGACAAACGGCTGCAGATGCCCGGCCAATCCCGCCTGGTCGAACTGCATGCCGTCACAACAGACTACCAAGGCCAACGGTTGCTCACCCCACTGCGGGTCCGGGATGCCGATCACCGCCACCGATGCAACAGCCGGGTGCTGGCTGATCAGGTTTTCCAGCGCCACCGAGCTGACCCACTCACCACCGGTCTTGATCACATCCTTGATCCGGTCACGAATACGCACCACACCCGCAGGGTCGATGCAGGCCAGATCGCCGGTATGCATCCAGCCCCCCAGCCACAACGCGGCACCCTGCTCTGGCTCATGCAGGTAGCCCTGGGTCAGCCACGGTGCACGCACCACGATTTCACCCAGGCTTTCGCCGTCGCGGGGCACATCAATGCCTTCAGCGTCGACGATGCGCAGGTCCACCAGGGCAATCGGCACGCCAGCATCGATACGTAGCGGCAGCTGTTGCGCCATGGGCAGTGCCAGCAGCTCGGCGCTCAGGTGGGTGATGCTGAGCAGCGGGCAGCTTTCCGACATGCCGTAGCCACAATGCACGCTGATGCCGCGCTCGCTGGCACGCTGCGCCAGGCCCAGGGTCAGGGCGCTGCCGCCCAGCAGCATCTTCCAACCGGTCAGGTCGGCGCGGCGCCCTTCTTCACTGTCGAGCATCATCTGCAGCACCGTGGGCACGCAATGGGAGAACGTCACGCCTTCGTCGCGGTACAGGCGCACCAGGCGGTTGGGCTCGTAGCGCCCGGGGTAGACCTGCTTGATACCCAGCGCCGTGGCCACATAGGGCACGCCCCAGGCATGCACGTGGAACATCGGCGTGATGGGCATGTACACGTCGCCGCTGCGCAGCAGCGGCACCTCGCCGCAGGCAGCCAGGGTGCCCTGCTCGACCAGGGTATGCAGTACCAGTTGCCGGTGGCTGAAGTACACGCCCTTGGGGTTGCCGGTGGTACCGCTGGTGTAGAACAGCGTGGCCAGTGAGTGCTCGTCGAAATCGGCGAAGTCGAATTGCGGCTCGGCAGCCGCCAGCAGTTGTTCGTACTCACCCAGCAGCGGCACATCTTGCGTTGCGGGGTCGCCTTCGCCGAGGCGAATGAAACCCTCCACCGTCGGCAAGTCGTCGCGCAATTGCGCCATCAACGGCAGGAAATCGTCATGCACCAGGACCAGGCGGTCCTCGGCATGGTTCATGGTGTAGCGCACCTGCTCGGTGGACAGCCGTACGTTCACCGTGTGCAGCACCGCACCCAGCATCGGCACGGCAAAGAAGCACTCCAGCGCCCGGTGGCTGTCCCAGTCGAGCAAGGCCACGGTGTCGCCAGGCTTGACCCCGGCGGCGGTCAGCACATTGGCCAGCCGCTGAATGCGTTCGAGCAGCGTGGTGTAGGTGTAGCGCAGCTTGTCGGCGTAGACGATTTCCTGGTTGGGCTGGTAGCGCACGCCCGACAGCAGCAGGCGCTTGATCAGCAGCGGATAGGCATAGGCCTGCTCGGCCGCGGGCATGATGCGAGTGGTGATCATGTCGGCGGCCTTCACAGTTGCCCGGCCTCGAGCAGGTACAGGCTGTCGCTACCGGCCCTGACGCTGGCGCTCAGCGAATGAATGCGTGGCAGCAGGCGGGCAAAGTAGAACCGCGCGGTGCCCAGCTTGCTCAGGTGGAACGGCTCGGGGGCCGCATGACACTGGCATACCACGGCCATGCGTGCCCACAGGTAGGCGTAGAAGGTGTAGCCAAACACCTGTAGGTACTCCACCGCCGCCGCGCCAAGCTCGCGCGGGTTGCCCTGCGCGCGGTCGAGCACCCAGGCAGTCAGCTCGTCGAGGTTGCGCACGGCAGCCAGCAGCGGCGCGCCGAACTCGGCGCACGCCGCGGGCAGCGTCTCGACAAAGGCGGTAATTTCGTCGGACACGCTGCGATAGGCCTGGCCGCCATCGGCAAACAGTTTGCGCCCCACCAGGTCGAGGGCCTGGATGCCGTTGGTGCCTTCGTAGATCTGGGTGATGCGGCAGTCGCGGATCAACTGCTCCTGGCCCCACTCGCGGATATAGCCATGGCCGCCCAGCACCTGCTGGCCGTGCACGGTGGTTTCCAGCCCCATGTCGGTGAGGAAGGCCTTGGCCACCGGTGTGAGCAACGCCACCTTGGCCTCGGCCTGGGCGCGTGCCACCGGGGCCTCGCTGTATTTGGCCAGGTCCAGCTGCAGAGCCACATAGGTAGAGAAGGCCCGCCCGCCTTCGTTCAGCGCTTTCATGGTCAGCAGCATGCGCCGCACATCCGGGTGGACGACGATCGGGTCAGCGGCTTGCCCCGGCGCTTCGGCGCCGGTCAGCGCACGGCCCTGCTGGCGATCACGGGCATAGGCGATGGCGCCCTGGTAGGAGCGTTCGCCCAGGGCCAGGCCCTGGATACCTACGCCAAGGCGCTCGTAGTTCATCATGGTGAACATCGCGTTGAGGCCCTTGTTCGGTTCGCCGACCAGGTAGCCGATTGCACCGTCGAAGTTCATCACGCAGGTGGCCGAGGCCTTGATGCCCATCTTGTGCTCGATCGACCCGCAACTCACCGCATTTGCGTCGCCCAGCACGCCGTCGGCGTCAACCAGCACCTTGGGCACCAGGAACAGCGAGATGCCCTTGGGCCCGGCGGGCGCATCCGGCAGCCGCGCCAGCACCAGGTGGATGATGTTCTCGGTCAGGTCCTGCTCACCGCCAGTGATGAAAATCTTGGTCCCGCTGATGCGGTAGCGGCCATCGGCAACCGGCTCGGCGCGGGTGCGAATCAGGCCCAGGTCGGTGCCAGCGTGCGGCTCGGTCAGGCACATCGAACCGGTCCAGCGCCCTTGGTACATGGGCGGCAGGTAGAGCGCCTTCAACGGCTCGCTGGCATGGTTGAGCAGCGCCAGGCAGGCTCCGGCCGTGAGCATCGGGTACAGGCCGAACGACAGGTTGGCGGCATTGAGCATTTCTTCGAGCTGGGCACCGATCACTTTCGGCATGCCCATGCCCCCATATTCCGGGGCACCAGCCACACCCACCCAGCCATCTGCGGCAAATGCCCGGTAGGCATCGGCGAAGCCATCGGGGGTGTGTACCTGGCCGGCCTCCCAGCGGCAGCCCTGCTCGTCGCCACTGCGGTTTAGCGGCGCCACCACCTCGGCAATCAGCCGGCCGGCCTGTTCGAGCACGGCCCGGGCAGTATCGCCATCGACCTGTTCGGCCAGCGCGGGCGTTTGCGCCCACCAGGCCGGGATGTCGAACACTTCGTTGAACAGAAAATCCATGTCGCGCAGTGGCGGAAGGTAATCAGACATGAGGCGAACACTCGGTTTCTTGGGTTTGCGGAAGCGACGTGGCCTGGGCCTCGGCAGGTGCCGGGGCGGCCTGGCCACGCAGGAGGAAATGCGACAACGCAGGGATCAACACCAGCGCACCGAGCATGTTCCACAGGAACATGAAGGTCAGCAGCAGGCCCATGTCGGCCTGGAACTTGATCGGCGACCAGGCCCAGCCGACCACGCCGGCTGCCAGGGTGATGCCGACCAGCCCGACCACACGGCCGGTGAAGGCCACAGCTTTCTGGTAGGCCTGGGCCAGGCTCAACCCGGCGCGCTGGTAGTGCAGTTGCACGCTGAGCAGGTACAGCGCGTAGTCCACGCCGATGCCTACGCCCAGGGCGATCACCGGCAAGGTGGCGACCTTGACGCCAATGCCCATGGCTACCATCAGCGCCTCGCACAGCACCGAGGTGAGCATCAGCGGCAGGATCGCCACCAGCGTGGCGCGCCAGCTACGGAAGGTGAACAGGCAGAACAGCGTGACCGCCAGGTACACCAGCAACAGCATGCGGTGGTTGGCCTCGCGGACCACTACGTTGGTGGCAGCCTCGATACCGGCGCTGCCGGCGGCCAGCAGGAACTGCTGTTCGGCGCTGCTGTTGGCCTGGGCAAAACGCTCGGCCACGGCGGCCACCTGGGCCAGGGTGTCGGCGCGATGGTCCTTGAGGTAGGCGATTACCGGCATCAGCGAGCAGTCGTTGTTGAACAACTCAGGGGCGTTGACCGAAGCCTGCTGGGCGGCGTAGTTGAGCACGTCCTGGTTGCGCTGCAGGCTGTTCAGGCGCGGGTTGCCTTCGTAGGTGCCGGCGGTGATCTGGCGCACTGCGTTGGCCAGCGACACGGTGGTCTGCACACCCGGCAGTTGCTGCAGCTCCCAGGCCAGTCGGTCGGCAAGGACCAGTGTCTGGTATTGCAGGCAGCCTTCCGGAGCGGTCTTGACCATGACCGCGAAGGTATCGCTGGACAGCGCGT
Source organism: Pseudomonas sp. B14(2017) (assembly GCF_002113255.1). Classification (NCBI taxonomy): domain Bacteria; kingdom Pseudomonadati; phylum Pseudomonadota; class Gammaproteobacteria; order Pseudomonadales; family Pseudomonadaceae; genus Pseudomonas; species Pseudomonas sp. B14(2017). Next base: position 27,581 of record NZ_NEJY01000014.1, read on the forward strand.
AGTGCTGGGTGATGTAGGCGTTGTCGAGGTTGTAGCGGGAGTCGGCGCGCAGCTCGGGGGCACCGCTGTCGAGGTCGCCGATTTTCAGTTGCAGGCTGCCCCAGATGCCGAGGGCGCCCAGGGCCAGGGCCACCAGCAGTGCGGCGCTGGCCCATTTGCGTTCGGTAAAGCGGTCGAGCAGGCTCCATGGATTGATTGGGGCTGCGTTGCAGCCCTTCGCGGGCATGCCCGCTCCCACAGGGACCGCGTCAGCTTCAAGTCTATCGCGATACCTGTGGGAGCGGGCATGCCCGCGAAGGGCCGCAGAGCGGCCCCAACGAGCATCAATTTCCAGGGCCCGCTCGGCAGCCTTGCGGCCAACACCAACATAAGACAGCGCCACCGGCATCAGCAGCAGCGAGGTGAAGATCAGCACCGCCACGCCGATGCTGGCGGTGATGGCCAGGTCCTGGATCACCGGGATGTCGATCAGCATCAGCACGGCAAAGCCCACCGCATCGGCCAGCAACGCAGTCACCCCGGCCACGAACAGGCGGCGGAAGGTATAGCGCGCTGCTACCTGACGGTGGGTGCCACGGCCGATGTCCTGCAGGATGCCATTCATTTTCTGCGCCGCGTGGGACACGCCGATGGCAAAGATCAGGAATGGCACCAGGATCGAATACGGGTCGATGGCGTAGCCCAGCCAGGCGACGATGCCCAGCTGCCACACCACCGCGGTCAGCGAACACAGCACCACCAGCAGGGTGCTGCGCACGCAACGGGTATAGCAGTAAATGATCAGCAGGCTGGTCAGCACCGCCAGGGCGAAGAACGCCATCACCTGGATCAGCCCGTCGATCAGGTCGCCCATCAGCTTGGCGAAGCCGATCACATGGATGCGGTACTGGCCGCTGGCCTGATACTGGCTGCGCAGTTGTTCAAGCTTCTGCGAGAAGGCGTGATAGTCGAGGCCCTTGCCGGTGGCCGAATCCTGGTCGAGCAGCGGCACGACCAGCATGCTCGACTTGAAGTCGCGCGCCACCAGGCTGCCGACGATATTGGCGCGCTCGATGTTCTGCCGCAGCTGCTCGATGTCACCCGCAGCGCCCTGGTAGCCGTCAGGCATCACCGGGCCACCCTGGAAACCCTCCTCGGTCACCTCGGTCCAGCGCACCGCCGGGCTCCACAGCGACTTCACCCAGGCCCGGTCCACGCCCTGGCTGAGAAACAGCTCGTCGTTGATGTGGCGCAGGGTCTGCAGGTAGCCCGGGTCGAAGATGTCGCCCTGGGTGTTCTCCACCACCACCCGCACCGCGTTGCCCAGGCCACGCAGTGATGGGCGGTTTTCCAGGTAGTTCTGGATGTAGGGGTGGCTCTGCGGCAGCATCTTGTCGAAACTGGGGCGCAGCTCCAGGCGGGTCAGCGCCATGTAGCCCAGCACCAGGGTCGCCAGCAGCATGCACAGCAGGAACGGCAGGCGATGGTTGAACACCAGGCGCTCCAGGCAATTGCCCGAGCGTGGGTCGAAATCGTCGAGGTTGCGGATTACCGGCAGGGTGTCTTGGCGGGTAGCGGCCATCAGGGTCTTCTCTTGTTATGGGTGCAGCGTGGGGTTACCGGGCTGGTTGCGCACGCCCCGCTCGCCCACCAGTACCAGGCCGTTGCCGGTATCGGTGGCGAGCGCGGTCACCGGGCCACGGGCGCTTTGCGGCACCGGGCTGAAGCTTGCGCCATCATCCCGGCTGAGCAGCAGGTCGCCAGCCTGGCTGGCCAGCCACAGCTGGCCATCACGGTCGACGCCGGCGGCGGTGAGGCTGGTGTTCACACCCGTGCTGACCGGTTGCCATTGCCGGCCGCCATCGGTGCTGCGGTAGGCATGCCCACGCAGGCCGTAGACCAGCAGTACGCCAGGCTTGCCGACAGCACCGAACAGTGTGCCGGCGTAGGGTGTCTCGACACGGCTGAAGCGCTCACCGTCCTGCTTCAGCAACAGGCCTTGCTCGCCGGTGATGTACAGCTCGTCACCCACCGCGGCCAGGCTGGTCAGGTGCAGGCCTTGCGGGTTATCGCTGTGGTCGAGCCAGGGCTGCCAGTGCTCGCCGCCATCAACGGTGCGCAACAGCAGGTTGAACACGCCGACCGCATAGCCATTGCGGGCATCGCTGAACCAAACGTCGAGCAAGGCATTGTCGCTACCTGTGCCCGGCAGTTGTTCGGCCAGCGCCCGGCCATCCAGCTGCTTCTGCCAGTGCACGCCGCCATCACGGCTGTGCAACACCACGCCATCGTGGCCAACCGCCCAGCCCAGCTCGGGCGTGGCGAAGCTCACGGCATTAAGGTCGGCGCTGACCGGCACCTGGGCCTGCTGCCAGTGCGCGCCGTGGTCGTCGGAGTACAGGATGTGCCCACGCGGGCCCACCGCGACCAGGCGCTGGCCGGCCAGGGTTACATCGCGCAAGGCGCTGCTGGCGACCAGGGCGCTGGGCATGGCGGGCAGGTCCAGCACATCGGTGAAGGGCGCAGCCTGGGCCGCGCCCTGCAGCGCGGCCAAAGCCAGAACTACCACGCTGCATCGTTTGAAGACAGACATTGCCACCTCTGCTGCGTGCGTTCAGCGAATGCCGTTGCCGGCCAGCGACTCAGGCGACCACTGGGTTTTCGACAGCGGGTCGATGTAGCGGATGCCGCCGTAGGCACCGACCACGCCATTGAGGTTGTAGGTGCCGCCGATCAGGTCGTAGATCATGAACGGCGTGGCGTCCGGGGTCTGCTTGTCATAGCTCTGGGTGAGGAAGGCGAACGAGCCGCGGTACAGCTGGCCACGGGCGTCGTACTGGTCCGAGGCCAGGGCGATCCAGCTGTCTTCGTCGAGGTAGAAGCGGCGCTTGTGGTAGATATGGCGCGCACCCTCCTTGAGCTTGCCTTCCACCACCCACACCCGGTGCTTCTCCCAGCGCACGAACTGCGGCGCCAGGTGGTTGGGGGTGATCACCTGCTTGACGTCGGTGTTGTAGGTCAGCTGGTAGGTGTTGTACGGCACGTACATTTCCTGCTTGCCGACCAGGGTCCAGTCGTAGCGGTCCAGCGCACCGTTGAAGACGAACACGTCATCGTAGGTACCCGAACCGGAGGTGCCCGGGTTGGGCGTGTCGTAGGCCAGGTTCGGCGCCAGCTTGACCCGGCGCTGGCCCGGCAGGTACTGCCAGGCGCTGCGTGGCTGCACCAGCGGGTTGGCGGCATCGCGCAGCATCATCGCTTCGCCGGCACGGCGTGCGGGCCCGGTGTATACCAGCTTCATCTGGTAGTAGGTGTCCTTGGCACCGATCGGCTTGGCCATGTCTTCGTAGATCGGGTAGCTGATATTGGCCTGGCCGGTGGTCGACAGCGATGGCTTGCCAGCAGCGTCGACGTTCCAAGAGTCGTACTTGGCAGTCATGCTCACGCCCTGATAGCGCAGCAGGAAGTTCCACATGGCCTCGGCGCCGTTCTGCGGAATGGGGAACGGGATGCCCGGCAGCACGTTGTCCACCGCAGTGCCGCCCTCCTTGCTGTTGGCGGCAGTGGCGTTCTTGCGGGTGTTGTCGAGTACCGCTTGCGGCAGCGCCACGCTACGGTGGGTCGGGTACACATCGACGCGGTAGCTGGGGTAGCGCTTGAGCAGTTCCAGGGTGGTGGCGGTCAGCTGGCCCTTGTACTGCTCGGCGTTCTTGCCATCGATCACCAGCAGCGGCTTGTCGCTGGCGAACGGGTCGGGGCGCATGCTGGCGCCGCTCTGGTAGCTGGCTGGCGGCGTCAGCAGGCCGCCCTGGTAGGCCGGGATCGAGCCATCGGCGTTGCCGGCCTTTTCCGCGCCGATGACGGTCAGGCTGGTGCCCAGGCGCGCGGCCTGGTCAGTGGAAACGGCGGCCTGGGCAGCGTTCAGGGCGGCCAGTGACAGGCACGAGGCCAGCAGGGTACGTACGAAATTCATGATGGTTGTCTTCCTGTGTAGGCTGTAGGAAACATGACTCAGAAGGTCGTCTTGACGGTCAGGTACAGGGCGCCACGGTCCTCGGTGGTGGCACCACCGCCGGAGAAGGAGGCGTAGCCGCCGCCGTAGCAGGTGTAATCCTGTTCGCCGTCCAGGGCGTTGGGGGTGCTGCCGTCGGTCTGGCCGTCCTTGCAGGCCTTGGTCTCACCGAAGCTGTCGACGTACTTGAGGTCGACGAAGTACTGGTTGTAGATCGCGGCGCTCACGCCCACCGCATAGTTGCCGGTGTTCTCGGCGCCACCGCCCTGCACCGGCGACACGCCGTCGAGGCCGACGTTGACCGACAGCGGCATGCTCAGGTCCATGCCAGGCAGCACCTGGTACCAGGTAGGGGTGAAGTTGACGGCGATGCCCCAGTTGTCGCGGGTGGCCTTGTCGATGCCGCGGTAGCTGCTCTTGCCCTTGTACAAGGCCTCGTTGTGGCTATCGAGCTTGAGCAGGTTGCTGTAGAACAGCTCGCCAAGCAGGGTTGCCGAATCGAACAGCGGCGTGTCGCCAATGGTCATCAGGCCGTTCAAGGTCCAGTGCAGGGTGTCGCCGGTGGCGCTCAGGCCGTCGCCATCCTTGGGCACGTCGTAGATCACCCCGCTGCTGGGCAGGCGTGCCGGCAGCAGGCCGAAGCCGCCGCCCAGGCCGCCCTGGCCGGGGGCGCTGACGATTGCCGGGATGCTCGCCAGCGGCATGTTGTGGCGGATGTTCAGGTCGCTGCCGACACTGATGCCGCCCACATCCTTGGACAGGCTCAGGCCATAGATGTCGATGTCGTCGGAGTAGGCGAACTGGTAAGTAGTGCTTTGCAGCGAGTTGTACAGGTTGCCGACTGCGCCTTGGCGGCTGCCCGGCGGGTTGCCGAACGGGCCATTGGCGACGGTCATGCCGCGCGCGTCGAGCCAGGCCTGCGGGAGAATCTCGGAGGTCTTGCGGTAGTAGAAGCCGAGGGTGCCGCCCAGCCACTCGGGCGACCACTTGGCCATGATGCCCCAGTCGCCGCTCTTGCCCGGGTTCAGGTCATGGCCACGGCGGATGGTGGTCAGCGCGCCGCGTACCGGGATGAGCCCCGGGGTACCGGTGTGGCCGAGCAGGAAGCTTTGGGCGCCCTCGCCTACCACGTCCGTGCCGCCATAGTAGGTACCGGCTTCGGGCAGGCGGGCGGCGTCCCAGTCGAAGAAGTACTGGGCGCCCAGGGTCAGTTCGGAATTGACCAGGAACGAGGTCGACAGCTGGTTGCGCGGCACGAACAGCTCCTTGGCCTCGGTGCCCGGCGAGGCGGCCAGCTTGGCCAGGTCCAGGCCCGACTGGCCGTAGCTCAGCGAGTGCACCGGGTTGAGCAGGGTTTCACCCCAGAACAGGTTGTGCTGGCCCAGCTTGGCGCTGACCTGCGAAGCCTCGCCGACTTCACGGCTGAAGAACACGAAGGCATCCAGCACTTCACCGGACGGGCCGCTGTAGTAACGCTGGGCGTAGTTGCTCAGGTGCGGGCTGCCCAGCGGCACACCGGTGCCGGGCAGGCCATTGAGGCTGGGGTTGATACCGGACTGGTCACCGTTGCCGTTGACGAACGGGTTGCTATTGGAGCCGGTGTTGTCATAGGCCTTGTCGTACCAGCTGGCGGTGCTGACGCGGAACCCGATATTGCCCTGGTAGACCACATCCAGTTCGGTCAGCAGGTCGACCCGGTTGGTGATGTTGGTGCCGGCCTTGCGGAAGTTGTAGTCACCGTCGTTGCTGTTGGGCGTGCCAAGCATGCGCTTGTCGGCGCTTTCGGTGCGTACGCCGTAGTTGTACTTGACGGTGTTGTCGAAGCGCACGGCCCAGTTTTCATTACCGGTATCGACTTCGAACGCCTGGGCGGCGGGCAGCGTGAGCAGGCCGATGGCGCAGGCGAGCAGGCAGCGCTGTGGTTTCACAGCACGGTGAATGCGGTGTTCTGGCATTACGATGGCTCCACGTATTGTTATTGTTTTTTTCGCCGCCCGTCTTTTGCGAGCGTGGCTGGGGCGTCCATGCGCTATTGCAGGTTGGGCTGGTCCAGTCGCTGGATGAACGCCTCGGCCTGCGGCCAGGGGCCGAAGCCGGAGGCCGGGTTGAGGTGGCCGACGGCCCCCAGTGCGACCAGTTCGCTACCCCAGCCTTGGGCCAGGGTGCTGGCCGCGGCAAAGCTGGCCAGGTGGTCGTTGCTGCTGGCCGCGACAATGCTGGGGAACGGCAGCGGCGCCTGGGGCAATGGCGACCAGCCGTGCTCGGCCAGGCTGGCCGGGCTTGGGTAGTGGGCCGGCCATGGCGCGTTCAGGTCGGGCGGCGCCGCCAGCAATGCACCCTTGATCGGCCGCCGGTAGCGCGCCGCCCAGTGGGCGACCATCAGCACGCCAGCGCTGTGCGCCACCAGGATCACTTCACCATCGATCTGGTCCAGTTCGCGCTGGATCGCCTCGACCCGGGCCGTGCAGCTCAGGCCGTCGAACTGTAGCGGCGGTACGCTGCGCACCTTGGCCAGGCGGCCTGCGAGCAGGGTCTGCCAGTGTTCGGCGACATGGTCGCGCAGGCCGGGGACGATCAGCACGGTGGCAGTGGTTTGCAGTTTTTCCACGGTGAACCTCGTGTGCGGTGTAGCTCTTGAGGTTCACAGTAAACAGCCCACCCACCGGGTGCTTCACATTGGGCGTCAGGGGCTTTTCATTTGATGACAATGGCCAAGACAGGGCTTTGCTTTTCAATTCATGACACGCAGGCTATAAAACACAAAACGCATGTCGGCATACCCAACAACAAGAAACCGCATGGAAAACAACCAAAGATGCCTGCCCTAGTCCGTGCCGCCAGCTTGACCAATTACCTTGAGGTGTCCCGCCACCTGGGCCTCAATCCCCATGCACTGTTGGCACAGGTTGGCCTCAGCGCCGCGTTGCTCGATGACCCCAACCGGCGTATCCCGGTTGCCAGCGTCATCACCTTGCTGGAAGCCTCCGCCAGCGCCACCCGTTGCGAAAGCTTCGGCCTGCGCATGGCCGAGTTGCGGCAACTGTCGGACTTCGGCGAAATCAGCCTGCTGCTCAGCCACCAACGCACCCTGCGTGATGCGCTGCAGGTGATCGTGCAGTACCGTCACCTGCTCAATGACGCCCTGGCCATTCATATCGAGGAAGCCGGCAAGACCGTGGTCATCCGTGAGGAGGTGATCAACGAACGCGCGCCCTGCAGCCGCCAGGCCACCGAGCTGGCGATCGGCGTGATGATGCGCCTGTGCGCGGCGCTGCTAGGTGCGCATTGGCACCCGATCAGCGCCAACTTCACCCACGCGCCTCCCGCCGACCTGGCCACCCACCGGCGCATTTTCGGCTGCACGCTGGTGTTCGGCAGCGAGTTCAACGGTATCGTCTGCCCGGCCGCCGACCTCGACAGCGCCAGCCCGCAGGCCAACGAGGCTATGGCGCGTCTGGCGCAGCGCTATCTGGACAGCCTGCCGGCGGGCGGCACGCCGTCCCTGGAGCTGGAGTTGCGCAAGACCATCTACCTGCTGCTGCCCATGGGCCGCGCCACCATCGAGCAGGTGGCACAAACCCAGGGCATGAACGTGCGCACCCTGCAGCGGCGCCTGGAAGAAAGCGGGTTGACCTTCAAGGACCTGATCAACAGCGTGCGCCGTGACCTGGTGATGCGCTACCTGGAAAACCCCGGCTATTCGCTGGGGCGTATCGCCGACATGCTGGGTTATTCGATGCCGAGTTCGTTCACCCGCTGGTTCATCGCCCAGTTCGGCATGCCGCCGGCCAGTTGGCGGGCACAGCGGGCCGGCCCATTAGGGCTGCCATGCAGCCCATCGCCGGCGAGCCAGCTCCCACCTCGACCGTATTGACCTCAAGCCATGCGCTATCCCTGTGGGAGCTGGCTTGCCGGCGATGAGGCCAGAACAGGTATGGTACAAACCCTCGACCCAGCGCCGGCCCTGTGGGAGCGGGCATGCCCGCGAAGCAGGCGCCGCGGAGTGTTGTCACCCACGGTCACTTTCTAAAGGCCCCAGTGCATCAACGCCAGCACCAAAAGCACAAGAAACACGCTCTCCCCCACCATCAGCGCAATGGGTTTCAACCCGACCGAAGCCAGCGCCTTGAGTTGGGTTTTCATGCCCAGGGCACTGATCGCCACCACCAGGCAGCCGCGCGACAGGTCGTTGATACCGGCTTGCACCGCGGTGGGTACCCAGCCTGTGCTGTTGACGCACGCCAGCAGCAGGAAGCCGACCGCGAACCATGGCAACAAGGGCGGCCGCTGGCCACCGGCCTCGAGGCCCTGGCGCCGGGTGATCATGGCCGCGCAGACAATGACCGGCAACAGCATGGCCACCCGCATCAGCTTGACCACCGTGGCGATGTCGCCGGTCTCGGTAGACATGCTGTAGCCCGCCCCCACCACCTGCGCCACGTCGTGGATGGTCGCACCGAGGAAGACCCCGGCCTGCGCTGGGGACAGGTGCAGCCACTGGGCAATCATCGGGTAGAGGATCATCGCCAGGGTCGACAGCGCCGACACGCCGATCACGGTGAACAGCGTTGCATGCTCCTTGCGCGGGTGCTGTGGCAAGGCAGCTGCCAGCGCCAGCGCAGCCGAGGCACCGCAAATGGCCGTGGCACCGCCGGTGAGCATGCCGAACAGCCGTGAAAAACCCAGCACCTTGGCCACCACCACCGAGACCAGGATGGTCACCACCACCAGGGTCACGACCAGGGCCACGGGCTTCCAGCCCAGGCTGGCAATCTGGTCCAGGGTGATGCGCATGCCAAGCAGCGCCACGCCCAGGCGCAGTACCGTGCGGGCGGTGAACTCGATACCGGCCTTGCAGGGGCCATCGACCGCGAGAAAGTTCAGCGCCATCCCCAATAGCAAGGCAAACAGCATGACCGGGGCCGCGTAATGCTCACCGAGGAAACTGGCGGCCGCGCCGACCACAAGGCTGACCACCACCCCCGGGGCGAGGGTGCGGATACGCTGATGGGTAGCGCCAAGTGCCAGTGTATTCATTGCCCCGCCTCCTCACTGTCAAACACGATGTAGACCTGCCCGCCCTGCTGCTCGACCGGGTAGCTGGCAACCTTCAAGGCCCTGGAGTTGACCAGGTAGCCGCTGGCCAGGTCAAAACGCAGGCCATGCGCGCAGCACTGGATGACACGGCCTTCCAGCCGGCCGCCGCACAACGACGCGCCCTGGTGCGGGCAGCTGTCGTCGATGGCATAGAGCGAGTCGGCAACGTTGAACAGCGCCACGCTGCGTCCTTCGCAGGCCAACAGCACACGGCCGTCACGTTCCGGCACCTGATGGGGGGCCAATGCAATGCGCCGGGTCATGCCCTCTCAACCTCTTGCAGCGCTTCGGTCATTGCCGCATACAGCACCTCGGCAGGCTGTGCACCCGCAACGAGCGGCCCCTGATTGAAACGGAAGCGCGGCACGGCACTGCCAGCGCGCCCGGCCCCATCGAGGAACGGGCTGCCGTCGTCACGCAGGCAGTCGACTACCTGCGCGGCATCCAGCCCGCAACATTGGGCGATGTCGAGCAAGGTGCGGCTATCCCCCAGATCGCGGCCCTGGTGGAAATAGGCGATGAACAGCTGCGCCAGCAAGGCTTCCAGTTGCGCTGCTTCGAGCAACTGGGCAGCCCGTTGCAGCAGCCGATGGGCATTGCCGGTGTTGGGCATGCGGCGAATACGCGAGAAGTCGATGTCCTCGCCTACCACACGGGCAGCGGCGCGCACCTGGGCCTGGCGCTCGCGTACTGCCTCCTCGCTGCCCAGGCGTTGCAGATAGAAGGCATGGAACGGCACGCCACCGGCTGGCAAGCCAGGCAACAACTGCACACCTCGCCATTGCAGTTGTAGCTGCACTTGCGGCTGTTCGCGCTGCAACAGCAACAGGGCGGCCTGCAGGTGCCGCTGGCCAATCAGGCACCACGGGCAGACGAAATCGAAGAACACTTCGACGGACAACAGCTGTTTCACGGTTTCAACTCCCGGGGTGCGTCGGCAGTGTCGTGTGCCGGTGCGTGCAGACGATCCATGTCGCGGTGGTAATGACGTTTGGCGAGGAAAAACACCGCCGCTGCGCCGATGCTCATCAGCGGCACCAGCTGGAAGGCGGCATGCAGGCCGATCAGGTCGGAAACGCGCCCGGTGATCAGCGGCCCGGTGGCCAGGCCCAACAGGTTGTTGGCCAGGGTCAGGGTGGCAAACGCGGTGCCGTGCACCGAGGCGTGGGTGAGGTTGGCGACCATGGCACTGGATGGGCCGTTGGTGCCGGCGGCGATCATCATGCCCAGGCAGATCAGCACCAGTTGGGCGGTGCCGGCTGGCAGCGCGAAAGCGAGGGACAACAGCGCACAACTGCCCAGGCAGTAGGCGATGGCCAGGCTGATCTTGCGGTCCGGGCGCTGCCGCCCGAGGCGGTCGCAGAGCATGGCGCAGAGGATCATGCCGATGCCGCTGCACAGCACGATGACTGCGGCAATAGCCCCGGCGCGGTCGGTGCCCATGGCGTAATAGCGGTTCAGGTAGCTGGGCATCCAGACGATCACGGTGCCGCCGACGAACAGCTGCAGCCCGCTGCCGACGTAGGCCGCGATGACCGAACGGCTGCTGTACAGGGTGCGCAGCGGGCGGCCGGCCTTGCCTTGCGACTGCTGCGCGCATCGAGGCGCAATACGCGCTTCCTTGACGATCAGCGGGTACAGCATCGCCAGCACCAGGCCGAACAGCGCCATGCCGGCGAATGCCCAGCGCCAGCCCAGGTGCTGGGCCAGTACACCGCCCAGGGCCATGCCCAGCACCGAGCCGAACATGCCACCGGCCATGAACGCGCCGGCCAGGGTCGAGCGCATGTCGCGGGGGAACACGGCGACCACCACGGCGATGCCGACACTGCCGTAGGCCGCCTCGCCCACCCCGACCAGAAACCGCGCGACGAACATTTGCGGGTAGTTTTCCGCCAGGGCGCAGCCGAGGGTGGCCAGGCTCCACAGTACCGCCATCAGCACCAGGCTGCGCACCCGGCCGAAGCGGTCGGCCAGCAGCGACAGCGGGAAGGTCAGCAGGCCGACCATCAGCGCGACGATACCGCTGAGCAGGCCGAGCTGGCTGTCGCTCAATGCCCATTCGCCCTTGAGCAGCGGGAACACCGCATTGAGCACCTGGCGCGACATGTAGTCGGAGATCAACAGGCCAAAGGTCAGGGCGAAGACCACCCAGGCATAGCGCCGGGGGACGCTGTGGGCGGTGTCGGTGCCGGAATCTTCGGCACTGGCGAGATAGGTGGCCATGTTGCCTCCTTGGGTGCGGGGCGTGAGGTTGTTTTTGTTGTTATGGTTACAGCCAACATTCATGTTGCTTTTGCGGGCCTCTTCGCGGGCTCGCCCGCTCCCACAGGGACAGCGTCGACCTTTGGGCCAGTGCCGCACCTGTGGGAGCGGGCATGCCCGCGAAGAGGCCGGACCTGCCGTACCAGCATCAGCCGCGCTGCGGCACGCCCTTCACACCCGGCTGGCGATTCGGCGCCATGCCGTTGGCCTCGAGGGTCTGCTCGATGCTGTCGTACTGCTGCCCGATGCGGTAAATGGCGCGTGCTTCCTTGCCGCTGGCAATCTCGCGGCCCAGCTCATGGGCCACACGCACGGTCTGCTGGATCTGCTGCACCGAGGTAAAGCGCTTGCCATGCTGGTCGATGATGGTGTCTTCGTTGCCGCAGCGTGGGTGCAGGCCCATGGCCAGGGCCATGGTGTTGAACGGCAGCACGTTCTTCAGCAACGATTCGGCGGTCAGGGTGCAACCGTCCGGCGCGCGGTGGATGAAGTTGAAGAAGTTGAACGGGTTGGGGCCGTCGAAACCGCCGCCAATACCGATCCAGGTCAGGTTCAGCGGGCCCATGTAGTCACCGCGGCGGACGATGCGCTCGAGCGTCTCCAGGGCATGCATGCCGGTCAGCTGGAAATGCGGCTGGATGTTGCTGGCCTGCAGGCGGCGCAGGTGCTCGCGGACCCAGGCCGGGCCGGCCGGCACGGTCATTTCACTATAGGCGGCATGAATCGCCGGGCTGGCCAGCGAGGTGCCTTCCAGGTACTCGGGGTACAGCAACTCCATGATGTTCATCTGCGTGGTGTTGATGGCGACGGTCACCTGGTCGGGGCGCGGCGTCAGCTCGGCGAGCATGTGCCGGGTGTCGTCCGACAGCCACTTGGCCGCCTCGCCTTCGCTTTCCGGGGCAAAGGAAATCGATCCGCCAACCTGGATGATCATGTCCGGCACCGCTTCGCGCACCCCGGCGATCAACTCGTTGAACTTGGACAGGCGCTTGGAGCCCTTGCCGTCCAGTTCGCGCACGTGCAGGTGCAGTACGGTGGCGCCTGCCTCGTAGCAGTCGACAGCCTTCTGCACCTGCTCGTCCATGGTCAGGGGAATGTCTTCAGGGAAGTCTTCAGGCATCCACTCCGGGCCATAGGGGGCCACGGTGATCACCACCTTTTCCATGTTTTCCGGGTGCAACGAATCGTCGAAGAATTGCATGCTGTAGTCCTCGCTATTGTTATTGTGCGGTTGCCGCCAGCGACGGCGACGAACTCAGAACGTGGGGCTGCCCTTGATCCCGGCGCGCTCCATCTTGCGGTGGCACGGCGGGTAGTCCATGACGGCGTAGTGCTGGGTGCTGCGGTTGTCCCAGATCGCCACGCTGTTGGGCTTCCAGCGCCAGCGCACCTGGTACTCCGGCAGGTAGGCCTGGCTGATCAGGTAACGCAGCAGGTCGCTGGCACCGGGGTTGGCGTCCTGCCCGAAGCGCACCCGCTGCGGGGTGTGGTAGTTGCTGAAATGGGTGGTGAAGGCGTTGACGAACAGCACCTGCTCGCCGGTTTCCGGGTGGGTGCGCACCACCGGGTGCTCGGCATCGGGGAACTGCGCCTTCAGCGCCAGGCGCTTTTCCAGCGGCATGGCGGCGCCAAAGCTGGCCTCGATGCTGTGACGGGCGCGCAGGCCTTCGATCTTGGCCTTCACATCGCCTGGCAGGTTTTCATAGGCCAGCACCATGTTCGCCCACATCGTGTCGCCGCCCACCGGCGGGCATTCGATGCAGCGCAGCACACAGCCCATCGGCGGGGCCTCGCGCCAGGTGGCGTCGGTGTGCCAGGCATTTTCATAGCGGTCGTTGGGCTGGTCCGGGCGCTTGTAGATCTGTACCAGGCCCGGATGCTCCGGGTCGCTGCCGGCCACCGGGTGGTCCTCCAGGTCGCCGAAGCGGCGGGCGAACGCCACGTGTTCGGCGCGGCTGAAGTGCTGGTCGCGCAGGAACAGCACACGGTGCCGGAGCAACTGCGCGCGAAGCTGGGCGAACAGGTCGTCGTCGTGGATCGCGTCGGCCAGGTTGACCCCACTTACCTCGGCACCGATCGCGCAGGTCAGTTGTTCGATGTGCATGCTGTTGCCCTCTTCAGATGACGAAGATCGACGAGCCGGTGGTCTTGCGCGCTTCCAGGTCACGGTGGGCCTGGACGGCATCCTGCAGTGCGTAGTGCTGGTTGATCTCGATACGGATGCGCCCGCTGCCGACGTGATCGAACAGCTCGCCGGCCAGGTCGGCCTTTTCCGCCGGGTCGGCGATGAAGTCGGCCAGAGCCGGGCGGGTGAGCTGCAGCGAGCCCTTGATCGCCAGCAACTGCGGGTCGAACGGCGGGATGGTGCCTGACGCCGTGCCGACGCAAACCATCAGGCCGCGACGCTTGAGCGAATCGAGCGAGCCCATGAAGGTGTTCTTGCCAACGCTGTCGAACACCACGTTCACCCCTACCCCGTCGGTCAGCTCACGCACGCGCGTGGCAACGTCCTCGACGCTGTAGTTGATGACGTGGTTGCAGCCATGGGCGCGAGCCACTTCAGCCTTGGCTTCGGTGGACACCGTGCCGATCACGTTCAGCCCCAGCAGCTGCGCCCACTGCGCGACGATCAGGCCGACCCCGCCAGCGGCAGCATGCAGCAGCACGCTGTCGCCGGGTTTGAAGTCATGCAGCCGACGCAGCAGGTAGGCGGAGGTCAGGCCGCGCATGGTCATGGCGGCGGCGGTTTCGAAGGCGATGGTATCCGGCAGCTTGATCAGCGCGGCGGCAGGGATCAGGCGCTCGGTGCAATAAGCGCCCAGGGTGTTGAGGAAGCCGGTGTAGGTGACCCGATCACCGACCGCCACCTGGGTCACGCCCTCGCCCAGCGCCTCGACCACGCCAGCCGCTTCCACGCCGATGCCATTGGGCAGCGGGATCGGGTAGGTGCCGTTGCGGAAATAGGTATCGGCGTAGTTCAGGCCCACCGCCACCTGGCGCAAGCGCACCTGCCCCGGGCCGGGCTCGCCGACCTCGGCGTCCTCGTAGCGCAGCACCTCGGGGCCACCGGTCTGATGGAAACGTACGACTTTGGACATGCTTGTCTCTCCAATCATCGATCTGGACGCATGGCGTCAGTTCTGGGTGATTGGACTGTATGCCCTTGGGGTGCGGGGTGCTTCGCATCGGACGACAGCGGGTTTTCATTTGATGACAGTACGTGCGTCGACCTGCCGATCACGAAAACCGGGTTTTATTCATGAGTCTCCTTGATGGTTATCCATGGCCAGACTAATACTTAAGTCTCTGCCTGGGGAGGCACGAAAAATGCAACCAAGATTCGTTATCGTTCCCGCTGTGCCGATCGAAAAGGAGTCGTTCCGCGTGGGTAGCCGCTATTACGCCGCTACCGTTTGTGGGGGGTTCGACATTTACGATAACCAAGCGAAGGAGCGGCTCAAGCCCAGTTATCCAAGCAGGACGGATGCGCTGATGCAGTGCGAGCAGATGAACAAGCGCGATGTAGGCTGATCGCGCAAGCAATAGCCTTGCTCGATCCTGTGGGCGCGGCCTTGTGTCGCGATGGGCTGCGTAGCGGCCCCGGCAATCTGTGCATCGACGCAAGATCCGGGGGTTGCTACGCAGCCCATCGCGACACAAGGCCGCTCCTACAGGGGGTCACGTGTTCGTGGCCTCGCCCTGCTGCCAACCGGCAATCAGGCGCTGGGCATTCTCCTCGCAATCCATTCCCTGCGGCTTGTCTTCCATGCCTGCAATAACCGCCAGCAACTGCGCGCGGTTGTGCGCCAGCCGCTGCTGCATCGCTTCGATCTCCGCCACCTTGCGCTTGAGGCTGCCCAGCAATAGATCATGCCCACCCGCCGCAGCCCCGGAGGCGTCGGTGAGTTTGCGCATTTCTTCCAGGCTGAACCCGGCCTGCTGGCCGCAGGTAATGATCTCCAGCGCCCGCACCACCTGCTCCGGGTAATCCCGGTAACCATTGCCCAGGCGCCGCGCAGTAATCAGTCCGCTGGCTTCGTAAAAGCGGATACGCGATGCACTAAGCCCCGTGCGTCGCGCCAGTTCACCAATTTTCATAGCGGCAGCATTCCCCTCTTGACCTTAAAGCTGACTTTAACCTTAGCCTTCTCCCGAACCTAGCCCACGCGCGCAAAAACCGATGCGTGGCAACCCTTTGCGGAGATCGCCATGACGCCGTTCCAGCCCCTGCACCTGCCCAATGGCAGTGTCATCCCCAACCGCATCGCCAAGGCGGCGATGGAGGAAAACCTGGCCAACCCGGACCAGACCCCTTCCGACCAGCTGCTGCGCCTTTACCAGGCTTGGGCCGAGGGCGGTGCCGGGCTGTTGCTGACCGGTAACGTGATGGTCGACCCTGGCGCCATGACCGGCCCGGGTGGCGTGATGCTCGATGCCAGCCAGCCACTGCAACGTTTTCGCGACTGGGCGCGCATCGGCCGCGCCCACGGCGCGCAGTTCTGGATGCAGATCAACCACCCGGGCCGGCAGATGCAGGCCAACCTCGGCCAGCCCACCGTGGCGCCTTCGGCCATTGCCCTGGACATGGGCGGTTTGTCCAAACTGTTCCCCCTGCCCAAGGCACTGGACGAAGCCGAGATCGGCGCGTTGATCCAGCGCTTCGCCCGCACTGCGGCGCTGGCTGAAGAAGCTAATTTCAGTGGCGTACAGATTCACGCTGCCCACGGTTACCTGCTGAGCCAGTTTCTTTCGCCACTGAGCAACCAGCGCCAGGATCGCTGGGGTGGCAGCCTGGAAAATCGCGCGCGGTTGCTGCTGGAGGTGGTCAAGGCCGTGCGCGAAGTGGTTTCGCCCGGTTTCGCCGTGGCAGTGAAACTGAATTCGGCGGATTTCCAGCGCGGCGGTTTCGAACCGGCGGATGCGCGCCAGGTAGTGCTGTGGCTGAATGAATTGCCGGTGGACCTGGTGGAGCTGTCGGGCGGCAGCTATGAGGCACCGGCGATGCAGGGTGATGCCCGCGATGGGCGCACCCTGGCTCGCGAGGCCTACTTCCTGGAGTTTGCCCGGGAAATCGCCGCCATCGCGAAGATGCCGGTGATGGTCACCGGCGGTATCCGGCGGTTGCCGGTGGTCGAGCAAGTGCTGGCCAGCGGTGTGGCCATGGCGGGGATTGCCACGGCGTTGGCAGTCGAGCCTGCCCTGCCCCGGCGCTGGCAGAACGGCGAGCAGACGGCAACCGCCGAACTGCAGCCCATTCGCTGGAAGCGCAAGGCCTTTGCCGCACTGGCCTACATGGCCCTGGTGAAATTGCAGATGCGCCGTCTGGCGGCCGGCAGCCGGCCCAAGGCGCATGCGTCGCCCTTGCGCGCCTTGTTGCTGGAGCAAGGCTGCACGTTACTGCGGGTGCGGCAGTACAGGCGTATGATGAAAAGCCGAGCGGATTGATGGTGTGATCGCAGAGCCAGGGGTCGCACATTCGCGCTGGGAGCACCTGCCTTCATCGGCGTCCTCTACCGGAGCACTGCCATGAACAAACCCTTTCAAGCGCTGATCCTTGCACTGGCAGCGCTTTCTGCCTGCTCGTCCAACTCCGCGCTGTACCACGACCAGCCGCTGGTGGCGAAAGTCGCCAACGGCATGAGCAGAGACCAGGTCATGCAGGTCGGCGGCAAGCCCGATGCCGAGACCGAACGCACCGTGGTACCCGGCACCTGCTTCGACTACCTGCTGACCAAGGCCGACAACCGGCAACCCTACAGCGTGAGTTTCGACGGCACCGGCAAAGTGGACAATACCGCTTTCATGACCTGCGCCGAGTGGAGCAATGCTCAGCGCAGGGCCCGCCTGCCCAGCATGGGCGGCTCTAGCGGATCGGGTTACTGAGTCAGTCCAGGCATTCCTTGGCAGCCTGGCGCAATTTGTCGCCAGACAGGAAGCTGCCCTTGTAGAAGGTCGCGCGGCTGCCCTCGCGGGAATCGACTACGTCCAATACATCATCGGATGCCACGGCGCTGGGAGCCGTCAACCGGTAGCCGTGGGCGATCGATTTCTGCGTGGCCTGTGGCGCCAGCGCTTGCCACTTGGGCAGTACGCAGGCGGCATACTGCTGGGGCGATTTGTGGGTCAGTTTGCTGGCAGTGGGTTTGCCAGGGGTTGCGCAGCCGGCAAGGCCGGTGACCAGCACGGCGGCGAGAAAGATACGAAACGTAGACATTTGCAGTTGGCCATCAAGGATACGCGACATTTTAACGGGGGTTGTATTGGCTTACCAATCAACCAAAGTCTCGCTGCACGGGCCGCAACTGATATTTCTGCCAGTGGCCTGGGTAAGTGAAGGCTGGGAAAGTGTATCTGCCAATAGCCTTCGGAGCACACACCATGCAAAGGAACACCAACAGAACGCAATTCTTCTATCAGAATGGAAAACTGATCACCCTGAGGGTTGGTGAACAAGGTCGCAGCATTTTCCGTACTACAGATGTGCCACTCGCCGAACTGCAAACGGAAGGCACGCACTCCAGCGGCTTGCTGGCCACGGACGATAAGGGTTCAGTACTGAACGTGCAGGAAAACACCTGATTCTGGAGGAACGGGCGCTATCGAGAACACCGGCGTAGCCGGTATCAGCCACCGCGTAGCCTGCTTCGCGGGTATGCCCGCTCCCACAAGGCCCCCACCTGCCGAAGGAATGCGCTGTCCCTGTGGGAGCGGGCGTGCCCGCGAACACCGGCGCAGCCGGTGCCAGCCACCGCGTCGCCTGCTTCGCGTGTGAACCCGCTCCCACAGGGTCCCCGCCAACCAAAGGAATGCGCTGTCCCTGTGGGAGCGGGCGTGCCCGCGAACACCGGCGCAGCCGGTGCCAGCCACCGCGTCGCCTGCTTCGCGTGTGAACCCGCTCCCACAGGGTCCCCGCCAACCAAAGGAATGCGCTGTCCCTGTGGGAGCGGGCGTGCCCGCGAACACCGGCGTAGCCGGTGCCAACCACCGCGTCGCCTGCCGGGGGCGCTCGCTGACACCTGCGCCTGACGTCAATCCAGCGCGCCGTTCAACACCTCGTAGATAATACCCGTAGCAACTGCCACCAGGATCAGGTCCGCACCCGCCTGCATCCATTCATAGCCATCGTAATGAGGCAGTTGCCCCAGCAGCCTGCCATCGAGCTTCTTGGCGATACCCGGCGGCAGCGGTTTGCCACGGGCCAGGTTCTTCTGAATGCCGGGGGGCAGCGCCGGCCCTGCGCTCCAGTAGCCACGGTGCCCGTCAAGAATGCCAAGCACATCGCCACGGTTTATCGACGGCCCACCATACGAGCCCCCGTGGCCTTGACCATGCTGGCCCTTGTCCTTGCCGTGGCCCTGCCCTTTACCATTACCCGGGTCGGCATAAGTGAGCGCCGGCCCCACTGCCAGCGCGATCGAGGTAGCGATAACAGCCCATCGACGCTTTGCCATAGCTGTTTCCTTACACCAGAGACGTCCCAGCACTGTAGACCAAAACCCGGTTCAGGGTGAAAGTCCCCAAACCCGGGTCAGGGCTTGGCACTCCGATAGAGCATGATGGCTGCCACATCGAGTGCCAACACGGCAACTGCGAAGAGAAACATGAAGTACAGATCTTCTGGAAACATGGCCGTATCCCCAAATGGGCAGGTTTTCAGGGATGCAGCAATTCCCGTTCCAAACGCCTGGCTGAACGAGCCTCCCCTCTGCTATCGAGATGATTGCTCCGTAACCACCACATCAGCCGGTAATGTTCCAGCGCGGCTTTCCCATTTGGCGACCACGATCGGCGCCAGGGCATTGCCGAGTACGTTCAGTGCCGTAACGGGCATGTCCATCAATCGATATACCCCTGCAATCAGGGCCACGCCTTCCAATGGCAAACCTGCCGCTGTCAGGGTTGCAGTCAGAATCACAAACATGAACCCGGGCACTCCGGCAGCGCCTTTGGACGTCAATACCATGATGAATACCAGCATCACCTGGTCGGCCAGGGCCAGTTCAATATTGTAGGCCTGCGCGATAAACAGCGTACCCAGGCCCGCAAACAGCGACGCGCCATCCAGATTGAATGAATAGCCCAACGGGATCACCAGCGACGTGATCGCTCGCGGCACACCCCGTGCTTCGGTCTTGGCCATCAATTGCGGCATGACGGTGGCAGAACTCGCGCTGCTGAAGGCCAGTATCAGTTCATCCTTGAAGGCCTTGATGATCTCGAAGATGTTCTCGCCAACAGCCCTGGCAACAAGGCCCAGCACGGCAATCGCGAAGAACAGTACCGCCACATAAGTAATGGCTATCAGTTTTGCCAGCGGCATCAGTGAATCAATCCCGAAGGTCGACACCGTGACAGCTATCAGGGCAAAGATGCCGATCGGTGAGTAGGCCATGACCATATGAGTGACCTTGAACATGGTATCCACTACCGTCTGCAGCACGGCAACCAAAGGCTGCCTCCTGGGTTCATCCAGCGTAGACAGTGCCACCCCGAACAAGATGGCGAAGAACAGTACCGATAACAGCTTCGCCTCTGCCATTGCGGCCACTACATTGTCAGGAATGATGCCCAACAATACCTTGCCGAGCCCTGCCGAACCATTTTGCACCGGTGGCACTGCTTCACTCGCCGATGAAACGGCGAAACCCGCACCGGCGCCTGGCTGGAGCACGTTACCGACCAGCAGGCCGAAAATGATTGCGACCCCGGTCACGACAAAGAAATAGACAAGGCTTTTTGTTCCCACCCGCCCCAGGGCGCGCTTGCCAGAGCCGGCTATGCCTACCACCATGCAGGAAAACACCAGCGGCACGATGATCATTTTCATCAGTTTTATAAACGCGTCGCCCGCCGGCTGTAGCACCTGTTCGATCCACCACCCCTTGTAATCGGGAAAATGATTCAACAACACGCCAACGCATATACCGACAGCCAGACCAATTGCAATTTGCGTGATTAAATTTATTTTTATTCTCACAGGACTGATCTCTGTTTTTATAAGACACTAGAAAGCAAAGACTGCATTCAAATTCTTGAACCCCTTGATTTCGATCGGGTTACCACTTGGATCCAGGAAAAACATTGTCCTCTGCTCGCCAGGCTCACCCTCGAAACGTACAACCGGTGGAATTTCGAACTGCACGCCCAGAACTTCAAGGCGTTCAGCCAAGGCTTGCCAGCGATCCAGAGGCAATATCACCCCGATATGAGGCATCAGTACAAGGTGCGGGCCGACCTTGCCAGTGCGGCTGGTTTCAAAGGGCTTGCCCACATGCAGAGATATCTGGTGACCAAAGAACTCGAAGTCTACCCACGTATCAGTGCTACGCCCCTCGACACAGCCAAGAACCTCTTTATAGAATTTTCTTGCTTCATCCAGATCTTTGACATGATAAGCAACATGAAAGGGTGTCAACATGATGGTACTCCTCGAACGGAGCCACTATCCTCACACCGCCCGGCATTCATGTACACCAATTGACACTTGGTCTGAGCATAAGCATTACTTATGGACATTCAAAATCTGGAAAGCCTCATATCTGTTGTTGAATGCGGCTCCATTGCGGGTGCGGCAAAGAAAGCAAATGTTTCAGCCTCCGCAATAGTTTGCGCATTCGAAACTTGGAGAAACACTTGGGCTGCACTCTCTTCAATAGAGAGGCACACGCGATAAGGCCGACAGAAAAGCTGCTGGCATTGATTCCACGGATACGTTGCATCGTCGAGCATGCCAATCAGCTCAGGAACGACCTGAACGCCGATACGCTGACCGGGGAACTGCGCATTGGCGCCATATCAACCGCCCTCACCGGCCTTGTACCGGCAGCACTGGAGCATTTGTCATCCTCCGCGCCCGACCTCAAACTCACCATCACGCCCGGTGACTCGAAACTGCTTCATGACAAGTTGATCAATCAGGAACTGGATGCGGCAATTCTGGTGGCGCCACCCTTCAAGACAGCAAAATCGTTGAGAACGCTCACGTTGCGCAGCGAACCGCTGTGCTTGTTGGCACCTGCCGCGGCCTCCCGGGCTGAAGCGCAGGCAATGCTGGCCACCGGGCCCTATATCCGATATGCCGTGGACTCCTGGGGCGGCCTGATAACCCAGCGTTATCTGGACGATCTGGGCCTCGCGCCCAGCGTGGCTTGCGACCTGGATGCGCTCGAGGCCATCAGCCTGTTGGTGTCGCTGGGGCAAGGTGTTTCCTTGGTACCGCAATGGCCGTCATTGCTGGAGCAATCGCCGAACGCCCGGATTCTGAGCGAAGAACCAAGGTACTGCCGCGACATAGTGCTGGCCTACAGTGCCGGCCATCACCGCACATCGGCAATCAAGCTGCTGGCATCCGTACTGATGGCCTGACACCCCAGTTCAGTACAGACGGGCCTTGATCAGCGGGCGCAGCAAGTAATTGAGCACGCTGCGCTTGCCGCTGAGGATATCCACCTCGGCAACCATGCCGGGGATGATCGGCAACACCTCCTCGCCGCGCTTGAGCTGGCTGCCGTCAGTGCGGATCAGCACCTGGTAGAACGACTCCTTGCCATGGGGCGTGTCCTCCTCGATGGTGTCGGCGCTGATCTGCTCCAGAGTGCCCTTGAGGTCGCCATAGATGCTGAAGTCGTAGGCGGTGATCTTCACCTTGGCCGGCATGCCCGGCACCAGGAAGGCCACGTCGCGCGGCTTGATCCTGGCCTCGACGAGCAGGCGGTCCTCCACCGGGATCACTTCCATGATCGCCTCGCCGGGCTGGATCACCCCGCCACGGGTGTTGATCAGCACGGTGTTGACTCGCCCACGCACCGGCGAAACGATCCCGGTGCGGCGCAGCTGGTCCTGGCGCTGCTGGACAATCGGCTCCAGGGCACTGAGGTCGGCCTTGCGCTGTGAGCGTTCGGTATAGGCATCCTGGAAGTAGCTGCTCTTCAGCTCGGTCAGCTTGCCGTTGAGGGTAGCGATGTCCTGGCTCAGGCGCAGCGCCTCCATCTGGCTCACCGCACGCTTGGCCACCAGCGGGCGGACCAGGTCGAGCTGGCTCTGGGCCAGGCTGATCTGCCTCTGGATTGCCTGGCTGCCTTCGAGCAGCTTGTCCCGCCGCGACTTGAACAGCTCGCGCTCGGAACGTGCCAACGGCCCTTGCGGGTCGATGTCCGGCGGGAACTCGATGGCCGCCTTGCCCAGCACTTCGGCGTCCAGCCGGGCGATGGCCGCGCGCAGCACCCCGGCCTGGTTGGCCGACTCCTGGAAATTGGTGAGAAAGCGCGTCTCGTCCAGGCGCAGGAGCGGCTGGCCGACCTCCACCAGGTCGCCCTCCTGCACCAGCAGACGGTCGAGAATGCCCCCTTCCAGGCTCTGGATCTTCTGGATACGGCTGAACGGCACCACCCGCCCATCGCCGCGCGTCACTTCATCGATCTCTGCCCAGGCGGCCCAGGCGACGAACAGCAAGACGCTGCCGAGCAGGGTCCAGAGCAGCGGGCGATAGACCGGGTGAGTGGTCGCCAGCAACGGGTCGGCCAGTTGCCGGCGCAGCACTACAGAACTTTTTTCAGCTGCCATGGCCGGCTCCTTCGGCGACCTGTGGCGCCTGCACCTGGTTGCCCAGCACCACTTGGTTCAGCGGGCCGTCCATGATCACCTGGCCGTTGCGCAGCACCACCGCACGGTCCACCAGCGCCAATACGCTTTTCTTGTGGGTGGTGATGATCAGGGTACGGCGGCCCAGCCATTTCTGCAGGTAGTCGATGACCTGTTTCTCGCTGTTCTGGTCGAATGCCGCGGTCGGCTCGTCGAGCAGCAGGATCGGTGGGTCCTGCAACAGTACGCGGGCCAACCCCACCGCCTGGCGCTGGCCACCGGAGAGGCTGGCGTTGCCCTGGATCGGCATGTCCAGCCCCAACGGGTGGGCGCGTACGAAAGTGCCCAGCCCCACGCCATCGAGGGCTTCCAGCAATTCCTCGTCGCCCAGCGCGGCGTTGGCCAGGTTGAGGTTTTCCCGCAGGCTGCCGTGGAACAGCGCCACATCCTGCGGCAAGTAGCCGATGCCGCGCTGGCGGTCGGCCGGGTCGAGCTGGCTCAGGGCGATGTCGTCCAGCAACAGCCGGCCGGATTGCGCGTCGAGCAGGCCGCTGAGCAGCCGCAGCAGGGTCGACTTGCCGGCGCCGTTGCCGCCAAGCAGCGCCACCCGCTCGCCGGCCTGGATGTTCAGCGCCTGCACGTCGACCACCGGCGGGCTGTCGCCATGGGCCAGACGCAGCGCCTCCAGGCGGTAATGCCCGTGGAGCCGGTCGCGGTGCACGAAGCGCTTGCCGGCGGGCCGCTCCTGCTCGGCGGACATCAGCTGGTCGAGGCCCTCCAGCGCCACCTTGGTGTGCTGCCAGCGGCCAAGAATGGCGGCAGCCTGGGACAGCGGTGCGATGGCCCGCGAGGCCAGGATCGAACAGGCCACCAGGGCACCGACGGTCATCGCGCCGTCGCTTATCCGGTAGACGCCGAACACCACCACCCCGACATAGCACAGCTGCTGGACGATGCTCGCCGAATAGCTGAGGGTCGAGGCCAGGGCGTGGGTCTTCATTGCGGTACCGGCCAGTTCCCCGGTGAGCGTCTCCCACTGCTGGCGGCAGCGGCCTTCGGCACGCGCAGCCTTGACCGTCTCCAGGTGTTCGAAGGCTTCCAGCAGCACGCTGTTCTTCATCGCCCCCTCGCGCAGGTTCTGCCGCGACAGGTGCCCCAGCAGGCGCTGGGTCAGTAGCCCCGGCAGCAGCATCAACACGCAGGCCACCAGCGGCACCCAGACCACATGGCCACCGATCACGGCAATGATCAACAGGAAGATCACCACGAACGGCAGGTCGCTGATCAGTGCGGCGCTGGACGAAGTGAAGAATTCGCGGACCGACTCGAACTCACGCACCTGGGTACTGAACGCGCCCATCGACGCCGGTTTGGCGGCGATCCGGGTGCTCAGCACACGCGCGAACAGCAGGCTCGACAACTGCAGGTCCAGGCGCTTGCCGAGAACGTTCAGCAGGTGCCCGCGAAGGATCCGCAATACCCCGTCGACGATGATCGCCAGGGCCACGCCGCTGGCGAGTATCCATAGGGTATCGAAGGCCGCGTTGGGTACCACGCGGTCGTACACCTGCATGGCGAACAGCGCCGAGGCGACGGCCAGGACGTTGGCCACCAGGGCCGCCGCCGTGACTTCCGCATAAGAGCGCCAGAGCCGCTTGAGCGGCCCGAAGAACCAATGTTCCGGCAGGCCGCTGGCGTAGTCGCCCACCCGCCCGTCGGGGTGGTAGCGGCACTTGGCGAACACCGCCGTGCCGCTGTAAAGCGCCTCCAGAACGGGCAGCGCCATGCACTCACGGCCGCCGTCGCTCTGCGGCACCAGCACCTCGTACTGCTCACCCTCGATGCCAACCAGCAGCAGGCTGCGGCCATCGTCGAGCAACAGCAGGGCCGGCAGCAGGTAGGTGTCCATCTGCCGCAACGGCAGCTCCGCAACCCTCGCAGTGATGTCGGCGCGGCGCAGGGCGCGGGCGACCAGGCGCAGCGGCAGGCGTCCGTGCTCCAGCGCCAGGCCGTCGACCAGCTCGGCGTCGCCCAGCGGCCGGCCCAGTTGCCGGCACAGCAGCAGCAGGCCCTGGCGCAGCGGGTCGTCGTGGTTCAGGGTCACGACATTATCCGGGGATTGTTCAACTTCCATGATTCAACCGATTCTCCAGTAATGCCCCCAACAGCCCGACCTGCGCGGCCGCCCGGTACTCGATGCGCTTGCGCTCGATGTGCAGATTGATCAATTGCCGCTCGGCCTCGAAGCGTTCGCGCTGCACATTGAGCAAGTCGATCACGTCGCGCCGGCCGACCTCGAACTGCTCGCGGTACAGCTCGCCCACCTGCTCCGACTCCGTCACCTGCTGGCTCAGCGACTGCTCCCGCCAGCGCAGCGTGTCGCCATTATCGAACAGCGTCTGCAACTGCCGGCGGATGTCACGCTGCATCGCATCGGCCGTCCATTGCGCCGACTCCAGACGCTGTTGCGCAGCAGTCGGCCGGCGGAAGTTGGAGAGCCCCTGGAAGGTGTCCATGCGAAAGCGCAGCGACATCACCGAGTCGCTTTCCGGGCGACCGCCGATCTCCCGGCGCAACGCGGAGGCCTCCAGGTTCAACTGCGGCAGCAACGAAGCCTTGGCCTCGCGGACTTGCGCCTCAGCAACATTGGCGTCCTCCAACGCCTTGCGCTGCAACGGCGACTCACGGATCACCCGCGCCACGTCGCTGGCAGCCAGGTAGCGCTGCAGCGACATCGGCTCGGGCTCCACCAGTTCGGAGGGGTCCTGGCCAACCAGGATCGCGTACTGGTTGCGCGCGTCCTGCAGGTTGCCCTTCTCCAGCGACAGCTGTTCCTGGGCACGTGACAGTTCGAGGTTGGCGCGGTCCAGTTCGCTGCGGTCGG
This sequence comes from Pseudomonas sp. B14(2017), assembly GCF_002113255.1. Lineage (NCBI taxonomy): Bacteria > Pseudomonadati > Pseudomonadota > Gammaproteobacteria > Pseudomonadales > Pseudomonadaceae > Pseudomonas > Pseudomonas sp. B14(2017). The sequence continues at coordinate 53,398 of NZ_NEJY01000014.1, forward strand.
CGTAACCATCGCTGCCGCGTGCCTGGGTCATCTCGCGGATGCCGTCCAGGCGCTGGATGTGCTGGCGCACCGTCTCCACCCGGCGCTCCGAGGCAAGCACATCGAGATAGGTCTCGACGATGTCCAGCGCCGCATCGTCGCGCGCCACCAGCACCGCCTCGGACAGCTTGCGCCGGGTGGCGCTGGCGCTGTCGACCTTGCTCGTCACCCTTCCCCAGTCATACAGCATCTGCGATACGGTGACGTCGTAGACGACCTCGCCGACGTCGAACTCCTGCGGCCCCCCGGACATGGTGACAGAGGGGTAATAGCCACCCTTGGCGATCTCCACCTCGGTGCCCGCACGGTCCGCCTCGGCCATCGCCGAACGCACCTGCGGGTGGATCGCCAACCCCGCCCGCACCGCCTGGTCGAGCGGGATGGCCGGGGCGGACAACGGCAGCCCCAGGCACAGGAGCCAGAGGGCTCCCGCGCCACGGCGCCGTCCCTTGAGCACGGACAGGCCGCGCATCAGACCACGACCTGTACCGTGTTGTCCTCGATCAGCAGGGTACTGCTGCCAAAGTTGTAGACATCGTAGGTAATGCCGTTGAGCTGCTGCGTGGTCCCGGTGTTCACGGCACCCACCACGTTGAGGGTGTCGTTGCTCTCGCCGGTAATCTGCAGCACGTTGTTGGCATCGGTGATGGCGTCGACCTCCGCCGCGGTCAGGGTCAGCACGCTCCCCGAGTCGCCCCTGCCGAGGTCTATACGCTCGATGTTGGAGAGCGTGCCGACGCCGACCGCGTTGTAGTCAAGGTCGATGCCATCGGCCAGGATCAGGGTGTCGAAGCCCGCGCCGCCGTCGATGCTGGTGAAGTTGGTCGCAGTGATCTGGATGGCGTCGTTGCCGTCGCCGGCCACTACCTGATCGCCGGTCCCCACGTTGAAGATCAGGTCGTTGCCATCACCTCCATTGATGTGCTCCGAACTGCCGCTCGCCCCGGACATGACATCGTCCCCCGAGGTGCCGTTGACGTCGATCTGGCCGATATTCAGCGACAGCCCGTTGGGGGCCAGGGTGATGCCGTAGGCCGAGCTGTCGTTGCCGTTGGTGTCGGTGGCGACGATGTTGAACGAGATCTGCGAACCGAGGTTGAGGATATCGGTGATGTTCAGCCCCAACTGGGTGAGGACGGTCGGGCTCAGCAGGTTCAGCGAGAAGTTGCCGGAGCTGTCCGCCTGGATCGGCAGCAGTTCGACGTTCAGCGCCGGGGTGATGACACGGATCACCACGCTGGAGTCCGGCTCGGTGGTGCCGCTGAAACCGAACCGCGGGTTCAGCGGGTTGAGGCTGACATCGACGCCGAAGTTGCCGATGGTCACTGGCTGCTCGATGCTGCCGCCAACGCCGATGGTCGCCACATTGCTCGTGTTGCCGGCCGGGTCCTCGCCGGTCACCGAGACCTGGGCGTTGAGCAACTGGTCCAGGGTAAGGTCGATGTCCAGGTCGGTGAGCAGGTTCAGCGAAGCCAGCCCGCTGTTGTCGGCGGTCACCGTGGCGGTGGCGGTGACGCCGCCGATGTCCACTTCAACCGTAAGTTCGGTTCCCGGATCGGTGGAGATGGTCAGGATGCTGCCCACCAGCGACAGCACCGGGGTCGCAGGCGGGATGGTGTCGACGGTGAACGGCACCGGGGTCGAAGCAGTACCGCCATTGATGTCAGCGATGACGGTAGAGGCGCCCTCCGGGAACGGCCCCATGCCACCGCCAGGGGGAATGGTCACGGTGACGCTGCCGGCCAGGATATCGCTGGCGGTGATGGTGTGCGTTGCCTGCGTCTCGTAGCCGTTCTGCCCGGCGAAGGCGACGGTGATCACCTGGCCGACCTGCATGGTCGGGCGGATCGTCACGTCGACCTGGATGCCGTCGCTGATCTCCGCAGCGTTGATCCAGGTGTCGGCGGCTTCCGGCACACTGATGGTCGGCGGCGCCAGGTCCGGCGCGTTGATCGTCGCCGGGCCGCTGAGGTTGCCGGCAGCGTCGGCGGTAACCCCGCTGATCAGCTCGCCGGTGATCAGCGGTGGCGCCAACGGCAGGCTGAAGTTACCGGCGCCGTCGACATTCACCGTGATCGGGTTGGCGGTATCGCCGTCGATCACGAGGCGTACCTGGCTGTTCGGCTCGGCGGTACCGGTCAGCAGCGCACCGTCGGCACTGATGCTCAACAGCGGTGCCGACGGCGCCACCGAGTCGACCGTGGTACTGGCCGGGCCACTGCTGTTGCCGGCGGCGTCCTCGGCCACCGCGTTGACCACCGTGCCATTGGCCAGCGGCGTGGTTGGGGTGAAACTCCAGTCGCCACTGCCGTCGGCGGTCGTCTCGCCGATCGGGTTGCCGCCACCATCGGTGAGGATGACGGTGGCGCCGGGCTCAGCAGTACCCGTGAGGACCACACCATTGCTCGGCTCGATAGTCGGCGCGCCCGGTGCGATGGCGTCAACGGTGACGCTGCTTGGCCCGCTGGTATTGCCGGCCGGGTCCTGGGCCACGGCGTTGATCACCGTGCCGTTGACCAGCGGCGTACCGGGCGTGAACGACCAGTTGCCGCTGCCGTCGGCAGTGGTCTGGCCGATCGGGTTGCCGCTGCCGTCAGTGAGGATCACCTTGGCCCCGGCTTCAGCGGTACCACTGATCTCGGTACCGTTGCTCGGCTCGATCGTCGGCTGGCCAGGGGCGACCGCATCCACCGTGGTGCTGACTTGTGGGGTGCTGGTGTTGCCAGCGGCGTCCTGGGCCACGGCATTGATGACCGTGCCGTTGACCAGCGGCGTACCGGGCGTGAACGACCAGTTGCCGCTGCCGTCGGCAGTGGTCTGGCCGATCGGGTTGCCGCTGCCGTCGGTGAGGATCACCTTCGCCCCGGCTTCAGCGCTACCCGTGATCACGGTCCCGTTGCTCGGGTCGATCGTCGGCTGGCCAGGTGCGACTGAATCCACCGTGGTGCTGCCCGGCAGGCTGGTGTTGCCGGACGGGTCCTGAGCCACGGCGTTGATCACCGTGCCGTTGCCCAGCGCAGGCGAAGGCGTGAAGGCCCAGTTGCCACTGCCATCGGCGGTCGTCTGGCCGATCGGGTTGCCGCTGCCGTCGGTGAGGATCACCTTGGTCCCGGCTTCGGCGGTACCACTGATCACCACCCCGTTGCTCGGGCTGATAATCGGTGCGGCCGGGGCGATGGCGTCAACGGTGACGCTGGCCGGCCCGCTGGTGTTGCCGGCCGGGTCCTGGGCCACGGCGTTGATGACCGTGCCGTTGGCCAGCGGCGTGCCGGGCGTGAACGACCAGTTGCCGCTGCCGTCGGCGGTAGTCTGACCTATCGGGTTGCCGCTGCCGTCGGTGAGGATGACAGTGGCGCCGGCTTCGGCGGTACCGCTGATTTCCGTACCATTGCTCGGCTCGACCACCGGCGCGGCCGGCGCCACGCCGTCCACGGTAATGACCGCCGGCGCACTATCGGTCCCACCGGGGTTGCGCGCCACCGCGTTGACCACGGTGCCATCCGGCAACGGAATGCCGGGTGTGAACGACCAGTTACCGGCGCCGTCGGCGGTAACCTGGCCGATCGGGTTGCCGTTGCCATCGGTGAGGATAATGGTGTTACCGGCATCGGCAGTACCGCTGATCACCGAGCCGTTACTCGGGTCGACCTGCGGAATCGACGGCAGCGACGAGTCCACGGTGGTGCTACCTGGAGCACCCGTATTGCCGGCGGCATCGGTCGCCGTGGCGTTGACCACGGTACCATTGGGCAGTTGCGTGCCCGGAGTGAACGTCCAGTTGCCGCTGCCGTCGGCAGTGACTTCGCCAATCGGATTACCATTGCCATCGGTGAGAGTCACGGTGCTGTTCGGCTCGGCAGTACCGTTGATCACGGCGCCGTTGCTCGGATTGACCACTGGCGCGGCGGGCGCGATCGAATCCACCGTGGTGCTGCCCTGCGGGCCAGTGTTGCCGGCTGGGTCCTGGGCGACGGCGTTGACCACCGTGCCATTGGCCAGCGGCGTGGTCGGGGTGAAGCTCCAGTCGCCGTTGCCGTCGGCGGTGGTTTGGCCGATGGGGTTGCCGCTGCCATCGGTCAGGATGACGGTGCTGCCCGGCTCGGCGGTGCCGCTGATTTCGCTGCCGTTGCTTGGCTCGACGACTGGTGCGGCCGGGGCTACCGAGTCCACTGTGGTGGCGGCCTGCGGACCGGTGTTGCCGGTCGGGTCGGTTGCCGTGGCGATGATTACGGTACCGTTGGCCAGCGGCAAGCCGGGGGTGAAGCTCCAGTTGCCGCTGCCGTCGGCGGTGATCTGGGCGATCGGGTTGCCGCCGAGGTCGGTCAGGGTGACGGTGGCGCCCGCTTCAGCGGTACCGTTGATGGTCGCGCCGTTGGTGGGATTGATTACCGGTGCAGCCGGCGCGCTGGAATCGACGGTGACCGTCGCTGCCGGGCTGGTGTTGCCCGCCGGGTCGCTCGCCGTGACATTGACCACGGTGCCATTGGGCAGCGGCGTGGCTGGGGTGAACGTCCAGTTGCCGCTGCCGTCGGCGGTGACTTCGCCAATGGGGTTACCGCTGCCGTCGGTGAGGATCACGGTGCTGTTCGGCTCGGCGGTGCCGCTAAGACTGCTGCCGTTGCTGAGATTGATGGTAGGTACACCCGGGGCCACGCCGTCCACGGTGGTGCTGGCCGGCCCGCTGGTATTGCCGGCCGGGTCGGTCGCCGTGGCGTTGATCACGGTTCCGTCGGCCAGCGGCGTACCGGGGGTGAAGCTCCAGTCGCCGCTGCCGTCGGCAGTGGTCTGGCCGATCGGGTTGCCGCTGCCATCGGTCAGGGTGATGGTACTGCCTGGCTCGGCGGTGCCGCTGATTTCGCTGCCGTTGCTCAGTTCGACCACTGGTGCGGCCGGGGCTACCGAGTCCACCGTGGTGGCGGCCTGCGGACCGGTGTTGCCGGTCGGGTCAGTTGCCGTTGCGATGATTACGGTACCGTTGGCCAGCGGTGTGCCGGGGGTAAAGCTCCAGTTGCCGCTGCCGTCGGCGGTGACCTGGCCGATCGGGTTGCCGCTGCCATCGGTCAGGGTGACGGTGGCACCCGCTTCAGCGGTACCGCCGATGGTCGTGCCGTTGGTGGGATTGATCACCGGTGCAGCCGGCGCGCTGGAATCGACGGTGACCGTCGCTGCCGGGCTGGTGTTGCCAGCCGGATCGCTCGCCGTGGCATTGACCACCGTGCCATTGGGCAACGGCGTGGCTGGGGTGAACGTCCAGTTACCGCTGCCGTCAGCGGTGACTTCGCCAATGGGGTTACCGCTGCCATCGATGAGGGTCACGGTGCTGTTCGGCTCGGCGGTGCCGCTGAGGCTGCTGCCATTGCTGAGGTTGATGGTAGGTGCACCCGGTGCCAAACCGTCCACCGTGGTGCTGCCCTGCGGGCCAGTGTTGCCTGCCGGGTCCTGGGCCACGGCGTTGACCACCGTGCCATTGGCCAGCGGCGTACCGGGGGTGAAGCTCCAGTCGCCGTTGCCGTCGGCGGTGGTTTGGCCGATGGGGTTGCCGCTGCCATCGGTCAGGATGACGGTGCTACCCGGCTCGGCGGTGCCGCTGATTTCGCTGCCGTTGCTCGGCTCGACCACCGGCGCGGCCGGGGCCACCGAGTCCACTGTCGTACTCGATGGAGCGCTGGTATTGCCAGTCGGGTCGGTCGCGGTGGCGTTCACCACGGTGCCGTTGGGTAACGGGCTGCCCGGTGTGAAACTCCAGTTGCCACTGCCGTCGGCGGTGACCTGGCCGATCGGGTTGCCGCTGCCATCGGTCAGGGTGACGGTGGCACTCGCTTCAGCGGTACCGCCGATGGTCGCGCCGTTACTCGGATTGATTACCGGTGCAGCCGGCGCGCTGGAATCGACGGTGACCGTCGCTGCCGGGCTGGAATTGCCGGCCGGGTCGCTCGCAGTGGCATTGACCACCGTGCCATTGGGCAACGGCGTGACTGGGGTGAACGTCCAGTTACCGCTGCCGTCGGCGGTAACTTCGCCAATCGGATCACCGCTGCCGTCGGTGAGGGTCACTGTGCTATTCGGCTCGGCGGTGCCGCTGAGGCTGCTGCCGTTGCTGAGGTCGATGGTGGGCACGCCCGGGGCCACGCCATCCACGGTGGTGCTGCCCTGCCCGCTGGTATTGCCGGCCGGGTCGGTCGCCGTGGCATTGACCACGGAGCCATCCGGCAACGGTGTGCCAGGGGTGAACGACCAGTTGCCGCTGCCGTCGGCAGTGGTCTGGCCGATCGGGTTGCCGCTGCCGTCGGTCAGGGTGATGGTGCTGCCCGGCTCGGCGGTACCGCTGATTTCGCTACCGTTGCTCGGCTGGACCACCGGCGCGGCCGGGGCCACCGAGTCCACTGTGGTGCTTGATGGAGCGCTGGTGTTGCCGGTCGGGTCGGTCGCGGTGGCGTTCACCACGGTGCCGTTGGGTAACGGGCTGCCCGGTGTGAAACTCCAGTTGCCACTGCCGTCGGCGGTGACCTGGCCGATCGGGTTGCCGCTGCCATCGGTCAGGGTGACGGTGGCACTCGCTTCAGCGGTACCGCCGATGGTCGCGCCGTTACTCGGATTGATTACCGGTGCAGCCGGCGCGCTGGAATCGACGGTGACCGTCGCTGCCGGGCTGGTGTTGCCAGCCGGGTCGCTCGCCGTGGCATTGACCACGGTGCCATCGGGCAACGGCGTGGCTGGGGTGAACGTCCAGTTACCGCTGCCGTCAGCGGTGGCTTCGCCAATCGGATTACCACTGCCGTCGGTGAGGGTCACGGTGCTGTTTGGCTCGGCGCTGCCGCTAAGAATGCTGCCGTTGCTGAGATTGATGGTAGGTACGCCCGGGGCCACGCCATCCACGGTGGTGCTGCCCTGCCCGCTGGTATTGCCGGCCGGGTCGGTCGCCGTGGCATTGACCACAGAGCCATCCGGCAACGGTGTGCCTGGGGTGAACGACCAGTTGCCGCTGCCGTCGGCGGTGGTCTGGCCGATCGGGTTGCCGCTGCCATCGGTCAGGGTGATGGTGCTGCCCGGTTCGGCGGTGCCGCTGATTTCGCTGCCGTTGCTCGGCTGGACCACCGGCGCGGCCGGGGCCACCGAGTCCACTGTGGTGCTCGATGGAGCGCTGGTATTGCCAGTCGGGTCGGTCGCAGTGGCGTTCACCACGGTGCCGTTGGGTAACGGGCTGCCCGGTGTGAAACTCCAGTTGCCACTGCCGTCGGCGGTGACCTGGCCGATCGGGTTGCCGCCGGCATCGGTCAGCGTGACGGTGCTGCCCGGTTCAGCGGTGCCACTGATCGTGGTGCCATTGCTGGGGTTGACCACTGGTGCAGCCGGGGCCTGCGCATCCACTGTCGTGCTCGTCGGAGCGCTGGTGTTGCCAGCTGCATCCTGGGCCACCACGTTGATCACGGTACCGTCGGGCAGCGGTGTCGCGGGGGTGTAGCTCCAGTTGCCACTGCCATCGGCCGTCACCTGGCCGATCGGATTACCGCTACCATCGGTGAGGGTCACGGTGCTGTTCGGCTCGGCGGTACCGCTGAGGCTGCTGCCGTCGCTCAGGTCGATGGTGGGAGCACCCGGCGCCACGCTATCCACGGTGGTGCTGCCCTGCCCGCTGGTATTGCCAGCCGCGTCCTGGGCCACCGCGTTGACCACGGTACCATCGGGCAGCGGGGTCGCGGGGGTATAGCTCCAGTTGCCGTTGCCATCGGCCGTCACCTGGCCGATCGGGTTACCGCTGCCATCGGTGAGGGTCACGGTGCTGTTCGGCTCGGCGGTACCACTGAGCTCGGTACCATTGCTCGGGTTGATCACGGGTGCCGCTGGCGCCACGCCGTCGATGATGATGCTGGCGGGCGGGCCGCTGTTACCGGCGGCATCCACTACCACTGCTTTGACCACCGTGCCATCGGGCAGTGGGCTATCGGGTGTGTACGACCAGTTACCGTTACCGTCGGCAGTAGTCTGGCCGATGGGGTTGCCGTTGCCGTCGGTGAGCACCACGGTGCTGCCCGGCTCGGCGGTACCGCTGAGGCTGGAGCCGTTGCTCGGGTTGATTTGCGGCGCATCGGGGAAGTCAGGGGCCTGGACGGTCGCGGGCGGGCTGCTATTGCCGGCCGGATCGGTCACCACCACGGTAACCGTTTCGCCGTTGGTCAGTGGCGGATTCAGTGGAATCTGGAATTTGCCGTCGGAGCCGACCACCACGCTGACGTCGGTTTGCCCGTCGCCGTTGCTGTCGATGCCCACGGTGGCGCCCGGCTCGGCCGTGCCGCTGATGCTGCTGCCATCTGGGGCAATCTGCAGTCCGCTGGCAGGCGCCGGTGCCGTGGTGTCAGGCGGCACACTGCCGCCACCGCCGCCGCCGCCGCCGCCATCGTTGCTGTTGGCGATCGCGACGCCGCCGCCAATGATCGCAGCCCCAGCCAGCAATGCAGCGCCGGGGCTGAGCCCGGCAATGGTGCCGTCGGCGCCAGTGAGCGACTCGAACCCGGCCGCAGTTTCCTGGGGCACATAACCTGCCAACAGCGGCCCATCGGCAGCGACCGGGGGCAGGTCGACGGCCAGCAGTTTGTCCCGGTCTACCAGGTACAACTGGCTTACCGGCTGCCCTTCGACATAGAAGTTGGCAATGCGCAGGCTCTCGCCAGACTTCAGTTGTACGATCAGGTCCGCCCCGCTCTTTGTGTAGCTCGTCACGCTTTCGGGAGCAATATCCAGAACAATGTTACTGCTCTGAGTAAGCGTCAGGATTCCGTTATCGGGGATTGCGATGGGGGCGGCAGAATTAACACTTTGAGCGAGGGGAGATACCTTGGCCTGAATCGACATACGTGACAGTCCTTTTGTCAACAGCACGACCGAGCGATCGCACGCGTATATCCACAAATAGCACGACCCCGATAAAACGCCAGACGGGCCTTAAAATATTTAAGGAAGGTCTCTTGCGGGGAGGATCATCATCAAGGTTCGCAAAAATCTACTTGATCTATTACTTTTGAGTTAGCCCTTCCTCACCGCAGGATGGCGTAACTGAAAGTTGGTGTTAACAGGAAGGTATTAGTTGAAAAGTAGCCGCCCCCACACCTTGATAAATGCAAACAAATCGTGTTTGCTTCCAGCTCCTGACGAACCTTTCAACTTGAGCCTGGGTAAGCCCGACAGCAAGGCAGATTATCGAGCAACATGAGACAGTAGGCCGCTCGGTGCTGGTCTTCGAGCGGCTCGTTCAGCGTTTCCTTAGTTGAACTTGAGCTTTGCCACTTTGCTCAGTGCCCACCCACTGAACACGTAGAACGCATCCAGATAGAAGCGGCCTTCGTAGTTCGGTAGCGGTTCACGATTCAACAACAGCTCGGGCATGTCGGGCGACGGGGGAAACAGCGCATAAAAACCGTTGGGCAACACCGCCAACGCGATGAGCAGCAGGTAGGTCACGGTCCGCAGCATGGTGGCGCGGTTATCGGATTGCTCGGCCCATTTCAGGCCGAACCAGGCGACCAGGCCGGCAACCGGCAACACCCAGAAATGCGTCGGCATTCCAATGAACATTTCCGCGACAACGCTTCTTGCTTCCAACCTGGTGCTCTCCGTTCAAATGAGCGGATTATTGCCGCTGGGGTCGGCAAATGCAAAAAGCCCGCTCTCGAGGGCGGGCTTTTTGTTCGCGAGGGTCAGTTGATCATGCTTTAGAACACATCAGCGCGGCGTCCAGCAGCCTGCCATGGTCGTACCAGGCATCGCGTTGATAGGCCGCGAACTGGCGCTGGTTACCCGTGCCCCGCACCTCGACCATGCCACCCGCCTTGTCGGGGTCGGTACTATCGACGAACAGTCTGACCGAGTTATCGCCATCGACCTGGTAGGTTTTCACATTCCCTTGAAGTTCGCTTTTGACGCATCCCAGGTACGCCGGCGTACTTCTTTCCGTGGCCCCGGCCGCATACCCATGGCCCTCACGCACATCGGGGTCATGTGCGCAGCCTGCCATGAACAGTGTGGCGAAGGTGGACATCAGTATTGCACCTGCTACCGATCTTGAGCTCTTCACGCGACACGCTCCTGCCGCCCCATCGAGTAACTTGGGAAAGTGTTGCCAAGCCGCATGCACCTTTTTTGTTTTTGTTTGCCCATGTTACTGCTCAACGTCAGCCGGGCAATATGCTTGTTTGCTATATCGGTTTCAGGGCGGGCGTTCCCCGCGAAGTTAACCTTCGTTCATGGATAAGCGGGCAAGTTCCAGACAGGCCAGCCTGGGCGAGCATGCGTAGTTTTGCAGTGTGTTCGCACAGGCGTGGCCGCTAGCGGAAGGGATTGCTGCCTGCATCAATAGCGGCGGTAGTCCTGACCACCATGGTGTCCATCGTTGAAATGCCGGTGATGGCCGCCGCCGTGATGCCCACCGTGGTGCCAATATGGCCAGCAACCACCGAGCAGCAGCAACCCTGACAACACTACGACCCATGCAGTCTTGCGTTTCATGTGCGTACCTCCGGCCAGGTGAAACCAGGCCTTGCTTACGTTGGACCGCACAAAGGAGGGATGTTCAGGCAGAGGTACGCCGCTGGTCATCTTGCGGGCGAGATTTCAGCTGGCGGTCGACTCAAGGGCGTGCAGCGCCGTGTGGCCATGAACCAGACAGGGGGCGGACAAAACTTGTCCCAAACCGGGTAGTCACTCTGCAGATGACCCCGATTTCGGGTACAACCAGGCCCACAAACGGGGGTCAGGCGATTGCCTTGAGAAACACAAATGTCGCCGCCAGATCCAGGACCAGTACAGCAACCACAACGAAGATCATGTAGTAGCGGTCATTCTGAGTCATTTCTGCGTACTCCGCATGATCGATGCCCCAGAGGGTCACAGCAATTTGCATTCCACTTCCCTGCTGCTCTCAGGCTGACCGGGCCTGATGGATGGGCAGTTCGACCCTGAATGTCGTACCGACTCCCACCTCGCTGTCTACGCGGATCTCGCCACCATGACGCTTGATGATTCCGTACGAAAGTGACAATCCCAGCCCGGTGCCCTGGCCGATGGGCTTCGTCGTGTAGAAGGGATCGAAGATCTTTTGCAGGCTTTCGGCAGGAATGCCACAACCATTGTCTGCGACTTCAATCCACACCCACTTGTCACTGGCACCGGTTCGCAGGGTAATTCTGCCACGCTCGGCACCCATCGCCTGGGTGGCATTGACCAGCAGATTCATGATTACCTGATTGATCTGCGAGGGCAGGCACTCGACCGGCGGCAATGGGCTGTAATCCTTGACAAGGTCCGCCTTGTGCCTGAGTTCGCTGGCAACAATGTTCAGCGTTGACTCTATGCCTTGAAGCAGGTCTGCCACTTGCCAGTCATGGCTGCTCTCTACTCGCGAAAAGTCCTTGAGGTCCTTGACGATCCGCGCAACGCGACTGATACCCTCCTTGGATTCGCGGATCAGCGCCGGAATATCCTCCAGCAAGTAATCCAGCTCGATTTCCGTGCGCAACTTCGCCAGCTCCGCGCCGAGCGCGTTCGGAACCCGAGTATTTTCTGCGTCGGCATATGCCTTCAGCATGTCCTGCAAACGGCCGAAATAATCATCCAGTGCACCGAGGTTGGAAGAGACAAACCCAATCGGGTTGTTGACTTCATGGGCTACGCCGGCTGCCAGCTGACCGAGCGAGGCGAGCTTTTCGGACTGGACCAACTGGTTCTCGAGCAACCGGCGTTCATCCACCTCGCGCTGCAGTGCTGCGCTGGCTTGGGTAAGTGCCTGGGTACGCCGTTCGACCCGCTGTTCCAATTCGTCGTTGGCACTCACCAGCGCTCGGTTTACACGGTTTATTTCGGCGTAGCTACGCATCAACCACATCCCCATGTACAGCAATAGCAATACCAGCAGGGTGGAAAACACCAACAGATAGAAATGGTATCGCTGAGCCGTCAGCGCTGCTGCTTGCTCGTCGCGGTCCAGCATCAGCGCAATGGCGTCCAGACTCTCGGCGATCGGAACCGCCTCGATCGCTTCGAGCAGTTGATCGACCTTGGGTTGCTCACGAAGAATCAACTCTATGTGTTTGCTGATGGTATCGATGGGCACCTGAAAATCGACGGGCAAGCGCTCCTTGTTGACCGAAAGATTGTTCAGTCCGACAAGGATGTCGGCAGCTTTTTCATCGGTTGTGGTCTGGGCAAACTCAAGGCTGCTCAGCATCAAGTCATAGGTATCGCTGGTGATTCTGCGCAGGCGCAGTGTATCGGCATCGACCAATTGACGAAGGTGCACCTGTATTACATCGGCTGCAGCCGGGAGAAAAGCCAGGGAATTTCGCAGGATCGCATTGTGCGTCTTGAAGCGCGAGACCAGCAGGACCTTGTCGTCAAAGGACTGTTGGTAATCGCGAAAAGCCTTTTGCCAAGCGAGCATTTCTGCTTTTTGATGACGCCCTTCCAGCGTGTCGAATTCCCGCCATAGGCGCTTCATTTCAATCAACGGCAGCACCAGCGGGTCGTAGTTGTAATTGGTGGTGGTGCGCGCCTTGAGCACCGCACCCTCCCACTGCGCATCGTACTGCTTGATCTGGCGAATCAGATCGCGCGCCTGGGCGTAGTTGGCACTCTCATCGGACCTGGACATCCTGTACAGGTAGACCAGCACGGAAGCCAGCGACATGGCGCACGCAGCCAACAGCAGCAGACTGCGCCGAGCGTTCAACCTCATAGCGGTTTACCCTCCCATTGGCCGGTGAGGGTCTGGAGAAACTTGATGATCAGCGCTTTATCATCGTCGCTCGGCGTACGTCCCAACTGATAATGAAACATGGCATCGACGGCTGCTTCCAAGGTGGGCGCCGAACCGTCATGAAAATAAGGGGCGGTCACCTCCACGTTTCGCAGGCTTGGAACTTTGAACAGGTGGAGGTCATCCGGGTCACCTGTCACGTTGTAGCGTCCCCGGTCTGCCCCGGTAACATTGCCACGGTTGGTGAAATAATCATCGAAAACACCGAACTTCTGCAGCATGTTGCCGCCGATATTCACGCCCTGGTGGCAGGCTATACAACCGTACTCCTGGAAGCGCTGATAGCCATGCTTCTCTTCCAGGCTGAGGCTGCTGGTATCTCCTTTCAGATAGCGATCGAAGCGTGAATCGGGTGTCAGCAGGGTGCGCTGGTACGTAACCAGGGCATCTTTGACATCGATGGCGGTCACTGGTTTGCCATAGGCTTCGGCGAACCCCGTCTGGTAGGCCGGATCGTCAGCAATTCGTTGAACCACGGTAGCCCAGCCATCTTCTTTGCCGTCCGTATTACCGGTTGCCAGGTGCACCAGGCCGTCAAACGATTGCGCGCGCCCATCCCAGAACTGCAGGAAGTTCAGGCTGGCGTTGAAGACGCTGGGTGTGTGAACTGGCAAGGGTTTGCCATCTGCATCAGGCGAGCGCGCCTGCCCGTCCGCGCCACCACGATCCAGGCGATGGCAATCAGCACAGGACTGGCTGTTATCGAGGGACAAACGCGAGTCATTGAACAGTTTGCGCCCCAGCTCCACCCGGGCAGGGTCAAGCTCAGGCACCGCCGGCAATGGCGTGAGCGGCCCACCAATGCTCTGGGCCAGCCCCCATGCCGGCAAAACGACAAGCATCGAGGCAACGATGCGAACCTGCAGACTAGTCGGCACAGCACAACCCTCCCTGGCGAGATGCACCTGCCTCCGAGCATAGTGAGGCCAACAGACAAAAGCTAACGGCGGGGGCAAATATCATCTAGGCTGTGGCCAGGGAGTAGTCTGGCCGAGACCGGCAGGGAGGGACCCATGGAGCTACCCGTTACCGATGGCGCAGCAGCCACGCCGGTGATACTTCTGGTTGACGACGAGCCCTCGATTCTCAGCAGCCTTCGTCGTCTACTTCGCAACCAACCCTACGAACTCCTCCTTGCCGAAAGCGGTGCCGACGCCCTGCAACTGCTCCAACAACGCCCGATCAATCTGGTGATGAGTGATGCGCGCATGCCAAACATGGACGGGGCAACACTGTTGGCCCACGTACATGAGCGTTTTCCCGACACGTTGCGCATTCTGCTTACGGGTTACGCTGACACGGACACCATTGCGAAAGCCATCAATGATGGGCACATCTATCGTTACATCAGCAAACCCTGGAATGATGAAGAGCTGTTGGTCACATTGCGCCAGGCATTGGCCCACCAACATTCGGAAAGCGAACGAAAGCGACTGGAACAGCTGACTCAGGTTCAGATCAAGCAACTCAAGGCGCTTAACGAAAGCCTTGAACAGCGTGTAGCGGCGCGCACCGCCGAGTTGCAGCAAACTGCCGACATGCTTGACCTTGCCTATGAAGAACTCAAGCGCAGTTACGTGACCAGCACCGAGTTCTTTTCGCAGTTAGGCAACCTGCGTCTGCCCAAGGCCAAGCAGACCAACCGGCAAGTCATAGAATTGATACGGGTGTATTGCACCAGCCATGGGCTGGACGAAGGTAGCTGTCGCAACCTGACCATGGCTGCAGCCCTCTACAACATCGGCAAGATGAGCTGGACCGACAGCATGCTCACCTGCCCTGCCGATCTCATTCCTCCACCAGAGCGCGAACTGTACCGGTCATACCCGAAACAGAGCGAAGCGCTGGTCATGACCCTGGAGCCAATAAAAGAGGCTGCACAACTCATACTTCACCACCAGGAACGCTGGGATGGCAGCGGTTTTCCGGGCCACCTGAAGGGCGCGGCAATTCCACTGGGCGCCCGCTGGTTGAAAATGGCCGTGGATTTCATCGAATTGCAGCGCGGACTGGTCCTGGATCGCCAGCTCAATAGCGATGAGGCACTGCTCTACATACGCAAGTATGCTGGAAAGCTGTATGACCCAGACCTGGTGGAAGACTTCGTCAACGTCTGTGCCGAGTACATGCGCGACATTACCTTGACCGACCCGGCGATCAAGGTATTGAGCACGCACGAACTGGCAGAGGGCATGATACTGGCGCGTAACCTGAATGCCGACAATGGCATGCTGCTATTGAATGCCGGCAAGGTACTGAACGGTGCGCTGGTGAAAAAACTGATTGCCTTCGAAGAAATGGAAGGTGGCAGATACAACGTGTTCATCAGGGTTCCCGAGCAGGCAGGCAGCCTGCAGCCATCGCCCGCAACGGCAGGCTGACCCCGTTGCGGGCAGGCGCTGAAATCCGTTCGCCCTGCATCGTGGCAAGCGGGGTGCCTGGCCGTCCCCGTATGACTGGCGGCACTACTACCAGCCAACGGCTATCCTTCAGGTTTCGGTAGGAGGGCGTATGTGCGGAAGGCTCAGCCAGTACCGTGGCATACATGACTTCGTTGCAACCCTGAGCCTGCCAGAGGCCTGGCGGAACAACGTCGGCGACCAGCCGCTTGGCCGGTACAACATCGCGCCGACCACGCTGGTGGCAGTACTGCGGATGGATGACGCAGGCCCACGAGCGGACCTGGTGAAGTGGGGATGGCGGCCGCACTGGGCAAACGATCGCGCTGCACCGATCAACGCCCGGGTCGAGAAGGTGGCGCATGGCCCATTCTTCCGGGCGATCTGGCCGCACCGGGCCATCACCCCTATCGACGGCTGGTACGAATGGGTTGATGAAGGTGGGCCGAAGAAGCAACCGTACTACATCCGCCGCCAGGATGGGCGCCCTGCCCTTTGCGCCTCGATCGGCCAGTTCACCGGCACCGAGCACGACGGGTTCGTCATCATTACCGCCGACGCTCAGGGCGGAATGGTCGACGTTCACGACCGCCGGCCTGTCGTGTTGTCGCCAGAACTGGCGTACGAGTGGATCGCGGCAGCAATGCCCAGCGAGCGCGCAGAACAACTGGTGCTCAACCTGGGTGAGCCGGCCGAAGCCTTCGAGTGGTACCGGGTGGGTATCGCCGTGGGGAATGTGCGTAACCAAGGTGCCGAGCTGATGAACCCGCTTCAGGTGTGATTTGAATGCGCAGCGATGCAGGATCGTAAGTGCGGCGCCTGCGATCATTGCGATGAGGACCGTATCCCTGCCATCAGCCATACAGAGCTGGCCAAGCAGAGAATGAGGATGGAGATCGAAGCAGGCAGGTGAAACTGGTGATATCCAGCCAATCCGAAGCCGGCATGGATAAGGAACGTGATCAGGCCTAGGCCGGCACAAACTTTGGCGAAGAACACCGCGTTAACCGTACCCAGCAACACGCTTCGATAACCAACCAGCAACACGGGTATTGCCAAGATATTGAACAGGAGGAAGCCCTGTACCCCACCCGGTAGGAAAAACATCTCCCATTCCTGCCAATACGCGGCATCTATTTGATGAAGAATCAGTGCAAGCATCGTTACGAAATAGCTTCTTTCCATGTAAGCAATCCCTTCAGCTAGTGATCATCCCTGAGTAAAGCGCTGACGATGATATCTCGCGCCTCTATGCGACGCTTGGAAGTATTTGCAGATCAGTGCTGCTCAACGAGCGCGCGCTGAATGCCATCCAGCAGGCCCAGAGGATGGCAACTCTCCGGCGCATGGCATCCCAAGCCAGCGCACCCGATCCGCCCATTTCTGTTCCAGCCGAGCAAAGGTGGGCTGTGGATCAACGAACCAAGTGTTACAATCCGCCACTTCAAATCGGCGCCCAAGGCGCTGAACATCCGTGAACGCCGTCAGTACGACACCCGCCACACCTACGCCACCCTATGCCTGATGTCTGGGATGAACCCGCGTTCATCGCGAACCAGCTTGGTCACAGCGTCGAGATGTTGCTTTCTACCTACGCGAAATGGATCAGCTCCTCCTCGGACTGGAGGGAGCTGGAGAAGCTGCCGCCCCGAGTCGAATTGGCCCAAAATTGGCCCAAGACTGACAAGATGGCCTAAATACACCTCTGGAACCCCCGCAGGACAAGCACTTGATTTCTACCGCCAACATCACCATGCAGTTCGGCTCCAAGCCGCTGTTCGAAAACGTTTCCGTCAAATTCAACAACGGCAACCGCTACGGCCTGATCGGCGCCAACGGTTGCGGCAAGTCGACCTTCATGAAGATCCTCGGCGGTGACCTGGAGCCGTCCGGCGGCCAGGTCATGCTCGAGCCGAACACCCGCCTGGGCAAGCTGCGCCAGGACCAGTTCGCCTACGAGGAATTCACCGTGATCGACACAGTGATCATGGGCCACGGCCAGCTGTGGAAGGTCAAGGCCGAGCGCGATCGTATCTACTCGCTGCCGGAAATGACCGAGGAAGACGGCATGGCCGTCGCCGAGCTGGAAACCGAATTCGCCGAAATGGACGGCTACACCGCCGAATCCCGTGCCGGTGAACTGCTGCTGGGCCTGGGTATTCCGCTGGAACAGCACTTCGGCCCGATGAGCGAAGTGGCACCGGGCTGGAAGCTGCGTGTCCTGCTGGCCCAGGCGCTGTTCTCGGACCCGGACGTGCTGCTGCTCGACGAGCCGACCAACCACCTGGACATCAACACCATCCGCTGGCTGGAAACCATCCTCACCGCGCGTAACAGCACCATGGTGATCATTTCCCACGACCGGCACTTCCTCAACAGTGTCTGCACCCACATGGCCGACCTGGACTACGGCGAGCTGCGCGTATTCCCGGGCAACTACGACGAGTACATGACCGCTGCCACCCAGGCCCGCGAGCAGCTGCTGTCGGACAACGCCAAGAAGAAAGCCCAGATCGCCGAACTGCAGACCTTCGTCAGCCGCTTCTCGGCCAACGCCTCCAAGGCCAAGCAGGCCACCTCGCGGGCCAAGCAGATCGACAAGATCCAGCTGGCCGAGGTCAAGCCGTCGAGCCGGGTGAGCCCGTTCATCCGCTTCGAACAGACCAAGAAGCTGCACCGCCAGGCCGTCACCGTCGAGAAAATGGCCAAGGCCTTCGACGACAAGGTGCTGTTCAAGGACCTGGGCTTCACCATCGAGGCTGGCGAGCGCGTGGCGATCATCGGCCCCAACGGTATCGGCAAGACCACCCTGCTGCGCACCCTGGTCGGCGAAATGACCCCGGACAAGGGTGAAGTGAAGTGGACCGACAGCGCCGAAGTGGGCTACTACGCCCAGGACCACGCCCACGACTTCGAAGACGACATGACCCTGTTCGACTGGATGGGCCAGTGGACCTCCGGCGAGCAGGTGATCCGCGGCACCCTCGGGCGCATGCTGTTCTCCAACGACGAGATTCTCAAGTCGGTGAAGGTGATTTCCGGTGGTGAACAAGGCCGCATGCTGTTCGGCAAGCTGATCCTGCAGAAGCCGAACGTGCTGGTGATGGACGAGCCGACCAACCACCTGGACATGGAATCGATCGAGGCGCTGAACCTGGCGCTGGAAAACTACCCGGGCACCCTGCTGTTCGTCAGCCACGACCGTGAGTTCGTGTCGTCGCTGGCCACGCGCATCATCGAGCTGTCGGCTGATGGCGTGGTGGACTTCAGCGGTACCTACGACGATTACCTGCGTAGCCAGGGTGTAGTGGTCTGATTGATGGGCGGCCTGGCCATCTTGTATGGCTGGGCCGGCCTCTTCGCGGGCATGCCCGCTCCCACAGGGACTGCGTAGCACTTGAGGCCAATGCAAATCCTGTGGGAGCGGGCGAGCCCGCGAATGACGATTACCTGCGTAGCCAGGTAGTGGTCTGATTGATGCGGCGGCCTGGCCATCTTGTATGGCTGGGCCGGCCTCTTCGCGGGTAAACCCGCTTCCACAGGGACTGCGTAGCACTTGAGGCCAATGCAAATCCTGTGGGAGCGGGCGAGCCCGCGAATGACGATCAACTGCGTAGCCAGGTAGTGGTCTGATTGATGCGGCGGCCTGGCCATCTTGTATGGCTGGGCCGGCCTCTTCGCGGGTAAACCCGCTCCCACAGGGACTGCGTAGCATTTGAGGCCTATGCAAATCCTGTGGGAGCGGGTTCACCCGCGAAGAATCCACCGCCGATCCCACAGGCTGGCACTGCCCGACGAATAATTCGTTAGCCTGCTTTCATTTCTTTCGCGCAACGGCCATGATGGGGGCACGCCCAACCGCCCGCCCGCGAACGAGCCCATGACCGCGCAACAACCCGCCCCCGCCAGCAACACGCTGCAAATTACCCTGCAGATCCTGTCGATCGTTTTCTACACCTTCATTGCCTTCCTCTGCATCGGCCTGCCGATCGCCGTCTTGCCCAGCCATGTGCACGACCAGCTGGGGTTTGGCGCGGTGGTCGCCGGGCTGACCATTGGACTGCAATACCTGGCCACGCTACTCAGCCGCCCGTTTGCCGGGCGCGTGGCCGATACCCTGGGGGGCAAGCAGGCGATTCGCTTCGGCTTGCTGGGGATTGCCGGCTGCGGGGTGTTGACCCTGCTATCGGCCTGGACCCTGACGCTACCGCTGCTGAGCCTGGCGCTGTTGCTCGGCGGGCGCCTGCTGCTGGGCCTCGCCCAAGGGCTGATCGGCGTGGCCACGCTGAGCTGGGGCATCAGCCAGGTCGGGCCCGAGCACACCGCCAGGGTGATTTCCTGGAACGGTATCGCCTCCTATGGCGCCATCGCCATTGGTGCCCCCTTGGGTGTACTGGCCGTGGACGGGCTGGACTTCAGCGTGCTGGGGCCGGCATTGCTGGTGCTGGCGGTATCGGCCCTGCTGGTACTGCGCAAGCGGCCGGACGTGGTGGTGGTGCGTGGCGAGCGCCTGCCCTTCTGGTCGGCCTTCGGCCGGGTCGCACCCTGTGGCCTGGGCCTGACCCTGGCCTCTATCGGCTACGGCACCCTGACCACCTTCGTCACCCTGTATTACCTGGAGCGCGGCTGGGCGGGCGCGGCCTGGTGCCTGAGTGCCTTTGGCGTGTGCTTCATCATTTCCCGGCTGCTGTTCGTCAACGCGGTCAACCGTTTTGGTGGCTACAACGTGGCGATCGCGTGCATGGCCACCGAAGTGCTCGGCCTGGGCCTGCTGTGGCTGGCACCATCGCCGCCGTGGGCGCTGATCGGTGCCGGGCTTACCGGTTTCGGGCTGTCGCTGGTGTACCCGGCGCTGGGGGTGGAAGCGATCAAGCAGGTGCCCAGCAGCAGCCGCGGCGCAGGGCTGGGTGCCTACGCGGTGTTCTTCGACATGGCCCTGGCCATCGCCGGGCCGGTGATGGGCGCGGTGGCGGCGCACCTGGGTTATGCCTCGATCTTCTGCGTGGCCGCCCTGCTCGCCCTGGCGGGTGTGGGCCTAACGCTGTTGCTGGCGCGGCGCGCCGCTCGCGGCTGAACGCTCGGCAGGCTGCGGCGCGCCCAACGCCTGGCTGAAGAACACCGCGGCTTCACGTTGCAGGGAATGGTGGATGTGCCGACGGTCCACGCCTGCGGCATCCTTGCACAGCGCCGGCATCCGCACGGACTGCTCGGCATCACAATGGGCCATGAACACGAAGTGCCCGGCGCCAGCCAGCAGGCGATAGTCCGGTGTGACCGGCAACTTGCGGGCCAGGGCTTCGGCGTTGCGGTCCACCGCCACCAACTGGTCGCTGTCGCCACTGTAGATCAGCGCCGGCACCTGCACCCCGGCCAAGGCATGGCGTCCGAAAAGCAGGCTGAGCGGCGCCATCAGCATCACCGCTCCCACCCGCTGGTCGGCCTCTGGCACCAGCTCGCTGCGGTCGGCAATCAGTACGCCGTGGGTCCTGCAGGCGTCGGCGTCGTTCGGGCGCTCCAGGCAGTACTTGCGCAGGCGGTCCAGGTCGGGGCGCGCGCCTGAGAGAATCAAGGCGGTTTCACCACCGGCCGAGTAGCCGATCACCCCAACCTTGCCACCGTTCAGGTAGGGCCCCAGCAAGGCATCATCGCGGGCGGCCGTAATCGCGGCACTCACTTGCAGCGGCCGGCCATACAGGTTGCTCAGGGTGCCCAGGCGGCTGTGGTCGCGGGCGTTGTCGCCGGGGTGCACCACCGCCACCACGATAAAGCCCTGGCGCGCCAGCGACGTCGCCAGGTAGTGCAAGGCCAGCGGGCTGCCGGTATTGCCGTGGGACAGCACCAGCAACGGGAACTGGCCCAACGCTACCGGCGCCTCTTCACTCACGTCGATCGGGTAGCCGTCTATCCGGCTGCTGCGGGTATTGCCGATAGCCGGGTAGAACGCCAGCGCCTGCATGGGCCGGGCGTCGACCGGGTCGGCCAGGGTCATGTGGTGCAGACCGGCAACCCAGGGCGCGGCCTCGGCGTGGGCCAACAGGCTGCCGAACAGGGCCAGCGCCAACACGCAGCGTGGGAGAGTCATCGGCCGGCGGTTCCTTGCAGGGCGAAGAGATAGCCCAGCATAGAACCGCCCTGGGCTGCACCGGATGAAACCTGGATGAAACCGAAGTCATGCACTTCACGCCCGCGCCCTATGCATTTGCGCTTTTCGTCGAACCCGTGGCATAGATGCAGGTCCACGTCTCTACGTGACCGTTTCGCGCCATTGAAGGAGATTCATGCATGAGCAAGCCCGCTTACGTGCCACCCAAGGTCTGGCGCAACGACGCAGCGTCCGGCGGCCAGTTCGCCAGCATCAACCGCCCGGTTGCCGGCCCGACTCACGACAAGGACCTGCCGCTGGGCAAGCACCCGCTGCAGCTGTACTCCCTGGCCACGCCCAATGGCGTCAAGGTCACCATCGCCCTCGAAGAGCTGCTCGCGCTGGGCCACTCGGGCGCCGAATATGATGCCTGGTTGATCCGCATTGGCGAGGGCGACCAGTTCTCCAGCGGTTTTGTCCAGGTCAACCCCAACTCGAAGATCCCCGCCCTGCTCGACCGCAGCGTCGAGCCGCCGGTGCGGGTGTTCGAGTCGGGCTCGATCCTGCTGTACCTGGCGGAAAAGTTCGGTGCCTTGCTGCCGAAAGCGCCAGCTGCACGCACCGAAAGCCTGAACTGGCTGTTCTGGCAAATGGGCGCGGCGCCTTATCTGGGCGGCGGCTTTGGCCACTTCTATGTGTATGCGCCGGAAAAGTTCGAGTACGCGATCAACCGCTTCACCATGGAAGCCAAGCGCCAGCTGGATGTGCTCGACCGGCGCCTGGCCGAAAGCCGCTACCTGGGCGGCGAGGAATACAGCATCGCCGACATTGCCGTGTGGCCGTGGTTTGGCCAGCTGGTGCGCGGCAACCTGTATGGCGCGGCGGAGTTCCTGGCGGTGGACGAGTACCCACATGTGCAGCGCTGGGCCGAGGAGATTGCCTTGCGCCCGGCGGTGCAGCGCGGCACACGGGTGAACCGGACCTGGGGGGATGAGGCCAGCCAGGTGCCGGAGCGGCATGCAGCGGCAGACCTGGACGGTTGACGCGGCACCCTTGTGGGAGCGGCCTTGCGTCGCGAAAGGGGTGCGAAGCGCCCCCAGGGTCTTCGTATGACAGTGAAATAATTGGGGCCGCTTTGCGGCCCTATCGCGACACAAGGCCGCTCCTACAAGGTTTCGCGCCGGGCTTAAGAGGCTCGACAATGCCCGCCTGCAAAAAACCATTTGCCCCCGCGCAAACCTGCGCCGGCCAAGCCCTTCTTGTACACTCCTCGCATTAGCCCCCACCTGCACATTTTTTTGGTGAACGCATGATCGAGGTAACCGAGGTTTCCATTGCCGAGCTGCGCGACGCGCTCGAGTCGGGCCGCACGACGGCGGTCGAGCTGGTCCAGGCCTACCTGGCGCGCATCGATGCCTACGATGGCGCCGACACCGCCACTGCCCTGAACGCCGTGGTGGTGCGCAACCCCGAGGCGCTGAAAGAGGCCGAAGCCTCCGACGCCCGTCGCGCCAAAGGCCAGGTCCTGAGCCCGTTGGACGGCATCCCTTATACCGCCAAGGACAGCTACCTGGTCAAAGGCCTGACCGCTGCCTCCGGCAGCCCAGCCTTCAAGGACCTGGTGGCCCAGCGCGACGCCTTCACCATCGAACGCCTGCGCGCCGCCGGCGCCGTGTG
This sequence comes from Pseudomonas sp. B14(2017), assembly GCF_002113255.1. Taxonomy (NCBI): domain Bacteria; kingdom Pseudomonadati; phylum Pseudomonadota; class Gammaproteobacteria; order Pseudomonadales; family Pseudomonadaceae; genus Pseudomonas; species Pseudomonas sp. B14(2017). The sequence continues at coordinate 76,400 of NZ_NEJY01000014.1, forward strand.
CCTGGGCAAGACCAACATGCCGCCCATGGCCAACGGCGGCATGCAACGCGGCGTGTATGGCCGCGCCGAAAGCCCGTACAACGCCAACTACCTGACCGCACCGTTCGCCTCGGGCTCGTCCAACGGTGCCGGCACCGCCACCGCTGCCAGCTTCAGTGCCTTCGGCCTGGCCGAAGAAACCTGGTCCAGCGGCCGTGGCCCGGCGTCCAACAACGGCCTGTGCGCCTATACCCCGTCGCGTGGGGTGATTTCGGTGCGTGGCAACTGGCCGCTGACACCGACCATGGACGTGGTGGTGCCGTATGCCCGCACCATGGCCGACCTGCTGGAAATCCTTGACGTGGTCGTAGCCGACGACGCCGACAAGCGCGGCGACCTGTGGCGCCTGCAACCTTGGGTGCCAATCCCGGCGGCTTCGACGGTGCGCCCGGCTTCGTACCTGGACCTGGCCGTGGATGCCAGCGCGCTCAAGGGCAAGCGCTTTGGCGTGCCACGCATGTACATCAATGCCGATGCCGAGGCCGGTACTTCCGAGAAGCCTGGCATCGGCGGCCCGACTGGCCAGCGCATCAACACCCGCGCCACGGTGATCGACCTGTGGCAGCAGGCCCGCCAGGCACTGGAGGCGGCTGGTGCCGAAGTGCTGGAAGTGGACTTCCCGCTGGTGTCCAACTGCGAGGGCGACCGTCCGGGCGCACCGACCGTGTACAACCGCGGCATCGTCAGCAAGGAGTTCCTGCATGACGAGCTTTGGGAGCTGTCGGGCTGGGCCTTCGACGACTTCCTGCGCGCCAACGATGACCCCAGGCTCAACCGCCTGGCCGACGTCGACGGGCCGCAGATCTTCCCCCACGACCCGGGCACCCTGCCCAACCGTGAGGACGACCTGGCCGCCGGCATGGACGAGTACGTCAACATGGCCAAGCGTGGCCTGAAGACCTGGGACCAGATCGAGACCCTGCCCGACGGCCTGCGCGGCCTGGAGCAGACCCGCAAGATGGACCTGGAAGACTGGATGGACAACCTGGGCCTGGACGCGGTGCTGTTCCCCACCGTGGCCGACGTGGGCCCGGCCGATGCCGACGTCAACCCGGCATCGGCGGACATCGCCTGGAGCAACGGTATCTGGGTTGCCAACGGCAACCTGGCGATCCGCCACCTGGGCGTGCCGACCGTGACCGTGCCGATGGGCGTGATGGCCGATATCGGCATGCCGGTGGGGCTGACCTTTGCTGGCCGGGCTTACAGCGACAATGCGCTGCTGAGCTTTGGTGCGGCCTTCGAGGCGACCGGGTCGCGGCGGATGATCCCACCGCGCACCCCGGCCCTGGGCTGAGGGTTAAAGGGGCCGCTTTGCGGCCCATTCGCGGGTAAACCCGCTCCCACAGGTTCACCACAGGTGTTGAATACCGTGGGGCCCCTGTGGGAGCGGGTTTACCCGCGAATGGGCCTGGAAAAGCAAATCGCCTAATTCAACTTTATGTGTAAAAATACACAAAACGTTGATTTTGCGATCTGCCATGCCTATCACCCCAAGCGAAGAACGCCAACTCACCCTCACCGTCCTCAAGGCCGCCATTCAGGCCCTGGGCAGCGTTGCCGCACGCAACATGGAAATCCTCCTGCACGACCTCGACCACCCGGAACACTCCGTGGTGGCGATCGTCAACGGCCACCTTTCCGGTCGCAGCGTCGGTAGCCCGATCCTCGCCGCCCCGGAACAGGACCAAGGTTTCAAGGCACTGATGCAGGCCTCGGCCGATCAGCACGGCTGTGAGCCGGTGGTGCTGCCCGATTACCCCACCACGCTGAAGGGCCGCACGCTGCGCAGCGCCACGGCCATCTTCCGCGACCGCAGCGGCCACCCCTTCGCCAGCCTTTGCGTCAACACCGACGTCACCGGCCTGGATGCCGCCATGAACTTTCTTCAGCAGTTCCAGCCGCTGGGGGCCACACCTGCCGTCAGTGAACCCGCCGACATGGAACTGCTGATGAGCGAGATAATCCAGGCATCCCTGCAGCGCAGCGGCCAGGGGCGGATGAACAAGCAGGCCAAGGTCGAGGCCGTGCGCGTGATGCAGGAGCGTGGCCTGTTCATCGTCAAGGGCGGCGTGGAAAAGGCCGCCAGCGCCCTGGGTGTGACCCGCTACACCGTTTACAACTACCTCGAGCAACTGCGCGGAGCCAGCCAATGACCTTGCATATTCATACCCCCCTGATCGAATCCCGCCCGCTGTCACTGGCCGCGGGCAGCAATATCTGGCTCAAGCTCGATGCCCTGCAGCCCTGCGGTTCGTTCAAGCTGCGCGGCGTGGGCCACGCCTGCGAGGTGCACCATGCCCGTGGCGCGCGGCATTTCGTGTCTTCCTCGGGCGGCAACGCGGGCCTGGCAGTGGCCTATGCCGGGCGCAAGCTGGGCGTGCCGGTGACCGTGGTAGTGCCCGAGACCACCACCGAGCGGGCCAAGGACCTGCTGCGCCTGGAGGGCGCCAAGTTGGAGGTGCATGGCAGCTCCTGGCAAGAGGCCAACGCCCTGGCGCAGACCTTGGTCGGCCCGGATGACGCCTTCATTCACCCATTCGACGACCCGCTGCTGTGGGCCGGGCATGCCAGCCTGGTGGATGAAGTCGCCGAGGCCGGCGTGAAACCGGATGCCGTGGTGTTGTCGGTAGGCGGCGGTGGTTTGCTCACTGGTGTGGTCGAGGGGCTACAGCGCAACGGCTGGGGCGATGTGCCGGTGCTGGCGGTGGAAACCGAGGGCGCAGCATCGCTGCATGCGGCCATGCAGGCGGGGCATTCGGTGGAGCTGGAACGTATTGCCTCGGTGGCGACCTCGCTGGGGGCCAAGCGTGTGGCTGACCAGGCGCTGGTGTGCGTGAAGGAGCATCCGGTGCACAGCCATCTGGTCACTGACCGCGCTGCGCTGGAGGCGTGCGAGCGGTTCCTGCTGGACCATCGCGTGCTGGTGGAGCCTGCATGTGGGGCGGCTTTGGCGTTGGCCTATGCACCGGGCGCCCTGGCGCAGTACCAGAATGTGCTGGTGGTGGTTTGTGGCGGGGCTACCGCCACGCTGGAGCAGATCCAGGCGTGGTTGCAGCAGGTTGATTGAGGTTGCCTGTACCGGCCTCTTCGCGGGCTTGCCCGCTCCCACAGGTTTAGCGCGAGGCTCAGAAAATGCGCGGTTCCTGTGGGAGCGGGCAAGCCCGCGAACACCGGCGGAGCCGGTGCCATCCAATACAACACTCATCGGATTCTCCTTGCGGCACCCGGTTGCTGATTACGATAGTCACATGCCGCTGTTCTACTGAGCCCGCCGCAACCGGAAAAATCCTCTCGCAACAGCGTCAACCACGACGAAATGCGTAACCCACCCTTTCGGTCTGCGGCAAGTGAAGGCACAATGCGTGTCCTTTTTTTGGCCGGCCTGGCCGGGGGCCTTTAAATGATCAAGACGCCGTACTACCTCATCGATAAAACCAAGCTGCTGGGCAACATGGAGAAGATCGCCTACGTGCGCGAACACTCCGGTGCCAAGGCGCTGCTCGCCCTCAAGTGCTTTGCCACCTGGTCGGTCTTCGACCTGATGCAACAGTACATGGACGGCACCACCTCTTCGTCGCTGTACGAGCTCAAGCTCGGCCGCCAGAAGTTCGCCGGCGAAACCCACGCCTACAGCGTGGCCTGGGCCGACGACGAGGTCGAGGAAATGCTCGAGAACTGCGACAAGATCATCTTCAACTCGATCGGCCAGCTGCAGCGCTTCGCCGAACAGTCCGAAGGCAAGGTCCGCGGCCTGCGCGTCAACCCGCAGGTCAGCAGCTCCGACTACCTGCTGGCAGACCCTGCCCGCCCGTTCAGCCGCCTGGGCGAATGGGACCCGGCCAAGGTCGAACAGGTGATCGAGCAGATCTCCGGTTTCATGTTCCACAACAACTGCGAGAACGGCGACTTCGGCCTGTTCGACAAGATGCTCACGCACATCGAAGAGCGCTTCGGTCACCTGCTTCACAAGGTCGAGTGGGTAAGCCTCGGTGGCGGCATCCACTTCACCGGTGAAGACTACGCGCTGGACGCCTTCTGCGCGCGCCTGAAAGCCTTCTCGGAAAAATACGGCGTGCAGGTGTACCTGGAGCCGGGCGAAGCGGCCATCACCAACAGCGCCTCGCTGGAAGTGACCGTGCTCGACACCCTGTACAACGGCAAGCACCTGGCCGTGGTCGACAGCTCGATCGAAGCGCACATGCTCGACCTGCTGATCTACCGCCTCAACGCCAAGATGGCCCCCAACGACGGCGCGCACACCTACATGGTCTGCGGCAAGTCGTGCCTGGCCGGTGACATCTTCGGCGAATACCAATTCGATCGTCCGCTGGCCATCGGTGATCGCCTGTCGTTCGTCGACGCGGCGGGTTACACCATGGTCAAGAAAAACTGGTTCAACGGTCTGAAAATGCCATCCATCGTGGTCAAGCAACTCGACGGCAGCGTCGAAGTGGTGCGCGAGTTCGGTTTCGAAGACTACGTTTCCAGCCTGTCGTAAGACCGGCTTTCAGTAAGGAGCAAGGGATAAATTGAAGAAGAACGTTCTTATCATTGGTGCAGGAGGTGTCGCCAAGGTGGTGGCCCACAAGTGCGCGCAGCATAACGACGAACTGGGTCGTATCGCCATCGCGTCACGGAACATCTCCAAATGCCAGGCCATCATCGACAGCGTCAAGGCCAAGGGTAGCCTCAAGGTACCCGCCGACATCCAGGCCTTCTCGCTCAATGCCCTCGATGTCGAGGCAACCAAGGCGCTGATCCGCGAGACCGAATCGCAGATCGTGATCAACGTTGGTTCCGCCTTCCTCAACATGTCGGTGCTGCGTGCCTGCATCGATACCGGTGTCGCCTATCTGGACACCGCCATCCACGAAGAGCCGGGCAAGATCTGCGAGACCCCGCCGTGGTACGGCAACTACGAGTGGAAACACCTCGAAGAGTGCCAGGCAAAGAACATTACCGCCATTCTCGGCGTCGGTTTCGACCCGGGTGTGGTGAACAGCTACGCCAAGCTGGCGCAGCAACAGTATTTCGACAGCATTGACTCGATCGACATCCTCGACGTCAATGCCGGTTCGCATGGCAAGTACTTCGCCACCAACTTCGACCCGGAAATCAACTTCCGTGAATTCACCGGGCAAGTGTGGAGCTGGCAGAACAGCCAGTGGACCAGCAACACCATGTTCGAGGTCAAGCGTACCGACGACCTGCCGGTGGTAGGTTCGCAGAACCTGTACCTGACCGGCCACGATGAAGTTCACTCGATTTCGAAGAACCTCAACGTGCCGAACGTGCGTTTCTGGATGAGCTTCGGCGAGCACTACATCAACGTGTTCACCGTGCTGAAGAACCTGGGCCTGCTCTCCGAGCAACCGGTGAAAACCGCCGAAGGCCTGGAAGTGGTACCACTGAAAGTGGTCAAGGCCGTGCTGCCGGACCCAGCCTCGCTGGCCCCGGGCTACACCGGCAAGACCTGCATCGGTGACCTGGTCAAGGGCACCAAGGATGGCCAGCCGCGCGAAGTGTTCATCTACAACGTGGCCGACCACGAAGAAGCCTACGCCGAGACCGACAGCCAGGGCATTTCCTACACCGCCGGTGTACCGCCAGTGGCTGCCGCCCTGCTGGTCGCCCGTGGCGAGTGGGATGCCAAGCGCATGGTCAACGTCGAGGAGCTGCCAGCGGAGCCGTTCCTCAAGGCGCTGGACGTGATGGGCCTGCCGACCCGCGTCAAGGATGAAAAAGGCGATCGTCCCTGGGACGCTGAAGCCTAAGCAGCAAGACAGAGGGGGCGCCATCAAGGCGCCCCTTCTGCTTTTGCAGGCCCGGCCTCTTCGCGGGTGAACCCGCTCCCACAGGTATTTCACAGGTCTGTGGGAGCGGGTTCACCCGCGAAGAGGCCGGCACAGGCTGACCTCTACTTCCGAGCCTCCAGAATCAGGTTGAACGGCGTCTGCGTCGCCCGCCGGAACCGGCCGAACCCCGCCTCCTCGAACACCGCCCGCAACCGCGCTTCCCCCGCCTGCGCACCCAGCCCCAACCCCACCTCCTGCGACAACGAGTTCGGCGTGCAGATAAACGTCGACGCCGCATAGAACAAGCGCCCGACCGGTGTCAGGTTGCCCTCCAGCGAATCCTCGGCATAAGGCTCCACCAGCATCACCGTGCCGTCGGCCTTCAACGCACGGTAGGCATGCTTCGCAGCCCCCACCGGGTCGCCCATGTCGTGCAGGCAATCGAAGAAGCACACCAGGTCATGGTCATGCCCCGGGTAGTCCTTGGCGCTGGCCTGCTGGAAGCTCACCCGCCCCGCCAACCCCGCCTCGCGCGCACGCTCGTTGGCGGTGGCGATGGAAGGCCCGTGGTAGTCGTAGCCGACGAAGGTGGATGCCGGGAACGCCTGGGCCATGACCAGCGTGGAAGCGCCATGCCCACAGCCCACATCCGCCACCTTGGCGCCCGCCTGCAGCTTGGCCACCACGCCCTCCAGCGCCGGTAGCCATTCGGCCACCAGGAAGGTGCGGTAACCCGGACGGAAGAACCGTTCGGTGCCGCTGAACATGCAGGGGTGATGGTCGCCCCAGGCCAGCCCGCCATCGCCGCGCATGGCCGCGACCAGCTTGTCCTTGTCGTGGAACAGCGCGGCCACCACCGCCGCACCACCGGCCATGTAGGCCGGGGAATCCTCCAGCGCCAGGGCCATGGCCTGCTCTTCAGGCAACACGAAACGGCCCTTGTCATGCACCATGTAGCCCGAGGCGGCCTGGGCGCTGAGCCATTCGCGCACCAGCCGCGGGTGGCAGCCGGTCTTTTCCGCCAGCGCCTCGGGGGTGGTCGGCTGGCTGTCGGCCATGGCCCGGTACAACCCCAGCTCGTCACCGAGAATCACGTTGGCCAAGGTCGCCGCCGCGCCCATGTCGCCCACCAGCTTGCCCATGAAGTCGTGAAGCCTTGCCTCGTCCATGACCTGCCCTCCTCTGCAAAGAAGGCCATCGCCAGCGAGGGACATCCGCTCCGGGGAGGCGGTGGTCGGTTGAATGGTATGGGCCTGCCGAACGTTGCCCGATGCAGGCCACTTGTAAGTTTAGATGCCCTGATCCGAGGCCTTTGCCTGCCCTGCCAACTTTTCCAGCAATACCTTGGCCAGCGCCTTGTCCGAGAACGGGTTCTGCCCGGTGATCAGTTCGCGGTCCACCACCACATTGGGTTGCCAGGCCTTGGCGTAGCCCATGTCGCCCCCTGCCATTGCCATGGCGTTGGCCGGGTAGAACAACAGCCTCTGGTCCTTGAGCGAACCTTCGAACACCTGCTCCTCCGGGTCGGAGAAGATGGTCATCTTGTAACCCTTGTACAGCCAGTCTGTGGCTGCCGGCTTTTCACCACGCGCCAGCGCCGACTGGTAGCTCGCCGGGTCCTGCTGGGCCGAGAGCAAGGCGATGGGGCCGTGGCAGATGGCGGCTGTGGGCTTGCCGGCCTGGTGGAAATGCCGCAGCAAGGCGCCCACGTCCGGGTTGTTGGCCAGGTCGATCAAGGGCGCATGGCCGCCGGGGATGAACAGTCCGGCATAGCGGCCCAGGTCACCTGCCAGTACCTGTTTTACCGACAGGGTATCGTCAATGCCCGGCAGGCCTTGCACGACTTTCTCGATCCGGCGCATCTCCACCGCATCGCCGGCAAAGTAACGCGGGTCGATCGAACGCTGGTCGACGCTCGGGGCATTACCCTTGGGGGTTACCAGCACCAGCTTGTAGCCAGCCTTGAGCAATTGGTCGGCTGGCACGCCGAACTCGTTGAGGTAGTAGCCAGTGGCGTAGCGCTTGCTGTCCTGCAGCGGCAGCTGATGCTCGCTGGACAACAGCACCAGCACCTCACCCTTGGGCGCAGCGTGGGCGCCGGCGGCAAGCAGGGTGCTGGCAACAGCCAGGGCAAGCCGGGACATCTTGGTCATGCAACAATCTCCTGATCAGGCAAAAAGAGCCGTCCGATCATGTCGGCGGGATGCGTTCATGCTAATGGCAAAGCTATGATTCGATAATTCGAAAGCTCTCATGTCTGCGATCCAGAAAATGAATATCTCCAGCAAGGACCTCAACCTGCTGTACCTGTTCCATGTGCTGTATCAGGAACGCAACGCCACCCTCGCCGCCCAGCGCATGGCGCTGAGCCAGCCCGCGCTCAGCCACAAGCTCAACAAGCTGCGCCATCAGTTTGGCGACCCGCTGTTCGTCCGCGCGCCCAGGGGCCTGACCCCGACGCCGCGCGCCCACGAACTGGCGCCCGAGGTAGAACGCCTGGTAGTGGGCCTGGAGGGCTTCTATGAACGCTGCGAAGGGCAGGACTTCCTCGCCCGCCCTGCCCGCCTGCACCTGTACAGCACCGATTTTGTCGAGCAGACCTTGTTGCCCAGGCTGCTGCCGATACTGCGCAGCCAGGCACCGAACCTGACGCTGGTCACCTGCAACACCCGCGGCCAGCTGCCTCGCGAAGAACTGGAAAAAGGCACCTGTGACCTGGCCGTTGCCGGGTTCTACACCGACCTGCCGGAAACCTTCCATCAACAGCGCCTGCTCAGCGAACACTTGGTAGTGCTGGCCTCGCGCAGCCATCCCGGCCTGGAAAGCGGCCTGGACCTGGATACCTTCCTCGCCAGCGACCACCTGCTCACCACCCTCACCGGCGACCTCGATGGCCTGGTCGACCGCGCCTTGCGCAGCCAGGGCATGCAACGACGGGTCGTGGCTGGCCTGTCTAGCTTCGTGGCCCCCACGCGCCTGCTGCGCGGCACCGACCTGCTGCTCACCTGCCTGAGCTCGCTGGCCATCGAAGCCACCGAGCGTGATGACGACCTGCTCATGTACCCGCTGCCGCTGACATTGCCCGCAATCGAGGTGATGCAGATATGGCATGAACGCACCCACGCCGACCCGTTGCGGCGCTGGTTCCGCCAGCAGCTGTGGAACGTCGCCCAGGAAGCAGCGGCCTGCGCAAGTAACAATATCTAAACAACGTTGTGACATTTTTTTTCAGCTTTCTCGCCAAGGAGCTGTCAAATGAAGGTCACGGTTTTCGGTACCGGCTATGTCGGCCTCACCCAGGCAGTGTGCCTGGCCCAGGTGGGGCACTCGGTGTTGTGCATGGATGTCGACGCCGAGCGGGTCGCCAGCCTCAATGCAGGCCATTGCCCGATCTTCGAGCCCGGCCTTGCGCCGATGCTGGAGAAGAACCTGGCCTGCGGTCGCCTGCGTTTCACCACCGACGCCAGCGAAGCGGCCAACTATGCCAGGTTGCAGTTCATTGCCGTCGGCACCCCGGCACAGGCCGATGGCAGCGCCGACCTGAAGCACGTGTTTGCCGTGGTCGACAGCATCCTCGAACATGCCGACGGCCCCAAGCTGATCGTCAACAAATCCACCGCGCCGGTCGGCACGGTGCACCGCATCAAGGCGCGCATCGCCCAGGCCGTGGCCGATACCAGCCGCTTCCACGTCGTCAGCAACCCCGAGTTCCTCAAGGAAGGCTCGGCAGTTGATGACTGCATGCGCCCGGAGCGCATCATCATCGGTGGCGCGGAACCTGCCGAGGTGGAGTTGCTGCGCGAGCTGTACCTGCCGTTCAGCCGCAACCGCGAAAAGCTCATGGTCATGGATGCGCGCAGCGCCGAGCTGACCAAGTACGCGGCCAACTGCATGCTGGCGACCAAGATCTCGTTCATCAACGAGATCGCCAACCTGGCCGAGCACCTGGGCGCCGACATCGAAATGGTACGCCGCGGCATCGGTTCGGACCCGCGCATCGGCTACGACTTCATCTATGCCGGCTGCGGTTTTGGCGGCTCGTGCTTCCCCAAGGACCTGCAAGCCCTGCGCCGCAGCGCCGAGGCCGAAGGCTTCGAGCCGCAGCTGCTGCGTGCGGTGGAATCGGTCAACGAGCAGCAAAAGGGCCGGCTGTTCAGCAAGATCCAGCGCCACTACCCACGCGGCCTGCGGGGCAAGGTCTTCGCCTTGTGGGGGCTGTCGTTCAAGCCCAATACCAATGATATCCGCGAGGCCTCCAGCCGGGTCCTGCTGGAAGCGCTGTGGGCCGCCGGCGCGCGGGTGCAGGCCCATGACCCGCAGGCCATGGAAGAAATCCAGCGGCACTATGGCCCGCGCGCCGACCTGCGACTGGTGCCGTGCAAGGACGATGCCCTGCGCGGCGCCGACGCCCTGGTGATCGTCACCGAATGGCAGGACTACCGCGTGCTCAACCTGGACAAGGTGCCGCAACAGCTGGCCGACCGGGTGGTGTTCGACGGGCGCAACCTGTTCGAACCCGAACACATGGCCGCCGCCGGCCTGACTTACTACGGCATCGGCCGTGGCCAGGTGCAGCCAGCATGCCCGTACTGATTACCGGCGTGGCCGGCTTCATCGGCTACCACGTTGCGCGGCGCCTGTGCGAAGCAGGCATCGAGGTGGTCGGCATCGACAACCTCAATGCCTACTACAGCGTCCAGCTGAAGCTGGCGCGCCTGCAGCAGCTGTTCGGCTTTGCCAATTTCCGCTTCCACACCCTCGACATCGCCCACCCGAGCGAACTGCAACAGCTGTTCGCCGGCCAGGCGTTCAGTGAGGTGATCCACCTGGCGGCCCAGGCCGGGGTGCGCTATTCGCTGGACAACCCCGGCGCCTATGGCCAGGCCAACCTGGTCGGCTTTCTCAACATCCTCGAGGCCTGCCGCCAGCAGCCACCCCGCCACCTGATCTACGCCTCCAGCAGTTCGGTGTACGGCGCCAACGCCAAGCTGCCGTTCAGCGTCGACGACCCGGTCGAGCAACCGCTGTCGCTGTATGCCGCCAGCAAGCGCGCCAATGAACTGATGGCGCACAGCTACGCACACCTGTACCAGCTGCCGACCACTGGCCTGCGCTTCTTTACCGTATACGGCCCCTGGGGCCGCCCCGACATGGCGCCGTTCAAGTTCACCCGCGCCATGCTCGAGGGCCGGCCGATCGAGGTCTACAACAACGGCCTGATGGGGCGCGACTTCACCTACATCGACGACATCGTCGAGAGCATTGTGCGCCTGCGCCTGAAGCCGCCACTGCCGGCCGAGGGGCAACCGCCCTGCCAGCTGTTCAACATCGGCCGAGGTCAGCCGGTACGCCTGCTGCACTTCGTCGAATGCCTGGAGCATGCCTTGGGCATCAAGGCCCGACGCGACTACCTGCCGCTGCAAGCAGGTGATGTGCTGGAAACCTGGGCCGACGTCGGCTCGCTGGCGCGCTGGATCGACTACACCCCCGGCACATCGCTGGAACACGGCGTCAACGCCTTCGTTGGCTGGTACCGGGATTTCTACCGGGTCTGAGCCGCGCAATCACAACAAGATTACAGGTAGCCTCATGACAGATCCACTTGACCTCTCGGTGCTCATTCCCGCCAGGAACGAGGTCGACAACCTGCCGTCACTCTTGATGGAAATACGCATCGCGCTGGCGGCTGAAGACCATGAAGTACTGGTGGTTGATGACGGCAGCAGCGACCGCACCCTGAGCGTACTGCTGCAACTGAAAAGCCAGGGCTACACGCAACTGCGCATCCTCCGTCACGAGCGCTCGCTGGGCCAGAGCACCTCGCTGTGGCATGCCGCCCAGGCGGCGCGCGGGCGCTGGCTGGCGACCCTGGACGGTGACGGCCAGAACGACCCGGCGGACATCCCCGGCATGCTGGCCCTGGTGCGCGCCAACCAGGACCTGGCCGGCGGCGTCAAGCTGGTGGCCGGGCACCGGGTCAACCGCCGCGACAGCGCCAGCAAACGCTGGGCGTCGCGGCTTGCCAACGGCCTGCGCAGCCGCTTGCTCAAGGACGCCACGCCAGACACCGGCTGCGGGCTGAAACTGATCGAACGCGCGGCCTTCCTGCGCCTGCCCTACTTCGACCACATGCACCGCTTCATCCCGGCGCTGATCCTGCGCCACAACGGCCGCATGCTGGTGCACCCGGTCAACCACCGGCCACGTCAGGCCGGGGTGTCCAAGTACGGCAACCTGGACCGCGCCCTGGTCGGCATCCTCGACCTGTTCGGGGTCTGGTGGCTGATCCGGCGCACCCGCCTGGACACGCGCCCCCAGGAGCTCGAAGGATGACCCGCGAAACCCTGTGGCTGGTCATCGGTTTCGCCGGCCAGGCCGTATTTACCGGGCGCTTCGTGTTGCAGTGGCTGTACAGCGAGTTCAAGCGCCGCAGCGTGATCCCGGTGGGCTTCTGGTACCTGAGCATGCTCGGCAGCGCGCTGCTGCTGACCTACGCCATCTATCGCCAGGACCCGGTGTTCATCATCGGCCAGAGTTTCGGCTTCCTGGTCTACCTGCGCAACCTGCAGCTGATCGCCCGCCACCAGGAACAGAAGGAATAGCCCTTGCCAAGGTTCAACACGCTCGGGGCCGAACGCCTGGCCCTGATTGCCCTCGCGGTGTTGCTGGTGGGCGCGGGTATCGGCTGGCGCCAGCCGATGAACGTGGATGAAGAACGCTTTCTCGGCGTCGCCCTGGAAATGCTGCAGAGCGGCAACTGGTTCATCCCGCACCGGGCGGCGGAAATCTACGGCGACAAGCCGCCGCTGTTCATGTGGACCGTGGCCCTGTTCAGCCACCTCACCGGCTCGCCCAAGGTTGCCCTGTACCTGCCTGGGCTGCTGTCGGCGGCGACCATTACCTGGGTGCTGCATGACCTGGGGCGGCGCCTGTGGAACCGACGCATCGGCGTGATCGCCGCCTTGCTGTTCCTGGCCACCTACCAGAGCTACAGCATCCTGCGCACCGGGCAGATCGACAGCTTCCTGTGCCTGTGGGTGGCACTGGGTTTCTACGGCATGCTGCGCCACTTGCTGCTCGGGCCGGCCTGGGGCTGGTTCTACCTGGCCTGCGCGGCCATGGGCATGGGCATTATCAGCAAGGGCGTGGGCTTTGTCCCGGCGCTGCTACTGCTGCCCTATGCCTGGGCGGTGCGCCACCGCTGGCACGGGGTGGTGGCCATGCCCGGCCAGGGTTGGCGCTGGAGCCTGGGGCTGGCGTGGCTGCTGGCCGGTTGCGCGGTGTGGCTGCTGCCATTGCTGGTTTCGATCGCCCATGGTGGTGGCGCGGCGGAGCTGGCCTACCTGAAGGAAATACTCCTGCGCCAGACCGCCAGCCGCTATGCCAATGCCTGGGACCATCGCGAACCGTTCTGGTACTTCTTCGTCAAGGTCATCCCCAAATACTGGCTGCCACTGGTGCTGGCCCTGCCCTGGCTGGTACCGGCCTGGCGCCGGCAACTGCAAAAACGCGACGGGCGCTTTCTGCTGCTGCTCGGCTGGGTGGTGCTGGTGCTGTTGTTTTTCAGCCTCAGCAGCGGCAAGCGCAAGCTGTATATCTTCCCGGCGCTGCCGGGCCTCGTGCTGGCCATCGCGCCACTGCTGCCGTGGCTGCTCAAGCGCTGGCTGCAGCGCCGGCCGGCCTGGCGCAAGGCGTTCACTGCCGTGGCCCTGGCATGGTTCGCGCTGTGGTTCGCACGCGGCTTCGTCGAGCCGCTGAAGGAAGGCCGCAACCCGCATGAAACATTGATGAGTGAAGCCGCACGGGCCACCGGCGGCGCCGAGTTGGTGCTGGTCAACTGGCGCGAGGGGCATTGGCTGTTTGCCCGGCAACCCATCGTGCACTTCGGTTTCACCGGCCAGCCCAGGGCGGACACGGCCGCTTACTGGCTGCGCCACAACCCCACGGCCTTCGCCCTGGTACCGGCTTCGGAGCTGGGCCGCTGCTTCAGTGCCGACAAGGCACGCAGGCTGGGCGAGACCTCGCGCGCAGAGTGGTATGTGGTCGGTGCCGATGCCGATAACGGCCAGTGCCAGGCCACGGCCCCCAGCCACGTCTACCACTTCGCCTGGACGGGCTCGCCTTAGTGCCTGCCAGCGTTTCTGCAGGCGTTCGCAGGCACGTTTGCTCCCAAAGGTTTGGCGCCGAGCTCAAGCTACGCGCTATCCCTGTGGGAGCGGCCTTGTGTCGCGAAAGGGCCGCAACGCGGCCCCAGAATTGATGCGCAATAGTTGAAATTGCTGGGGCTGCTTTGCAGCCCTTTCGCGACACAAGGCCGCTCCCACAGGGGATCGCGCCACTTTTTCGGGGGCAGTCCAGGTTCCTGCCCGCCAAGGTATTCGGGCATGACCGGCGCACAATAGCTTGCAATCCGTCATATCTCAAAATACTGTATGAATATTCAGTATCACAGGTCAGCCCCATGCAACTCATCGCCAAACTCGGCATCCTTGCCGATGCTGCCAAGTACGACGCATCCTGCGCCAGCAGCGGCGCACCCAAGCGCAACTCGCGCGGGGCTGATGGCCTGGGTGCTACCAATGGCATGGGCATCTGCCACAGCTACACTCCCGACGGGCGCTGCGTCTCGCTGCTCAAGGTGCTACTGACCAACTTTTGCCTCTACGACTGCCAGTACTGCGTCAACCGTCGCTCAAGCAACGTGCCACGCGCGCGCTTCAGCCCCGAGGAAGTGGTCCGGCTGACCCTGGACTTCTACCGGCGCAACTGCATCAGCGGCCTGTTCCTCAGCTCCGGCATCATCCGGTCTGCTGACTACACCATGGAGCAGCTGATCCGCGTGGCGAAGCTGTTGCGCGAAGAGCACGACTTCCGTGGCTACATCCACCTCAAGACCATCCCCGATGCCGACCCGTTGCTGATCGAAGAGGCCGGGCGCCTGGCAGACCGGCTAAGCGTCAACATCGAGCTGCCGACCGACGCCAGCCTGAAACGCCTGGCACCGGAGAAACAGGCGCACACCATTCGCCAGGCCATGGGCGTGATCCACCAGGGCCAGCAAGCCGTGGCCCACGAACCCAAGGCGCCACGCTTTACCCCGGCCGGGCAAAGCACCCAGGTGATCGTCGGGGCCGACAGCACCGATGACAGCACATTGCTGCGCAATGCCGAATCGCTGTACCAAGGCTATGGCCTCAAGCGCGTGTACTACTCCGCCTTCAGCCCCATCCCTGACAGCCCCGGCAGCGTCCCCCTGGCCGCACCACCGCTGCTGCGCGAGCACCGCCTGTACCAGGCTGACTTCCTGCTACGTGGCTATGGCTACAAGGCCGGCGAGCTGCTGGGCCAGAGCGGCAACCTGGCACTGGACATCGACCCCAAGCTGGCCTGGGCGCTGGCCAACCGCGAAGTGTTCCCGCTGGACGTGAACCGTGCCGAGCCGGCGCTACTGGCGCGCATCCCCGGCATCGGCCTGCGCAGCGTGCAGCGCCTGGTAGCCCTGCGACGCGAACGGCGCATTCGCTACGATGACCTGATCCAGCTGCGCTGCGTGCTGGACAAGGCGCGGCCGTTCATTGTCACCAGCGACTACCGCCCGGCCCAGGCCGAGCTGCGCAGCGGCCTGCTGAGGGCGCGCTTGCGTGAGCCGCAGGCGCCGGTGCAGATGGGCTTGTGGGGATGATCGCGCTCGACTGCGATGGCCTGTTCGCCACCTGGCGTGACCAGGCCCGGGTGTTGTTGGGGCATGGCATCGACCCGTCGGAGGTGACCTGGGCGCAAGGGCCGGTGGCTGATTTGCTGGCCGTACCGACAGCGCTGCCGGAAGGCTCCGGTCCTTTTCGCGCCAAGGTGCCAGCGGCGCTGTTGAACCAGCTGGAACAGGCCGCCCGCTACCGTGGCGAGCACCGCTGGAACCTGCTTTACGAGGTACTTTGGCGGGTGGCCCATGGCGACCGCACTGCAATGCTGGCGGGTGACCGACTGGGCAGCGAGCTGCAAAGACGGATCAAGCAGGTCAATCGCGAAGCGCACCACCTGCATGCGTTTGTACGCTTCGTGCCACTACCCGAAGTATTGGCTGAACAGCTGCAACTCGACCTGGTGGCCTATCACGAGCCGGCGCATGACATTCTGGAAAGCGCCAGTGCGCATTTCGCCGACCGCCTGGGGCGTTTGCGCTGGATGATTGCCACGGCGCACGACGGCATACGCTTCGACGGCCAGGCATTCGACTACCAGCGCCAGTGCCCCGAGCCCTGGCGCCAGTGGGCCCGCAACGCCGAAGACCCTGGCGCCGAATTGTGGCGCACCTACTATCGCCATACCTTCAACCCTGCCCGCCTCAACCCCGACGCCTTGCGCCTGCACATGCCCGGGCGGTTCTGGCGACATTTGCCGGAGGGCATGCTGATTCCGCAGCTCGAAGGCCTGGCTCGGCAAGGCAAGCAACGGGATGGCCAAGCCCTGGAAGTCGCCTCCCAGGCTGGCAAACAGATCAGCAAGCCCACACGGTAGCTGCGTATTCGCAAACCTTGATCAGTGGGGATTTCTTCGCGGGCATGCCCGCTCCCACAGGTAGTGCACTGTTCTCAACGTGTGTGGAGATCCTGTGGGAGCGGGCGTGCCCGCGAAGCAGCCAAACCATACTCAAGCCGAACGATCAGCCGCCACAGCCGTCATAACCTGAGCCGCTGCCGACACGCAAAGAGGACGCGAAATGACCCAACCCGACCCGTCATACGTCAAATGGCTCGAAGACCGCGCCATGCTCAGGGCCTCCCAGCAACGCACCCACCTGTACTCGGGCCAGTCCCGCCTGTGGCAGCAGCCCTACGCCGAAGCCCAGCCCCGCCGCGCCACTGAAATCGCTTCGGTCTGGCTGACCGTCTACCCCGACGCCATCATCGCCCCCGAAGGCTGTTCGGTGCTCGCTGCCCTGGCCCACGAAGCGCTGTGGAAGCGCTTGTCGGAGATCGGCATCCAGGGCCTGCACACCGGCCCGATCAAGTTGTCCGGCGGCATTCGTGGCCGTGAACTCACCCCCAGCGTGGACGGCAACTTCGACCGCATCAGTTTCGACATCGACCCGCTGTACGGGAGCGAACAGGAGCTGATCCAGATGAGCCGCATGGCCGCCGCGCACAACGCCGTGACCATCGACGACCTGATACCCTCGCATACGGGCAAGGGTGCCGACTTTCGCCTGGCCGAGCTGGCCCACGGCCCCTATCCGGGGCTGTACCACATGGTCGAAATCCGCGAGGAAGACTGGCCGCTGCTGCCCGAAGTGCCTGCCGGGCGCGACGCGGTCAACCTGCTGCCGGCCCAGTGCGACGAGCTCAAGGCCCGCCATTACATCGTCGGCCAGCTGCAACGGGTTATCTTCTTCGAACCAGGTGTGAAGGAAACCGACTGGAGCGCCACGCCGCCGGTGACCGGTGTAGATGGCAAGACCCGGCGCTGGGTGTACCTGCACTACTTCAAGGAAGGCCAGCCGTCGCTGAACTGGCTGGACCCGACCTTTGCCGCCCAGCAGATGAT
Organism: Pseudomonas sp. B14(2017); assembly: GCF_002113255.1. Classification (NCBI taxonomy): domain Bacteria; kingdom Pseudomonadati; phylum Pseudomonadota; class Gammaproteobacteria; order Pseudomonadales; family Pseudomonadaceae; genus Pseudomonas; species Pseudomonas sp. B14(2017). Next base: position 93,778 of record NZ_NEJY01000014.1, read on the forward strand.
CATTGGCGATGCCCTGCACGCCCTGGACTGCCTGGGTGCACGCGGCCTGCGCCTGGATGCCAACGGCTTTCTCGGCGTGGAGACCCGCGCCAGCGGCACTGCCTGGTCGGAAAGCCACCCGCTGTCGATCGTCGGCAACCAGCTGATCGGCGGCATGATCCGCAAGGCCGGCGGTTTCAGCTTCCAGGAACTGAACCTGACCCTCGACGACATCGCGCAGATGTCCAGGGGCGGTGCCGACCTGTCCTACGATTTCATTACCCGGCCGGCCTACCAGCATGCGCTGCTGACCGGTGACACCGAGTTCCTGCGCCTGATGCTCAAGGAGATGCATGCCTTCGGCATCGACCCGGCCTCGCTGATCCATGCCCTGCAGAACCATGACGAGCTGACCGTGGAGCTGGTGCATTTCTGGACCCTGCATGCCCATGACATGTACCTGTACAAAGGCCAGACCTTGCCCGGCGGCATCCTGCGCGAGCACATCCGCGAAGAGATCTACGAACGGCTCTCGGGCGAGCATGCGCCGTACAACCTGCGCTTCGTCACCAATGGCATAGCCTGCACCACGGCCAGCCTGATCGCTGCCGCACTGGGCATCCGCGACCTCGGGCAGATCGGGGTTGCAGAAATCGAGCTGATCCAGAAGTTGCACCTGCTGCTGGTCATGTACAACGCCATGCAGCCGGGGGTGGTGGCGCTGTCCGGCTGGGACCTGGTGGGCGCCCTGCCCTTGCCCGCCGAAGCGGTCGCGCAGCGGATGCTGGATGGCGATACCCGCTGGATTCACCGCGGCGGCTACGACCTGGCCGGGCTGGAGCCGCAGGCCCAGACGTCGGTGCGTGGCATGCCCCGTGCCCGAGCGCTGTATGGCAGCCTGGACAGCCAGCTGGAAAATGGCGATTCGTTTGCCTGCAAGGTGAAGAAGCTGCTGGCGGTGCGCCAGGCCTATGGCATCGCCACCAGCCGCCAGGTGCTGGTGCCTGAAGTCAGCAGCCCAGGCTTGCTGGTAATGGTGCATGAACTGCCGGCCGGGCGTGGCATCCAGATCACTGCGCTGAACTTTGGCCAGGAAGTGATTGCCGAGGAGCTGCAACTGACCGGGTTCACGCCGGGGCCGGTGGTGGACATGATCAATGAAACGGTCGAAGGGGATTTGACCGAGGATGGGCGCCTGATGGTGAACCTGGACCCGTATGAGGCGCTGTGCCTGCGGATCGTCAACAGCAGCGGCCATGTCTGAATTGTATTTGCCCCATTGCCTTCGCCGGTGAAGCTCAGAACGGTAGCCACGCGATACCTGTGGGAGCGGGTTCACCCGCGAACACCGGCGCAGCCGGTGCCATCCACCGCGTCGCCTGCTTCGCGGGTAAACCCGCTCCCACAGGGACCCCGCCAGCTGAAGGAGTGCGCCGTACCTGTGGGAGCGGGCGCGCCCGCGAACACCGGCCTAGCCGGTGCCATCCACCGCGTCGCCTGCTTCGCGGGCATGCCCGCTCCCACAGGGTCCCCGTCAGCCGAAGGACTGCACCATACCTGTGGGAGCGGGCGCGCCCGCGAACACCGGCGTAGCCGGTGCCATCCACCGCGCCGCCTGCTTCGCGGGTAAACCCGCTCCCACAGGGACCCCACCAGCTGAAGGAGTGCGCCGTACCTGTGGGAGCGGGCGCGCCCGCGAACACCGGCGTAGCCGGTGCCATCCACCGCGTCGCTTGCTTCGCGGGTAAACCCGCTCCCACAGGGCCCCAACCAACTGAAGGAATGCGCCATACCTGTGGGAGCGGGTTCACCCGCGAACACCGGCGCAGCCGGCGCCATCCACCGCGTCGCCTGCTTCGCGGGCATGCCCGCTCCCACAGGGTGGACCCACCAGCTGAAGGAGTGCGCCATACCTGTGGGTTTCAAGTGTCCAGACAAATGGCCGGCTTGCTTTTACCGCTCCACGGGCATAGCGTTCGGAAGTTTTCTTTTCCGTGCCCAGGAGCAACTCCATGTACACCGGCATCGTCCAGGCCGTCCGCCCTCTGCTTGATGTGACCACCTACCCGGGCCACAACCAGTTCACCATCGACCTCACCCCCGAACTGCTCGACGAGCTGAAGATCGGCGCCAGCGTCAGTGTCGAAGGCACCTGCCTGTCGGTCACCGAAATACACGGCACCCAGGTCAGGTTCGACGCCATGACCGCCACCCTCGAGCGCACCAACCTGCGCAACTTCAAGGCCGGCCAGGGCGTCAACATCGAACGCTCGGCGAAGATGAACGCCGAAGTCGGCGGCCACCTGATGGCCGGCCACATCGCCACCACCGCCGAAATCGTCGAGCTGTCGATCAAGGAAACCGGCGCCTTCATCAGGTTCCGCATGCCACCGGAATGGGGCAAGTACGTGTTCCCGCGCGGCTTCATCGGGGTCAACGGCTGCAGCCTGACCGTAGCCGATGTCGAGGACAATGTGATCACCATCAACCTGATCCCGGAAACCCTGCGCCAGACCACCTTCCCCAGCTACAAGGCCGGCGAGCTGCTCAACATCGAAGTGGACCACCAGACAATGGTGCTGGTCGATGTAGTGGAGCGCACCATCAAGAGCACCCTGGCCCGCGAAATGCCTCGCTGAGTTCCCGAGGATGCTGCCCAACACCCTCCCCGCGGGCACAGCCAAGCGGCTGCGCCTGCAGATGCTGCGTGGTCGCGTGGGCCTCGGCCTAGTCGCCGGCCTGTCCGTACTGGCCGGCATGACCGATGCCATCGGCCTGCTGGCGCTGGGCGACTTCGTGTCGTTCATGAGTGGCAACACCACGCGCCTGGCCGTCGCCATCAGCGATGCGGACCTGGCCCTGGTGCTGCGCCTGAGTGCTGCAGTGCTGGGCTTCGTCGTCGGCAACGCCCTGGGCGTGCTGCTGGCGCGCGCTTTCCGCCGTCGGGCGTGGCCGGTGCTGCTGGTAGTCGCCGCCCTGCTGGGCTTTGCAGCCGCATGGCCCTTGGCAGCCACCTTTCCAGCGCTGCTCGCTGCCACACTGGCCATGGGCATGATCAATGCCGTGGTCGAACAGGTGAACGGCCTGCCCATCGGCCTGACCTACGTCACCGGCGCCCTGTCACGCTTCGGTCGTGGGCTGGGGCGCTGGCTGCTGGGCGAGCGGCGCAATGGCTGGCGGGTGCAACTGGTGCCTTGGGCCGGCATGCTGCTGGGCGCCGCGCTGGGTGCCTGGCTGGAGCAACACCTGGGCCTGCAGGCACTGACCGGCAGCTGTGCGCTGGCCTGCGTGCTGGCCCTGGTGTCGCGGTTCATTCCACGGTCGTGGCAGCGTGGCTACATGCCACACTGATCACTCGATGCGCGGGTGCTGCTGCACCAGCAACTTGCGCTTGGCCTCCAGTTCGGCAATCTGCGCATCGATGTCCTCGATCCTTTGCTCGATGTTGTCGTGGTGCTCCTGCAGCAGCTCACGCGCTTCCTCGATATCCGATGCTGCCGGTGCCGCGCCGCGCAGCGGTTTGTTGGCGGTTTCCTTCATGGTCAGGCCGGTGACCAGCCCCACGGCGGCGATCACCATCAGGTAATAGGCCGGCATGTACAGGTTGCCAGTACTTTCCACCAGCCAGGCGGCGATGGTCGGGGTGAGGCCGGCGATCAGCACCGAGATGTTGAAGGCGCTGGCGAGGGCGCTGTAGCGGATGTGCGTGGGAAACATTGCCGGTAGCGTCGAGGCCATCACGCCGATGAAGAAGTTCAGCATCACGGCAATGATCAGCAGCCCGGCAAAGATCACCCCCAGTACGCCGCTGTTGATGAGCATGAATGCCGGAATGGCCAGCGCAAACAGGCCGACGCTGCCGACGATGATAAACGGTCGACGGCCGAACTTGTCGCTGAGCAGCCCGATCATCGGCTGCACGAACAGCATGCCGACCATGATCGCGATGATGATCAGCACACCATGGTCTTCGCTGTAGTGCAGGTTATGCGACAGGTAGCTGGGCATGTACGTGAGCAGCATGTAGTAGGTGACGTTGGTGGCGATCACCACGCCAATGCAGGTCACCAGGCTGCGCCAGTGTTGGGTGGCCACTTCCCTGAACGACACCTTGGGCCCGGTCGCCAGGCCTTCGCGGTCGCCTTTTTCCAGCTTGTCGACGTGCTGCTGGAAGGCTGGCGTCTCCTCAAGCGCATGGCGCAGGTACAGGCCGATGATGCCCAGCGGCAAGGCGAGGAAGAACGGTAGGCGCCAACCCCATTCGAGGAACTTGTCCTCACCCAGCACCGTAGAAATCAACACCACCACACCGGCACCCAACACGAACCCGGCAATCGAGCCGAAGTCCAGCCAACTGCCGAGAAACCCCCGTTTTCGGTCTGGGGCATATTCGGCGACGAAGATCGACGCACCGGTGTACTCGCCCCCCACCGAGAAGCCCTGGGCCATCTTGGCCAGCAGCAGCAGGATCGGCGCCCAGATACCGATGCTGGCATAGGACGGTATCAGGCCGATGGCGAAGGTGCTGAGCGACATGATCACGATGGTCGCAGCGAGAATTTTCTGCCGCCCGAAGCGGTCACCCAAGGCACCGAAGAACAGCCCGCCCAGAGGCCTGATCAGAAACGGCACCGAGAACGTGGCCAACGCCGCGATCATCTGCACGCTCGGGTCGGCATTGGGGAAGAAAACCTTGCCCAGGGCGTAGGCGACGAAGCCGTAGACGCCGAAGTCGAACCACTCCATGGCATTGCCCAGGGCTGCCGCGGTGATTGCCTTGCGCATCTTGGCGTCGTCGACAATGGTGATGTCCTTCAGGCCGATTGGCTGGAGGCTTTTCTTGCGAGGTTTCATGTCCGTATCCCTGTCGATGAATGCTCTAAGGGATGAGATACAACGGGACACTAAATAATTCAGCGCTTACGGTTTTTTTGTGCTTTTCCTCACCGGTTGCGGCGCAGGCAAAGAAAAGCCGCTGCGATGGCAGCGGCTTGCATGGGCAACGGCTCGCGGTCAGATGCCTTCGCGGGCCAGGTCCATGGCGAAGTAGGTGAGGATCAGGTCGGCACCGGCACGCTTGATCGCGCCAATGCTTTCACGCACCACCCGGCCTTCGTCGATGGCGCCAGCCAGGCCGCCGAACTTGATCATCGCGTACTCGCCGCTCACCTGGTACGCCGCCAGCGGCAGGCGCGAGGCGGCACGGATATCGGCGATCACGTCGAGGTAGGCACCGGCCGGCTTGACCATCAGCACATCCGCCCCTTCCTGCTCGTCGAGCAGCGACTCACGCACGGCTTCGCGGCGGTTCATCGGGTTCATCTGGTAGCTCTTGCGGTCGCCCTTCAGCGCGGTACCACCGGCTTCACGGAACGGGCCATACAGCGACGAGGCGAACTTGGTGGAATAGGCCATGATCGCGGTGTCGTGGAAGCCGGCACCATCCAGCGCGCTGCGGATGGCCTGGACCTGGCCGTCCATCGCCGCCGACGGGGCAATGAAGTCGGCACCGGCAGCAGCGGCGATGACCGCCTGCTTGCCCAGGTTGGCCAGGGTGGCGTCGTTGTCCACGCCGTGGTCGTGCAGCACGCCGCAGTGGCCGTGGCTGGTGTATTCGCAGAAGCAGGTGTCGGACATCACCACCATTTCCGGCACGGTGTCCTTGCAGATGCGCGACATGCGCGCGACCAGGCCGTTTTCGTTCCAGGTGTCGCTGCCGACGGCGTCCAGGTTGTGCGAAACGCCAAAGGTCATCACCGACTTGATACCGGCGCGGGCATAGCGCTCGATTTCCTGGGCCAGCAGCTTCTCGGGGATGCGGTTGACGCCCGGCATGCTGGTGATCGGCACGAAGTCATCGATGCCCTCTTCGACGAAGATCGGCAGGATCAGGTCTTCAAGGCGGAACTCGGTTTCCTGGAAGATCGTGCGCAGGGACTCGTTCTGGCGCAGGCGGCGTGGACGAACGGACGGGAATTGGTTGGACATGACAGCTCCAGGGAATTTGAACGGCGTATACCTTATGCCTGTCGCGCGCCAGTGAAAAGGCCAGATGACGAGATATTGTCTTGCGTCAAAGGCAATGGCTGCATTTTTCCTGTGCTGGCCTCTTCGCGGGCATGCCCGCTCCCACAAGTACAGCGCAGCCCTCAAGTATTGTGCGGTCCCTGGGGGAGCGGGCGTGCCCGCGAAGAGGCCGGCACAGGCAACACATCACTGCAGCCAGGGCGGCGCAGGCTCCTCTGCCCTGGCCGCCCCATGCTCAGCCTCGGCCCGCGCGGCGCGCCGGCGCGCATCATCCAGCCGGGCCGCATCGATCTCGCGCATCACCCCGGCCACGTCAGCCGCATGCTCGTCATCCTCGAACAGCCCCGTCAGCGGGCTGTCCGGGCGCAGTTCGCCCGCCTCGTACAAGGCCCACATTTCCTGCGCATACCGGGTGCTTTTCAGCTCCGGTGCAAAGCGCCCGAAATAATGGGCCATGTTGGCCACATCGCGCTGCAGCATGCTGAAGGCATGGTTGTTGGCCGCTGCATCCACCGCCTGTGGCAGGTCGATGATCACCGGCCCGTCCGGGCCAAGCAGCACGTTGAACTCCGACAGGTCGCCATGCACCAGCCCGGCACACAGCATCAGCACGATCTGGCGAATGACGAAGGCATGGAACGCCCGGGCATCCTCGGCCTCGAGGTGCACGTCGTTCAGGCGCGGGGCCGCGTCACCGTCGGCATCGGTCACCAGCTCCATCAACAGCACGCCGTCCTGGAAATCGTAGGGCTTGGGAACCCTCACGCCAGCGCCGGCCAGGCGGAACAGCGCCGCCACTTCGGCGTTCTGCCAGGCGTCTTCGGCTTCCTTGCGGCCGTACTTGCTGCCCTTGGCCATCGCCCGGGCCTGACGGCTGTTGCGAACCTTGCGGCCCTCCTGGTACTCGGCAGCCTGGCGGAAACTGCGCTTGTTGGCTTCTTTATAAACCTTGGCGCAGCGCACCTGGCTGCCACAGCGCACCACATACACGGCGGCTTCCTTGCCACTCATCAACGGCCGCAGTACTTCGTCGACCAGGCCGTCTTCGATCAGGGGTTCGATTCTTTTGGGTGTCTTCATCAGGCTGCGTTCGGGGTCCTGGCTGTGATGACGGACATCCTCTCACAGCCTGATGCGACTTGCTCGTCTGTCTTCAGGCCGAACGGCTCAGGCGCCCTGCCCTACGCGGCCAACCACCACCTCGCGCGCCCGGCGCCGTGTGACCAGAAGGCCCGAACACACCACCAGCACCGCCAGCACCATGGTCGATACCACTTCCAGGCGGTGGTCCGGGCGGAACAGCATCAGCACCAGCACGCCACTGATGAACAGGATCACGCCCCACGTCAGCCACGGGAACAGCCACATGCGGTAGCCCAGTGTCTTGCCCTGTGCGGTCAGACGCTGGCGCAGGCGCAACTGGGAAACGGCGATCACCAGGTACACCAGCAAGGCAATGGCGCCGGAGCTTGCCATGAGGAAGCCGAACACCTTGGCCGGTACCAGGTAGTTGGCAATCACTGCCAGGAAAGCTGCGCCAGTGGACAGCAGCACAGCTACCACGGGGGTGCCGCTGCGGCTGGTCACCTGGGCACAGGCCGGCGCATCACCGCGGCGGCTCAGCGAGTAGACCATGCGCGACGCGGTATACAGCGACGAGTTGAGGCAGCTGGTCACCGACGTAAGCACCACGAAGTCGATGATGGCCTTGGCATTCGGCACGCCCAGGGTGTCCAGCACAGTGACATAGGAACCTTCGCTGGCCAGGCGCGGGTCGGTCCACGGCACCAGCGCGATGACGATGAAGATCGACAGGATATAGAACAGGGTGATTCGCCAGATCACCGAGTTGGTGGCCTTGGAAATATGCTTGCCCGCTTCGTCGGATTCGGCCGCGGCGATGGTCACCACCTCGGCACCGAGGAACGAGAACATGGTAATCAGCATGGCGCTGAGCACCGCACCAAAACCGTTGGGCATGAAGCCACCGCTATCCCACAGACGCGACACGCCGCTGACACCTGAGCCTGGCAGCAGGCCGAAGATGGCGCACACCCCCAGCGCGATGAAACTGACGATGGCCACCACCTTCACCAACGCCAGCCAGAACTCGAACTCACCGTAGTTCTTCACGCTGAACAGGTTGGTGGCAGTCAGCAATAGAGTAATCACCAACGACAAGACCCAGATCTCCAGCTGCGGGACCCAGGAATTGATGATGGTGGCGGCGATATTGGCCTCGATGGGGATGATCAGTACCCAGAACCACCAGTACAGCCAGCCGATGGTGTAGCCGGCCCACTTGCCGATGGCGAGGTCGGCATAGGTAGAGAACGAACCGGTGTCCGGCGAGGCAACGGCCATTTCGGCCAGCATGCGCATCACCAGCACCACCAGCGCGCCGGCCAGGATATAGGCCAGGATGGTGGCTGGCCCTGCTTCGGCAATCGCACGGCCAGAGCCGACGAACAGGCCGGCACCGATCACGCCGGCAATGGACAGCATGGTGACATGCCGGGATTTCAATCCATGACTCAAATTGTTCTTGTGGGTTTGCATGGCGCTACCTTGTTGTTTTTGTCATGCCCACGCAGGGGCCGCCGGCTTGCACGTCACCGACGCAGGCGCGAAAAAGCCCGCCCTGCCCCAGGTGGTGAGTAGGGCAGTACGGGTTGAGTAAAACGAAACCGCAGAACGTATTACGGGTAGGTCAGCCGGCAGCCCGCTGACGGGGCGCCAGGTCGGCCTTGGGGAAACTGCCGCCCTGGCGGCCGACCTGCTCGCATACCTTGTCGACGATGTAGGCGCCGATCGGGATGGCGGAGGTGGCGGCCGGCGACGGTGCATTGCACACGTTGACGCTGCGAGCGGTGTTGACGAAAAGGAAGTCGTCGATCAGCTTGCCGTCACGCGACACGGCCTGGGCTCGCACGCCGGCCGGGTAAGGCGTGAGGTCGGCCTTGGTGATGCTCGGGCAGTACTTCTGGACCTGCTTGAGGTAGCCACCCTTGAACAGCGAGTTCTTCATCTCGATCAGGCCAGGGCGGAAGTTCTTCGCCAGCACCTTGAGGATGCCGGGGGTGGTCAAGGTCTGGAACAGGTCGCCGGGGCTGATATCGCGCTTGCGGTAGCCCTCGCGCTTCATCGCCAGCACGGCGTTGGGGCCAACGGTGACGGTGCCGTCGATCATGCGTGTCAGGTGCACGCCCAGGAACGGCATGGTCGGGTCGGGAATCGGGTAGATCAGGTGGTTGACGATCTGGTTGTGCTGCTTGGGCAGCAGGTAGTACTCGCCACGGAACGGGCAAATGACGAATTCGGTACGCAGGCCCAGCATGCTCACCACGCGGTCGGCCATCAGGCCCGAGCAAGTCACCAGGAAACGGCTGCGCAATTCGTCACCCTGCGTGCGCACGACCACTTCGCTGGCCAGCTCCTGCAGGCCGACCACCTCGGCGCCATAGCGGATTTCACCGCCGGCGCGCTGGAACTCGGCGCCCATGGCAGCAGTCACTTCGGCGTAATTGACGATGCCACTGGAGGGCACGAAGATGCCGCCCATGCCAACGATATTGGGCTCGCGCTCGCGCAGTTCGGCCGCCGACAGCCAGTAGCGCTCCAGGCCATTGGCCGCGGTGCGCTCCCACAGCGCCTTCATGCGCTGCATTTCCAGGTCGTTGGTGGCCACCAGCAGCTTGCCGCACTCATCGAAGCGGATACCGTGCTGGGTGCAGAAGGCCTTGGTGGCCTTGTTGCCTTCCAGGCAGAAGCGCGCCTTGAGGCTGCCGGGGGTGTAATACACGCCGGCGTGGATCACGCCGCTGTTGTGGCCGGTCTGGTGGCGGGCCGGGCCGGACTCTTTCTCCAGCAGGAGAATCTTCGCATCCGGGTAGACCTTGATCAGGTGCATGGCCGTGGACATGCCCACAATGCCACCGCCAATGATGATGAAATCGTACACAGCCTTACCTCACACGCAGGCATTGCCTGACTGGCTCACCAAGGCCCGCGCGGGCCCTGGTGGCATCGTTTTGTGCAAAGACGCGTGGGCGGGCGCCCGCCCCGCGCCCTGTCATTATTGCCCGCGCTGGTACAGCGGTTTGGGGAAGGCCACGTAGCCGCGCTGGCGCATCAGTTCGCGGCGCAGGCCTTCGTGCGGCGTGAAGCGGTCGCGGCCATGCAGCCAGAACAGGTTGTTGATCAGCAGGAAGCTACCCACGCCAACCGGTACCGAAAGCTTCTTCTCGCTGCCTTCCAGCGATTCGGACAGGGCGTTCAGCCAGATGCCCTCCTCGTAGTTTTCCGGCTGCACGAACTGGTCGATGTAGCGCATGGTCGGGCGGCCTTCGGCATCGGTGTCGAATACCGAGTGGAACACATCTTCGGACACCTTCTTGCTCGGCGGTGCGGTCCAGCGCATTTGGCGACGGGCCAGCGGGTGGCGGAAGAATTCGTCGCACTGTTCCCAGTCGTCCAGGTGCAGCAGCAGCGAGTTGCCGCCTTCCATGTTCTTTTCGTCGATCTTCAGCATCAGCACGTAGTCGGTGATCTGGTTGACGAAGGTGCCGTCGTTGTGCAGCTCCATGACCCGGTGCGGCTGGCGCAGGTAGCTGTCGGAGTTGTCGGTGTTGACCACCACGAAGCGGGCATAGAACTGGCCGCTCATGGCGTCGTAGTTGGAGCGGCCGATCAGGTGTGCGCAGGCGGTGGTGAACTTGACCATGTCCTCGGCCTGGCTCACGTCATCCAGGCCGACCGGGGTGATCAGCATGCCGCCGCTGGCGCGGTTGAGGATGGTATTGAGCAGCACCGGCCGCAGGGTGCCCTGGCACAGTTCGTCGAGGATCTCGCCAACCCGGAAGCGCAGGAATGACTTGTACTCCAGCGCCTGCACCGGCCACTGGGCAACAGCCTGGACGAACGCTTCGACCGTTTCGCGGGCAAAGGTGAGCTCAAGCAGGCGCGGCGACTGTTTCGAGGGGGCGATGGTGAAACCTCGCGGTTCGAGCGGCAGTGGCATCACAAGTTCGTCGATCTGCGTAAAAGCGTTCATGGCAGTGTCCTGGCAGAGAAAGTGAGTGGCGCCGTCCGGTCATGACCTGGATCAGTGCGGGCGAGCTAAAATTATCGCCATAAACGCAAAATGTCTACATTTTTATTTTTCACAGATAAAACACGTGTTTGTCCATTGTTTTTCGCCAGCGAACGCTTTCGGTATGATTGACAAAACCGTTTGAGGAACAGGACCTTGGAAGCGCTCGCCCCCCGACAAAACTCAGCATTCAGCGGGTATGAGAGGCTCAAGAAGGACATCATCCGCGGCGTGTTCAAGCCCGGAGAAAAGCTGCTGATGAGCACCCTGAAGGAACGCTACGACCTGGGCGTGGGCCCGCTGCGCGAAGCACTGTCGCAGCTGGTGGCCGAGCATCTGGTCAACGCGATCAGCCAGAAGGGCTACCGTGTGGCGCCCATGTCGCTGGACGAGATGAACGACATCTACGATGCCCGCGCCAACCTGGAGGCGATGATCATCACCCTGGCCATCGAACGTGGCGACGACGCCTGGGAGGCGTCGGTACTGGCCCATTCGCATACCCTGGCCAAGGTGGTGGAAGTGAAGACCCGCGAGCAACGCCTGGATGTATGGGACGAACGGCACAAGGCGTTCCACACGGCCATTGCCTCGGGCTGCGGCTCCAAGCACCTGCTGCAGGCGCGCACCTATCTGTTCGATCAGGCCGAGCGCTACCGGCATCTGTGGCTGACCCAGACGGTGTTTTCCGAACAGGCCCTGGAGCTCAAGCGCCAGGAGCATGCGGCATTGGTCGAGGTGATTCTGGCCCGGGACGCCAAGCGCGCAAGCGCCATGATGCGTTCGCACCTGATGACTCCGGTGCCGATCATTGCGCAGATCATGCATGCCGAGGGTATCGGCGCACGCTAGGGGGTTGCTTTGTACCTTTCAGGGCCCTATCGCCGGCAAGCCAGCTCCCACAGGTACTGCGCTGCCTTCGGGGCCTGTGGGGTCTCTGTGGGAGCTGGCTTGCCGGCGATAGGGCCAGTGCAGGCAAAACGCGCCAGATGAATTTTTCTTAAATCGCCGTTTGGCTATTCTTTGGCACAATCAAGTCTCCATTAGATGCCCGGGAACCAGCATGCCTCGCGTACTGACCATCGAAGACGACGCCGTCACCGGCCAGGAAATCGTCGCCGAACTTACCAGCCACGGCCTTGAGGTGGATTGGGCCGACAATGGCCGTGAAGGCCTGGCCAAGGCCATTGCCGGCGGCTACGACCTGATTACCCTGGACCGCATGCTGCCCGAGGTCGATGGCCTGACCATCGTCACCACCCTGCGCAGCCTCAAGATCGCCACGCCGATCCTGATGATCAGCGCCCTCTCCGACGTCGACGAGCGGGTACGCGGCCTGCGTGCCGGGGGTGACGACTACCTGACCAAACCGTTCGCCTCCGACGAGATGGCCGCGCGGGTCGAAGTGCTGCTGCGCCGCAACAGCGTGCCCATGACCCAGACCCGCCTGCAGGTCGCCGACCTGCAACTGGACCTGATCAGCCACGAAGCCCGCCGTGGCGAACAGACCCTCAACCTGCTGCCCACCGAGTACAAGCTGCTGGAGTACCTGATGCGCCATAGCGGCCAGGTGATCACGCGGATGATGATTTTCGAGGAAGTCTGGGGCTACCACTTCGACCCGGGCACCAACTTGATCGATGTGCACATCGGCCGCCTGCGCAAGAAAATCGACTCACCCGGCCAATCGCCGCTGATCCGTACGGTACGGGGCTCCGGCTATGCCATTGCTGAACCCGTCTAAGGGCTGGAGCTCCTCGACCAGCCGTCTGCTGGCGCTGTACAGCTTTCTGTTCGTGGCCTGGAGCAGCATCCTCATGGGGGTGCTGTACTTCGAGGTGTCCAGCTACCTGAACAAACTCACCCGCCATTCGATGCTGCAGCGCCAGCACCTGTTCGCGCACATGAGCGGCAAACAGCTGGACGACGCCCTGGTCGCCAGCCAGGCCTTCGAAGAGCGCAGCTTCGACGCCTACGGCCTGTTCGACAACCAGCTCAACCCGATCGGCGGGCGCATTCGCGCCATCCCGCCAGAGCTGGGGCTGGACGGCAAGGTTCACGAACTCAAGCGCTGCCTGGACGCCGACGACCCACACATGCCGCGTGACAGCTGCGACGCGGTGGCGATCAAGGTGCAGGATGGCCGCTGGCTGGTGCTGGTGCGCGACAACGGCTCGCTGTTCGTGGTCACCCGGATCATCCTGCATGCCCTGCTCTGGGGGATCTCGCTGACCCTGATCCCGGGCTTTGCCGGCTGGTACCTGCTCAGGCGCCGCCCGCTCAAGCGCATTCGCGCGATCCAGGCCCAGGCCGAACTGATCGTCGCCGGTGACCTTACCCACCGCCTGCCGCTGTCGGCCCGGCGTGACGAGCTGGACATGCTGGCGGCCATCGTCAACGCCATGCTCGACCGCATCGAGCGGCTGATGCACGAGGTCAAGGGCGTGTGCGACAACATCGCCCACGACCTGCGCACCCCGCTCACGCGCCTGCGCGCCCAGCTGTACCGCATTCGCCAGCAAAGTGACGTCGACTCCACCCAGGCCGAGGCACTGGACCAGGCCATCGGCGAAACCGACACCCTGATGGCGCGTTTTCGCGGTTTGTTGCGCATCAGCGAACTGGAAGACCGCCAGCGGCGGGCCGGTTTCGTCCAGCTTGACCCGCACGAACTGCTGGTGGAGTTGCACGACTTCTACCTGCCGCTGGCCGAAGACGTCGGCATCCGCCTGGAACTGCAGCAGCCAGCCGAACTGCCGGCATTGCACGGTGACCGCGAACTGCTGTTCGAGGCACTGGCCAACCTGGTGGGCAACGGCATCAAGTTCACGCCCGAGGGTGGGCTGGTGCGGATTACTGCGACCCAGGACGACAAGGGCCTGCGCCTGGCCATCGAGGACAGCGGGCCGGGTATTCCGGAAGAGGAACGGGCGGCAGTGCTGAAGCGCTTCTACCGTAGCGATGAAGGCCACCGCCATGCGGGGTTCGGGCTGGGGTTGTCGATCGTTGCGGCGATCGTCGACCTGCATGGGTTCGGGCTGGAGGTGGGGGAAAGCGAGCTGGGTGGGGCGAGGCTGGTACTGCACTGCCCGCTCGCCGGGCTAGCCAAATAGAAGCTGGGGCCGCTATGCGGCCCATCGCCGGCAAGCCAGCTCCCACAGGGAGTGCGCAGTTCTTCAGTATTGCGCGGTTCCTGTGGGAGCTGGCTTGCCGGCGATGGGCTGCGCAGCAGCCCCGATGACATCGATCAGTCAGCCAGACGCCAGGTAGTCCCACCCTTGCTGTCTTCCAGCACCACACCCATGGCGGTCAGCTGGTCGCGAATGCGGTCGGACTCGGCCCAGTTCTTGTCCGCACGCGCCTGCAGGCGCGCCTGGATCAAGCCCTCGACCTCAGCGGCATCCACCTTGCCTTCGGCACCGGCACGCAGGAAGTCATCGGCTTCCAGCTGCAGCACACCCAGCACATCACCCAGCTCGCGCAGGCGACCGGCCAGGCCGGCAGCGGCCTCAAGGTCGCTGTCGCGCAGGCGGTTGATCTCGCGCACCAGGTCGAACAGCACGGCGCAGGCTTCGGGGGTGCCGAAGTCGTCGTTCATGGCCACGCTGAAGCGCTCGACAAACTCTTCGCCACCCTTGGCCGCCACCCGTGGCAAGCCGCGCAAGGCGTGGTAGAAGCGCTCCAGTGCGCCCTTGGCATCGCGCAGGCTGTCTTCCGAGTAGTTGATCGCGCTGCGGTAGTGGCTGGCCACCAGCAGGTAGCGCACCACTTCAGGGTGGTACTTCTCGAGCACGTCACGGATGGTGAAGAAGTTGTTCAACGACTTGGACATCTTCTCGCCATTGATCCGGATCATGCCGCAGTGCATCCAGGCGTTGGCGTACTGCTTGCCGGTGGCCGCCTCGCTCTGGGCAATCTCGTTCTCGTGGTGCGGGAACTCCAGGTCGCTGCCGCCACCGTGGATGTCGAAGCTTTCACCCAGGCAGCAGGTGGACATCACCGAGCACTCGATGTGCCAGCCCGGACGCCCCGGGCCCCATGGCGATTCCCAGCTCGGCTCGCCCGGCTTGACGCCCTTCCACAGCACGAAGTCCAGCGGGTCCTGCTTGGCTTCGTCGACCTCGATACGGGCACCGATGCGCAGGTCTTCGATCTTCTTGCGCGACAGCTTGCCGTAACCGACGAACTTGCCGACGCGGTAGTACACGTCGCCATTGCCCGGTGCGTAGGCATAACCCTTGTCGATCAGGGTCTGGATCATCGCGTGCATGCCGGCGATATGGTCGGTGGCACGCGGCTCCTGGTCCGGCGGCAGGATGTTCAGGCGGCGCTCGTCTTCGTGCATCGCGTCGATCATGCGGGCGGTCAGGGCGTCGAAGCTTTCGCCGTTCTCGTTGGCCCGGTTGATGATCTTGTCATCGATGTCGGTGATGTTGCGCACGTAGGTCAGCTCGTAGCCGCTCTTGCGCAGCCAGCGGGTGACCAGGTCGAAGGCCACCATGCTGCGGCCATGGCCCAAGTGGCAGTAGTCGTATACGGTCATGCCGCACACGTACATGCGCACCTTGTTGCCATCCAGCGGCTTGAAGGTTTCCTTCGCTTTGCTCAGCGTGTTGTAGATGGTAAGCACGGCGGTTCCTCAGCTGCCCCAGGAGTCACGCAGGGTGACAGTGCGGTTGAACACCGGGCGGCCCGGCTGGCTGTCTTTCAGGTCGGCGCAGAAGTAACCTTCGCGTTCGAACTGGAAGCGGTCCTCGGGCTGCGCCTGGGCCAGCGACGGCTCGGCACGGCAGCCGCTGAGCACTTGCAGCGAGCCTGGGTTGATGTTGTCCAGGAAGCTGCCGCCCTCCTCGGTCTTTTCCGGGTTCGGCGAGCGGAACAGGCGGTCGTACAGGCGCACTTCGCACTCGACGCTGCCCTCGGCCGGCACCCAGTGGATCACGCCCTTGACCTTGCGGCCTTCCGGGTTCTTGCCCAGGGTGTCCGGGTCGTACGAGCAGCGCAGCTCGACGATGTTGCCGTCGGCATCCTTGATCGCCTCGTCGGCGCGGATCACGTAGCTGCCGCGCAGGCGCACTTCACCGGCCGGTTCCAGGCGCTTGTAGCCCTTCGGCGGCTCTTCCATGAAGTCGTCGCGGTCGATGTACAGTTCACGGGAGAACGGCAGCACGCGCACGCCCATGTCCTCCTTCGGGTGGCGCGGCAGTTCGAGCTGCTCGACCTGGCCTTCCGGGTAGTTGGTGATGACGACCTTCAGCGGGCGCAGCACGCACATGGCGCGCGGTGCGGTACGGTCCAGGTCGTCACGGATGCTGAACTCGAGCATCGACATGTCGACCACGCCGTCGGAACGGTTGGTGCCGATCATTTCGCAGAAGTTGCGGATCGAGGCCGGGGTGTAGCCACGGCGACGGAAGCCGGACAGGGTCGACATGCGTGGGTCGTCCCAGGCTTCGACGTGCTTTTCGTCCACCAGCTGCTTGAGCTTGCGCTTGGAAGTGATGGTGTAGTTCAGGTTCAGGCGGCTGAACTCGTACTGGCGCGGGTGTGCCGGCACCGGCAGGTTGTCGAGGAACCAGTCGTACAGCGGACGATGCCCTTCGAACTCCAGGGTGCAGATCGAGTGGGTGATGCCCTCGATGGCGTCCGACTGGCCATGGGTGAAGTCGTAGTTCGGGTAGATGCACCACTTGTCACCGGTCTGGTGGTGGTGGGCATGGCGGATACGGTACAGGATCGGGTCGCGCAGGTTCATGTTCGGCGAGGCCATGTCGATCTTGGCCCGCAGCACGCGCTCGCCATCCTTGAACTCGCCGGCCTTCATGCGGGCGAACAGGTCGAGGTTCTCGTCAACGCTGCGCTCGCGGAACGGGCTGTTCTTGCCCGGCTCCTTGAGGTTGCCACGGTATTCCTTGGCCTGCTCGGGGGTAAGGTCGCAGACGTAGGCCTTGCCGCGCTTGATCAGCTCGACTGCCCAGTCGTGCAGTTGGTCGAAGTAGTCGGAGGCGTAGCGCACGTCGCCGGCCCATTCGAAGCCCAGCCACTTGACATCGCTCTGGATGGCGTCGATGTACTCCTGGTCTTCCTTGGCCGGGTTGGTATCGTCGAAACGCAGGTGGCAGACGCCCCCGAATTCCTTGGCCAGGCCGAAGTTGACGCAGATCGACTTGGCGTGACCGATGTGCAGGTAGCCATTGGGCTCCGGCGGGAAACGGGTGACGATGCTGCTGTGCTTGCCCGAGTCCAGGTCGGCCTGGATGATCGGCCGCAGGAAGTTCGCAGGGACAGCGGGGGCGCCTTTGGCAGCGGCGTTGGGCGCGTTGTCGGCAGTGGGCTTGCTCATAGGATCCTTGAATGCACGTGTCCGGCCTGGGTAGGCCGATTGAATCAAAGGGCCTATCATAGCCGAAGCAGTCAAGCTGCTGACAGTCGGGCCCGGACAAACTGGCGTGATTTATCACGGCTTTTTGCCGCAGCCTGGCAAAATGGCCAGTGCGCGCCATGTGTCGCGATCGCCTGATCCTGCGTCAGGTGATAACCCGCGCCCTGCGCACCCTAATTCCGATTGCCTTGAAAGAGCGAGTTTCAGCATGTCCAAAGTCAAACTGAGCACCAACCACGGCGAAATCGTACTGCAACTGGACGCCGAGAAAGCGCCGCTGACTACCGAAAACTTCGTTCAGTACGTCAAGGACGGCCACTACAATGGCACCGTGTTCCACCGTGTGATCAAGGGCTTCATGATCCAGGGCGGCGGCTTCGAGCCTGGCATGAGCCAGAAGAAGACCCGCGCCAGCATCCAGAACGAAGCCGACAACGGCCTGAAGAACAAGAAGTACAGCATCGCCATGGCCCGTACCATGGAGCCGCACTCCGCCTCGGCGCAGTTCTTCATCAACTCGTCCGACAACGACTTCCTCAACCATAGCGGCAAGAACGTGCAGGGCTGGGGCTACGCGGTATTCGGCGAAGTGATCGAAGGCCGTGAAATCGTCGACGCTATCGAAAAGGTCGCCACCGGCTCCAAGGCTGGCCACCAGGACGTTCCGAAGGACGACGTGGTCATCGAGAAAGCCGAGATCGTTGAGTGATCCTGCTGATCTCCGATCTCCACCTGCAAGAAGAACGCCCGGACATTACCCGGGCGTTTCTTGATCTGCTCGATGGCCGTGCCCGCCACGCCAAGGCGTTGTACATCCTTGGCGACTTCTTCGAAGCCTGGATCGGCGACGACGCCATGACGCCCTTCCAGCAGTCGGTCTGCCAGGCCATGCGGCGGCTGAGCGACAGCGGCACGGCCATCTACCTGATGCATGGCAACCGTGATTTCCTGATTGGCCAGGCCTTCTGCGACGCTGCGGGCTGCACGTTGCTGCACGACCCCAGCGTGATCGAGCTGGGTGGTGAGCAGGTGCTGCTGATGCATGGCGATACCCTGTGCACCCGCGACCTGGCCTACATGAAAATGCGCCGCTTGCTGCGCAACCCGCTGAGCCTGTGGGTGTTGCGGCACCTGCCGCTGTCGGCCCGCTACAAGCTGGCACGCAAGCTACGCAGCGAAAGCCGCACGCAGACACGGATGAAGTCCACCGAGATCGTCGATGTCACGCCAGAGGAAGTGCCGAAGGTGATGGCGGCGCATGGTGTACGTACCTTGGTGCATGGGCATACCCATCGGCCGGCGATACACAAGCTGGTAGTCGACGGGCAACCGGCACGGCGTATCGTGCTGGGCGACTGGGACCGCCGTGGCTGGGCCTTGCAGGTTGACGAGCAAGGGTTTCAGCTGGCGCCGTTCGAGTTTTCCTGAGCGACCGAGTCGCCTTCTTCGCGGGCACGCCCGCTCCCACAGGTACCGCACCGCTTGTAGCCCTGGTGCAGTACCTGTGGGAGCGGGCGAGCCCGCAAAGAGGCCGGCATGCCTTACTGCTGGACCACCGCCCCCTTGTCCCGCTCGCTGATCACCACTTCCCGATACTCCGGGTCAGCCTTGATCTGCGCCTCGGTAAACGGAATCACCGCCAGTTTTCCGGCCGCAAACGCCTTGGTCTGGTCACCGGCATGCACCGAAGCCGCTTCACTCGACTGGGAAAACGCCAACAGCCCACGGGCCTGCGGCCCCTTGTCGGTAAAGCTGACCAGTTGCAGGTAGCTGGTACCACTGACCACCAGCCGCTTGCCCTGCCCGTGCGGCACGCTGTAGATCGCGTTGTACACGCCCAACGCCTGCGGGCCACCCGGCACCGGTGTCCCATTGCTTGCCTGTTGCACCTGCCCCCAGCGCGCCTCCCCTGCCATGCCGCTGTCACGCACCTGCTTGAGCGACGCCAGCGCGGCCTGGTGCAGCAGATTGCGCACGCCCGCCTGCTCTACCGCCAGCCCGCGCGGGGTGTGCTGCGGGTCGGCCGGGTCGAAGGCCACCCGCCAGCTTTCCGGGTGCTCGGCCAGGGCATCGAACAGGTTCTGGAAATGCACCAGGCCAATGCCGCTGTCCAGGTCAGCCTTGCCATTCCAGGCCGCCAGGCTGCTGCATACCGCCCGCACATCCGCATCGGCGCCCTTGCACCACTGCAGCAGGTCAGGCAGTAGCAGGCTGGCCAGGTAGACCTCGTCATCGGTCACCATGCGCTGCAGGTCGTCAACGCCCAGGCGGGCCGTACCCTGCAGGCGTTGCAGGGCAAAGCGGCCACGCATGCCCAGCGGCTGGTCACTGCGGCTGACCAGCGGCGAATAACCGGTCAGCGGCTGCGCCGGGTTGGCCATCCAGGCCGGGTCGTTGGAGTTCTGCACGAAGTCCTCGCGCTCCAGGCTCGGCAGCAGCCGTGCAGGGAAGATCCCCGGCTGCGCGGCCTGCGCATCGACCTTCCACTGGCACGCGCTGCGTGAGCCATCCAGTACCACCAGGCGCCCTTGTGCCTGCGGGTTGCTGCACGCACTCAGCAGTTGCTGATCCACATATGGCACCACTGACTGGTTCAGGTACAAGGCCTTGCCTGCCGGGTCCACCGCCAGCGTGTTGACCCAGGGAATACCCTGCAGCTGTTCGATCGAGCCTTTCAACGTAGCCAGGCTGTCGGCACGGTTGATCTGGTACCACTGCTGCAACACCCGAGTGTTCTCGAGGTTGGCGTCGCGCAGGCTGTAGGCGGCATGCGCATCCCAGTCCAGGCGACCCGGCCATTGCACCACCGGGCCGAACTGCGAGCTGTAGACCTGGCGCTGTACCTGGCTCAGGCTGCCATCCTCGGCCTTGACCGCAACGCTGACGGTTTGCCGGGCCAGCGGCAGCGACTTGCCATCGAGCAGGTAACGGGTCGGGTCCTTGGGGTCGAGTTGCAGGCGGTACAGGGTGAAGTGCTTCGATGTGTCGACGGTGTGCGTCCAGGCCAGATGCTGGTTGAAACCGATGTTGACCACCGGCAGGCCCGGCAATGCCGCCCCCATCACATCGAGCTGGCCGGGAATGGTCAGCTGCATCTGGTAGAAGCGCATGCCCCCCATCCACGGGAAGTGCGGGTTGGCCAGCAACAGGCCGCGGCCATTGGCCGAACGTTGCGCCCCGACGGCCACCGCATTGCTACCGCGTTCCGTGGCAAAACGCTGCTGCCTGGCCAGCGCCGCGGCAAACCCGGCCGGCGCCTGCTGGCTGGCCAGCGTTGGCGGTTGCGCCCCCGCCAGCGCTTCGACGAACTGCCCGACACCGCCTTCGGCGAGTAGCCGGCGGGTCAGCTTGATCAGGTCCTCGCTGCTGATCGGCCGCAGCCACTCGCCGTTGCCACATTCGGCAGGCAACCCCTGGCTGCGGCGCTCGGCGAGCGCCCGGTTGTAGCCGCTGGCATAACCTGCCAGCAGCGCCTGTACTGGCGCTGGCTGCGCCTGCAAGAACGCCTCGACTGCCGCCGGCGTGTTGAGCCAGGCGAAGAACACATCGCTGGCCAGGTTGTCACGCTGCTCCAGGGTCTTGCCCTTGGCACCGAAGTAGCGTGAGCGCTCGCCACTCACGGTCAGCACTTCATTGGCCAGCAGGCACAGGTTGTCCTGGGCGTAGGCGTAGCCGATGCCATAGCCCAGGCCGCGCTCGTCCTTGGCCACGATGTGCGGCACCCCGTAACTGGTTCGTCGAATCTGCGCACTGGCATCGGCGGCGGCGGACTGCACCGGCACTGCGCCGACGTTGAAGGCTACCAGGGCGGCGACCAGGCCAGCGCAAGTCATGGGACGGGAAAGTGGAAACACGGGCACTCCTCGGGTTCGGGGGTCATCCCGATCAGACGAATGGCCAGATGAAAATTTTACGTATTACCAGGCAATGAAACGTCTTGAACAGAACCAGGCTTTTTTTTGCGCGTGGGCTGCAGTTTTTCCGTTCTCATTCGTCCTAGTAAGTGAGGCACCCAAATTTCGGGTTCGTCCACGAAAAGGAGCATTCACATGTACAACCCGCAACCCTCGATCCAGGCTGGGCGCGTCCCAGGCAAAGCGCCCAGGGAACAGGACGTTTTTGCTGACGAACGCATCGGCAACGAACAGATCCGCGAGCTGTTGCGCAGTTTTGGCCTGCGTACCAGCCTGATCCGCCTCAAGGTCATCGATGCCTTGCACGCCGCCGACCGCAATGGCCGCAGCATTGGCGTGCGCGGGGTGCACGCGCAACTGGAACAGCTGGATATCCCGCTGTCGTTCCTCAGCGTGCGCGAAGTGCTCAAGCGGCTGTGCAGCGAGGGCGTCATCCAGCTGGGCAGCGACAAATGCTACAGCCTCGACCCGCAGGCGCGCGCCGTGCTGGAGCGAACGCCTGTGCGCTGAGCGCATGGCCGGCCATACCTGGCCGGCCCGCCAGGATCAGGGCTTGACCTTGCGCCGCAGGATGCCGTTGATCACCACGACCACCACGGCGATGGCAATGGCCAGCATCTGGAAAGTCTGCTCACTGATCGTGCCCTGCTTCTGCAGGTGGGACAGGCCCAGCATCAGACCCAGTACCACCAGGATGATCAGAAGGGAATATTTGAGGCGCTGCACGTGTGTCATCGAAGGTTCCTTGCAACATCAGGGGCAAATGGCTCGCAACGAGCCGCGGCAATGATACAACGGCCACCGGCCCCGGCGCTGCATTTCCTGCTGGGTGGGGCGGCGCCTGCCTGAAAGCATGGGGCTCCCAAGCACCCATGCCGGAGGCACCATGTACAAACCCCTTCTGTTCGCGTCGCTATTGCTGACGCCCTTTTCCCTTCATGCGCTGGACACCCGCCAGACTTCGGCCGAGCAACTGCTCGAACTGGGCCGCGAACTGGCTGCCCAAGCTGGCGCCAGCCAATGGCAACAACTGTGGCAGCGCGTGCGCCAGGCCGGTTACCTGCAGGCAAAAGGTGCGTCGGTGCATTTCAGTGTCCCCCTGGCGCAACTGCCCGAACTGGCCCGGCAAACCCTGGCCCAGGCCGACCAGGTACAAGCGCAGCAGCAGACCCAGGCACTGTACCGCCGCAGCTTTGCCGACCAGGTCATCGGCCACCGTGACGGGCAGCCGCTGCATGCGCTGTGCCTGCTGGTCGATTGGCGCACGCTGCCACAAGGCATGCGCGACTCCCCCCAGGCCTACCTGCGCAGCGCCAGCCTGCTGAGCAGCTATCCGTGCGATTGAGGGGTACCACACCCAACGCGCTGCGCAGGGAGTGGCCTGATGGGAAATCACCCGCCACAGCCAAATGTTGAAGCCATGTCCTACAACGCCGGATATCGCTGCCTGCAAAACCTGTTCGCGGAAGCTACAAGCCCCAACCCATATGGCGCCTAGCGACATGCCTCGGTTGTCACAGAAAATTCAGCCACACCTTCGACATAACGCCGCTGGTGATCGGTTAGCACAGCCCATCCGTCCCGAAGGAGCGCCATATGCAACTGCCAGACTTGAGCCACATCGATATCAGCCAACTGCCCCACTCGCTGCAGGCCCTGATCGACTGCATCGGCATCGACAATGCCTACCAGCTGACCTGCGCCTACGGCGGCAGGCCCAAGTACATCCCCAAGCACCGCGAGCGCACCAAGCTTGCCGACGTGTTGCCGGCCGAAGCGCTCGACGCACTGATCAAGCGCTTTGCCGGTGTCGCTCTGGAAATCCCCAAGGCTGACCATTTCATGCGCCAGTTGCGCAACCTGCAGATCCAGAAGGAAAGCGCCAGCGGCCTGTCTCGCAGCCTGCTCGCTGACAAGTACGGCCTGAGCCTGCGCCAGATCGGCAACATCCGTCGCCAGGAACATTGCGCGCGCTGAAGCCCCGGCATCGTCACCACCACTGACAGCCACGTTTTGAAACCAACCAGAAGAGAACCCAGCAATGTCGATAGATAACAGCCTCATCGGTTCCGTAATCAATGCCTTGCCGATGGACCGCATGATCGCAGGCCCCCTGCAGGCCATGGTCCAGGCCCAGGTCACGGCCAGCAAATCCTACGCCGACTTCCTGATGCAGGTGTGCGTCCAGGACGGCAAGGCCGTGGCCATCCAGTTCGACTACGACGAAACCATCGTCGACGAACAAGGCGAGTACAAGGGCGTGGTCAGCAAGACCATGAAAGTGCCGCTGGTGGCAGCCATCACCCACCCGAACATTTCCATCGAAGAAGGCAATGTCGAGTTCGAGCTGGTCATCAACCAGATGTCGGAAGACGTTTCCAGCAAGGACATGAGCGCCGAGGCAAGCGGTTCGCTGGGCTGGGGGCCGTTCAGGCTCAACGTGAAAGGCAGCGTCAGCCACAAGTCCACGCAAACCCGCAAGACTGACACCCGCGCCCGCTACGCCTTCAACACGACCTTGAAGCGCCAGGACCCGCCTGAAGCGATGATGCGGGTGATCGACTTCCTGACCGACGCCGCGACAAAGCCGACCGTGGTCAAAACCGCCACACTGGAAAGCCAGGACTTGATTTCCCAGGCCGATACCTTGAAGAACCCTGCGGCCGACGGCGCTCCGGCTCTCGGCGCCGCCACCTCTTGAGGCGCACCTCCCCGCCCCGAACAGCCCCCCTGACCAGCAACAGGGGGGCACCACCTGGCCTGAGGAGTCGAAGCATTGGATAAATCCCCCGCCCCCATGACTTCCATCGACCTGCGCGAAATCACCCGTGGCCTGCAGGAAGCCGCCAGTGCTACCAACAGCCTGATCGCGCAGCAGTACATCAACCTGTTCGACCAGTTCTTCGAATGCGACACCGAAGCGTTGGGCGCGCCCATGAAAGCCAAGATGGTCGAAGTGGCCATGGACGGCCAGCACATCATGCGCGTACCGCTGTTCGCGCTGGTGTCGCCCAAGGGCCTGGCCCTCGAGCGCATGCAGGTCGACCTTTCGGTAAGGGTCAAAGGCACCGAAGCACAGCAGGCACTGCTGACCGCAGGCGAAAACAAGGCGGCCAGCTTCAAGGTCACCATCGGTGGCCAAAGCCGTCAGGGCGACAACCGTGACCCCGATGAAGTGCAGATCCGCATGCAGTTCCAGGCCAGCGAACCACCAGAAGCCCTCAACCGGCTGATCGAGGAGTACACCAGCCTGATCATCCCGGTACGCGCCCCCAGCCCGCCGCCCTCGCCCGACACCAATGAGTTCATCGAGGCGGCCATCGTCCGTTGACGGCCGCCCCGCGACGGCTCAGAAGTCGCGCTTGTAGAAGATGTCCAGTGAGCTGGCCAGCCCGCTGGCAGCCTCGAGGTAAACCTTCTTGCTCAGCTTGTAGCGCAATGCAATGGTGTTCGCAGGCTCGAACACCCCCACCCCATAGCGCAGGCTCAGCTTCTCGGTGAGGTTGCCGCTGGCGACCACGCTGGTGGTATTGCCCGAACCTTCGGTGTCCAGCTGGAAGTCGTCGATACCCAGGCTCGAGGCCAGGCTGCCGGTGATCCCGGCGCTACCCGCCAGGCCCAGGCCCAAGGCCGCTTCGGCAAGCATGTTGTTGTCTTCGCCGGACGCGCCCAGAGGCCGCCCCAGTACCAGGTACGACAGCGCCTGCTCCTGGCTCATGGCCGGCTCCGAGAACACTTTGCTGGTGGGCTGCTCGGCACTGCCGCTCAGGCGGATACCGGCAATCACGTCGTCGACCTTGCGGATCGCTTCAATGTCCAGGTACGGCTGGTCGATCGGGCCTGCGAACAGCAGCCGCGCACGGCGAATGGTCAGGCGCTGGCCGTAGGCACGGTAGCGGCCGTCGGCCAGGCTCAGCTCGCCACGGGTGTCGAGGTTGTCGCCGATGTGCACATGGCCGAGCAGGTTGGCCTTGAGGCCAAAGCCACTGAACGAAAGCTTGTCGCGGCCCACTTCGACATCGATGTCCATGGCCATCGCCATGGGTGGCTTGCCCTCTTCGGTCTGGTGGCCGACGATCACCGTGTCATCCGAGACCTTGACGGTGGACGGTGGCAGCTCGCGTACAGTGATCGTGCCCTTGGGCACCTGTACCTTGCCGGTCACCGCCAGCTTGTCGTCGATCAGGCGCACGGTCAGGTCCGGGGCGACCTCCAACGTCGCATAGGGCTCGACCGTGACGGGCAGTTGCTGGCCCTGCAGACGCAGGTCCATGCCCAGGGCCTGGCCCCAGGTGAGGTTGCCATTCAACTGGCCACGCCCCGCCTCGCCACTGCGCCAGCCGCCATTGAGCTGTACCTGCTCGCCGGCAATCAATGCCTGCAATGACAGGTCCTCGAGGCTGACCGGCAGTTCGGCGCCACTGACTTCGCCGCCGCTGAGCATCAGGTTGCCGTTGACCTGCGGCGCCAGCAAGGTGCCCGACAGCCGGCCACTGCCATTGAGCTGCCCGGCCAGGCGCTCGACCATAGGCACGAACGGGCGCGCCACCGACAGGTCGAGACCGGCAAGGCGGAAATCACCCGACAGCGGTTTGTTCTTGCCCAGTGGATCGAGGCGGGTGTTGACGTTCAGCTCGCCCAGGCGCTCGCCGCGGAACGCCAGGCGGGTATCGATGCGCCGTGGCGCCAGCGTGCTGTCCAGGCGCAGGGCCTGGTACGGGAAGTCGACCCAGCGGTCCTTGTCGCGCACGCGCAGGGTACCGCCACTGGCGTCGACGACGATGTTGCCCTTGGGGCCAGTGGCCGGGATGTCCAGATTGATGTCGGCATTGAGCAGGCCCTGCCAGGCGAAGTCCTTCGGCAGCCACTGGGCCAGGCTGTCCAGCGGGAACTGCTTGAGGTGGTAGCGCAAGCGTGGCTCGGGGGCCAGGCGCTGGTCGTCACCACACAAGCTGGCCTGGCCGGAACGCCAGCAGTGCGCAGCAAAGTCCAGCTGGCCGCTGGCCAGCCGCTGCAGGCGCGCCGGTGCCTGCAACTGCCAGTCCTGGCCGCCGGCCTGGATCCGCCCACTGGCCAGGCGCCCACGCCAGTCTCCCTTGTTCAACTGGCCGTCCAGGCCGAGGTCGAGCTTGAGCTGCGGGCCGTCCAGCGCCAGGGTCAACGCTTGCTGGCGAATGTCGCCTTTGCCGTTGGCCTGCAAGGTGCCCAATGCCGTGTCACCCAGGTGAATGCCGCTGGCCTTGAGTTCGATCACGCCGCGCTGGGCGTTGTCCAGGCGGGCATCCAGGTCCAGCTGCTGCAAGCGGTTTTCCGCCTGGGCCAGCCGCTGGCCCTGCAGGGTCAGCGTACCTTGCGGGGCCTGCAAGGTGCCAGCGACGTCCAGCCGACCCTTGACCTGGCCCTGCAACCTTGGCCACAACTGGCCCAGGCGCGGCAGGTCGAGGTCGACCCGCCCGGCCAGGCGCTGCTGCAGGCTGCCACTGCCATTGATGCGGTTATCCCCCAGCTGGATTGCCAGGGCGCCCAAGGTCCAGCTCTGCCCTGCCCCCTGGGCCTCGACCTTGAGCATTGCCGGCTGGCCGCGCAGGCGGCCTTTCAGGTCAAGCTGGGCATCGAGGCTCAGGGCGTCGCCTTTCATCTGGCCTTTGCTGCGCAGCGGCCCCGCCAGGGTACCCGGCAGCTCGGCCAGCCAATAGGCCGGGTCGAGCGCCGACAACTGCAGGTCGACATCCCATGCCAGGGTGTCGGCAAAGCGTACGGCGACACTGCCGGCAGCCTTGCCTTGCCCGGCGCTCAGCGCCAACTGCGGCAGCTTCACCTGGCTCAGGTCACCTTCGAACGGGCTGGCCAGGCTGAACGCGCCGGCCGGGCCATCCAGGTCGCCATTGAAGGTGCCCTGGTAGTTGCCATCGCGATAATGCACCTGGGCCATGAACCGCTTGAGGGTAACCTCGGGCGGCGTCTCCAGTGGATACAGGCGCAGCCACGGGAAGTCCTGCCAGTCCAGTCGGGCGTCGGCGACCAGGCCTTGCTGCCAGTCAGCCGTGGCTTGCAACTTGACCCGCTGGGTATCGCTGGCTTTCAGGTCCAGGGCATCGAGCCTGGCGCCTTTGCTGTCGACCAGCCCGGACAACAGCAAGGCGATCGGCGACTGCTCGGCCGGCAGGCTGGCCGACCCCGACAGTTGATAGCCCTTGAGCAGGTCGCCCCGGGCGTCGAGCTTGAGCTGGTTGAACTGCACGGTGTCGGGCAACGAAGCGGCCGGCTTGAATGCCTCGGAGCGGATCTGCAAGGTCGCCGGCAGGTGCTCGGCCAACGCCTGCAATTGCCCGTTCAGCGTGGCGTCAAGGTAACCACTGCTGGTGCCGGCGAGTTTCAGGGTTTTCTGCAGCTCGCCGGTGGCGGTCAGCGCCAGCTGCCAAGGTTTGCCGTCCACCGCTGGCAGTTGCAGCTGCGCCTGGAGTTGCACCGGCCAGTCAGCTTCGGGCTGCAGGTCGCCCTGCAGGTTCAATTGCAGGTCATCGCGCTGCAGGTGCAGGCTGTCGATGCGCAGCCCGGTATTGGTCCAGTGCGCCGCCAGTTGCAAGTCGCCAAGCAGGTCGCTGCCATCCAGGCGCAACCGGCCAACCTTGACCTCTCCCAGTTCGATCGCCAGCGGCAAGCGCAGGGAAGGCAACTGCAGCGGGCCGCTGTCGGCCGATTCGGCGCTGGGCGCAAAGGCCATGTCGATGCGCTGCGCCTGCAACTGGTCAATGCACAAGGTAGAGCGCAGCAGGCATGCCGGCGACCAGGCCAGCAGCGGTGCCTGCACCTCTACCGTGCTGCCGGCATCGGCCCAGCTCAGCCGGCTGGCTTGCCAGCTACCGGCCAGGCGGCCCTGGAAGTCAGCCACCTCAAGCCCGGGCACCTTGCCCAGCACCCAGCGGCTGCCGGCCTCGGTCCCGAGCAGCAGGCCGAGTACCAGGCCCAGGCTTGCGGTTACCCCGAGCAGGCCCGCCAGAATGTACTTGATCACGCGTTTCACAGCTCAGGCCCCATGGAAAAGTGCAGGCGAATTCCCCCTTCATCATCCAGCGCCTTGGCCAGGTCCAGGCGCAGCGGCCCGACCGGCGACACCCAGCGCACGCCAAAACCGACACCGGTCTTGAGGCTTGGCAGCTCCAGGTCGTTGAACGAGTTGCCCTGGTCGACGAAGGTTGCCAGCCGCCACTTTTCGATCAGCGAATACTGGTACTCGACACTGCCGGCGACCAGGTAGCGCCCGCCAATGCGGTCGCCGTCGCTGTTCTTCGGCGACAGGGTCTGGTAGTCATAGCCACGCACGCTCTGGTCGCCACCAGCGAAGAAGCGCAGCGACGGCGGAATGTTGTTCTTGAAGCCATTGGTCGCGCTGCCACCGAACTGCACCCGGCCGAGCAAGCGGTGGTCATGGCCAAGCGTGGTCAGGCCCTTGAGCAGCACGTTGCCATGCAGCAGGTTGGTGTCCGAGACCAGCCCTTCCTTGGCCACCTGTACATCGAACTGCAGGCGGTAGCCGTTATGCGGGTCGATGCGGTTGTCACTGCGCAGGAAGGAATAGCTCACCCCCGGCATCAGCAGATTGCTCAGCCCGGAGTCATCACCCAGGCGGTACTCCTCGCGCTGGTACTTGAGAGAAATCACCCGCTGCCAGCCGCTGGGCAGCTTGCTGTGCCACTCGGGGCCCACCGTCAGCAGTTTGCTGAGGGTGTCGGTGCCGGCAATTTCTTCGTTCTGGTAGCCGCCGGCAAAGCGCAACTTGTCGGTCAGCGGCGGGTCGAGCGGGATGTCGTACCAAAGGCCGACGTTCTGCCGGGGCGCCGACAGTTCGGTTTCCCAACCGTAGCTATGGCCCTGCGGGTTGACCCAGTGGCGGGTCCAGTTGGCCTTGCCGCGTGCCCCGACGTCGGTCGAGAAGCCCAGGCCCAGGCCCATGGTGCGGGGCTTGCGGGTTTCCAGGCGGACATCCACGGGGATTTCTTCGCCCACGGCGGCGGTGGGCGCCGCATCCACGCGCACGCCTTCGAAGTAGCCGCTCGATTGCAGGTCATTGTTCAGCTCGGCGATCAGTTCCGAGTCGTAAGGTGTTCCCGGCTTGAACGAGACCATGCGCTGCAGCAGGTCGTCGTCCAGCGGTGTGTCGCCACCGAAGGTGACGGCGCCCAGGTGATAGCGCGGGCCGCTCTGGTAGACCAGTTCGATATCGGCCACACCCGCCTGAGGGTCGACCGCCAGGCGCTGGCGGCTGAAGCGCCCACTGAAGAAGCCATAGCGCGACGCCTGGTTCTGGATCAGCCGTTTGGCATCCTCGTAATGGCCGTGGTTGAGTTGTTCACCGGCGCGCAGGGCCTTGCTGTCGGGCACGCGAAAGGCCTTCATCTCGCTGGCGGGGCCTTCGATGCGTACGGTCACGTTGCGCAGGCGAATCGGCTCGCCGGGGTCGATGGTGATGATCAGCTGCGGGGAACGGTCAGCCTCGCTGGCGGGCTTGACCTCTGTGTCGATCTGCGCCTGGTAGTAGCCAAGTGCCTGCGCGGCTTTGCGCGCCTGCTCCTGGGCGCCGCGACTGAAGCGCAGCAGCGCTTCTTCATCGCGGTCGCCAAGGGAACCGATATAGCCTTCGACATTGGCCTTGAGCGCCTTGTTGGCCGGTTTGACCTTCACCAGCAACTCGCTCTGGCCCCATGCTGCGAAACTGGCGACCCAGATAACCAGGCCCCAGGTCAATCTTCCTGAATACGTCATGCGGCGCATGCTACCAGAGCCGGGCGCTCAAGGGAGCCGCCGCGCCGTCTGCTCAGGCAAAAGCAGAATTGGAAGAGACCGGGTTGGGATGGAAGAACACCCTCTCACGGATTGGTCCTACAGCCACCTCGCCAATTTCCTCATAGCCCTGGCGCTGGTAAAAGGCCAGGTAGTGCTCGTTGCCGGTGTCCAGCACCACACCCTGGGTACCAGGGTCGTCTGCGCACCAGTCATGCACAGCTTGTAACAATTGCTCGCCGTAGTGCTTGCCCTGAAATTGCGGGTGCACGCCCAGCAGCGGCAGCACATGCACCTCGTCGGTGGGCAGGCAGGTGGCCAGGGCGGCCTGGTAGTCCATGTAACGGCGCGTACAGCGCAGGCCGGTGCCCATCATCATGCGCAGGCGCCAGGCCCAGCTGTCGGCCACGCCCAGCCGGCGCAGCGGCGGCACGATCAGGGCAAGGGCGATCAGGCGGTCCTCCACCAGCAGGCCGATGGCGGGCAGTTGCAGGTAGAAGTGCTGGCGTACCCATTCGCGCACCATCACCCGCAGGCGCCGCTCATAGCCTGGGCGCTGGGCCTCGAAGATATAGGCGAAGGTAGGTTCGTGACGGTAGGCGTTGTACAGCAACGAACGCGCCTCGCGGCTGTAGCCGTCATCGAGCAGGCAGACACGGGCCGGAGTGGCAGTGGTTTCGGGCATTGCGGGCAGTCCTCCTGGAATGGGCTTACAGTGCCCTGGGAAGGACGTTAGCAGCAGGCTCCCGAAGCCGCCATGCTGGTGATGGCAAGCGATGTCGGCTAGCATCGCGCCTTTTACCGGGATTATCTTTCCATGAAGATCGTCTGTTTCAATATCAACGGCCTGCGGGCCCGCCCGCACCAGCTGGCGGCGCTGATCGAAAAGCACCAGCCGGACGTGATCGGCCTGCAGGAAACCAAGGTCAGCGACGATCAGTTCCCGCTGGCCGACGTGCAGGCGCTGGGCTACCACGTGCATTACCACGGCCAGAAAGGCCACTATGGCGTGGCCCTGCTGTCGCGTCAGGCACCGCTGAGCCTGCACAAAGGCTTTGCCAGCGATGAAGAAGACGCCCAGCGCCGCTTCATCTGGGGCACCTTCGCCGATGCCGATGGCAACCCGATCACCATCATGAACGGCTACTTCCCCCAGGGTGAAAGCCGCGACCACCCCACCAAGTTCCCGGCCAAGCAGCGCTTCTACAGCGACCTGCAGGCGCTGCTGGAAGGCCAGTTCCGCAACGACCAGCCACTGCTGGTGATGGGCGACATGAATATCTCGCCGCAGGACTGCGACATCGGCATCGGCCCGGACAACGCCAAGCGCTGGCTCAAGACCGGCAAGTGCAGCTTCCTGCCGGAAGAGCGCGAGTGGATGGAACGTCTGAAAGGCTGGGGCCTGGTGGACAGTTTCCGCCACCTGTACCCGGAAGTTTCCGACCGCTTCAGCTGGTTCGACTACCGCAGCCGTGGCTTCGAGGACGAACCCAAGCGCGGCCTGCGCATCGACCTGATCATGGCCTCGCAGCACCTGGTGCCGCGGATCAAGGCGGCGGGTGTGGACTATGAACTGC
The DNA here is from genome assembly GCF_002113255.1 of Pseudomonas sp. B14(2017). Classification (NCBI taxonomy): domain Bacteria; kingdom Pseudomonadati; phylum Pseudomonadota; class Gammaproteobacteria; order Pseudomonadales; family Pseudomonadaceae; genus Pseudomonas; species Pseudomonas sp. B14(2017). The sequence goes on from NZ_NEJY01000014.1 coordinate 125,530, forward strand.
GCGGGATGGAAAAGCCGTCGGACCATGCGCCGATCTGGCTGGAATTGAGCTGATCGCGGGTTGCATATAGCACCGCCCACAGCCAACGCCATCCCTGTGGGAGCGCCCTTGTGTCGCGAAAGGGCTGCGAAGCAGCCCCAGCGATCTGGCGGTGATGCTGAAATCCTGGGGCCGCTCTGCGGCCCTTTCGCGACACAAGGCCGCTCCCACAATGTGCTCACCAGCCGCGAATTTCCTGTTACAAACCCAACCGCAACGCCTCCCCCACCCCCGCCCCGCGCACATCGTCTGCCGCGCTGACCAGAGCAAAGTTGTAGGCCCCATGCGACCAATACCGCGCCTCCAGCTGGCCATCCACCCGCTGCCCGTCCGGCATGCGCCGGTACTGATCGCCCGGTGAACGCAGGAACAGGCTGATGCGCTGGCCCTTGCCATCCTCGAACACCAGCAACGCCGCCGGTCCCTGCTCATTGCTCAGCAGGCGCGCGCCCACCGGTTTGAAGCCGTAGCCCGCCAGGTCCGGCAACTGGCCCACGCGGCTGAAGTGGCGCCCCAGCCAGTCGCGCAACTGGCCCGGGTCGCTGGCCTGGATATCCAGCGCCTGGCTACCGGCAAACAAGCGGTGTGCCTGGACGGCATCGGCCATCGGCAGGTCGGCACGCGCCAAGGTCGCGTCGCGCACCTGCCACCCACCCAGGCCACCCACGCCCAACGCCAGCAGCAACACCGCCGCCGTGGCCCAGCGGCGCTGGCGGCGTTGGCGCAATTGCCGGCGCAACTGCCCCAGGTCCAGCTGCGCCGCCCCGGGCACTTCGCCAAACCCGGCCAGTGCCGTACGCAGGCGGCGGGCGTCGGCACGCCAACCCTCGATCTTGGCCGCGGCCTGCGGGTTGGCCGCCAGCCAGGCCTGCACTTCGGCCCGGCGCACAGGCTCCAGGCGCTCGTCGACGTAAGCGTGCAGTTCGTCTTCGCTGGGGATCAGGCGCGTCATTTCAGTCTCCGCAAGGCCGGGGGCTGGGGGCTGCCCTCGGTCAGTTCGCGCAAGGCATTGCGGGCGCGCGACAGGCGCGACATCACAGTGCCGATAGGGATGCCCAGGGCCTGGGCGGCCTCCTTGTAGCTCAAACCCTCGATGCTGACCAGCAGCAACAGCGCACGCTGTTCTGCCGTGAGCCGGGCGAAAGCCTGCAGGTCGGCCTGGGCCAGGACAATGGCCTCGAGGTTGCCGCCAACCGGCTCGTCGTCGCGCTCACCACGGCCGAACCAGGACAGCCAGCGCGCATGCAGGCGTTCGCGGCGCTTGCCGTCGAGGAACAGCCGATAAAGGATGGTGAACAGCCAGGCCCGCAAGGCATCGGCGTCGCGTTGCTGGTCGCGCCGGCTCAAGGCCCGCTCGACCGTGGCCTGCACCAGGTCGTCGGCGCTGCCCGGCTCGCGGGTCAGCCATACGGCAAAGCGGCGCAGGCCGGCCAGCAGCTCGCGCCACTGGTGGTCGTCCAGATCATGCATGGCAAAGTCCCGGCCTCTGGGGCTGTCAGTGTAAGAGGCAGACGCCTGTGAGGAAATTCTATTCCCGGCGAGGGAATAAGTTTTTCCCTGCGCCGTCGTACCGGCACCTTCACCGAACCGGACAATGACCATGAACTCACCCCTGCACGGCCCGGCCAAGGCCCTGCGCCTGGCCGCCATCGGCGCCGTGATGCTGGGCGCGGGCGCCGCCTTTGCCTATGCCGCCGGCTGGCTTGGCGAAACCCGCCTGACCCCGCAGCGCATCATCGACACCTTCGAAGCCCAGGCCGGGCATTACCCGGGTTACCGCAAGAACCACGCCAAGGGCCTGTGCGTCAGCGGCTACTTCCAGCCCAGCGGGCAGGCCGCCAGCCTGTCCACGGCACGGGCGTTCAGCCAGCCGCGGGTGCCAGTGATCGGCCGCTTCGCCATCGGCGGCGCCAACCCGTTCGCGCCGGATACCGGCATACCGGTGCGCAGCCTGGCCATCGAGCTGAGCACCGACGACGGGCAGGTCTGGCGTACCGGCATGAACAACCCGCCGGTGCTGGCGGTAAGCACGCCACAAGCCTTCTATGAACAGGTGCTGGCGGGGGCGCCAGACCCGGCCACCGGCAAGCCGGACCCGGGCAGACTGCAGGCGTTCTTCGCCGCACACCCGGAAAGCGCGGCGTTTCGCCAATGGGCGGCGGGTTACAAGCCCAGCAACAGCTTCGCCAGCACGCAATACCACAGCATAAACGCCTTCCGCCTGATCGACGCGAGCGGCGCGGCCCACCCCGTGCGTTGGCAACTGGAACCGCAAACAGCGTTTGCCGCCCTGCCTGCCCAGGTCGATGACAAACAGTTCCTGCAGCACGACCTGCAGCAAAGGCTGGCCCAAGGGCCGCTGCGCTGGACCCTGCGCCTGGTGCTGGCGGAACCTGGCGATGCGGTGGACGACCCTGCCAGCCCCTGGCCTGCCGAACGACGCAGCGTGGACGCCGGCACGCTGGTACTGGAGCAGGTCGACGGCCCCGAGCAAGGAGCCTGCCGCGACCTCAACTTCGACCCGCTGATCCTGCCACGGGGCATCCAGGCCTCTGCCGACCCGATCCTCGCTGCCCGTTCGGCCGCCTACTCGGAATCCTTCAATCGCCGCAGCCGCGAATCGCTCGGCACCGGAGCCCACCCATGAAAACCGACGCCTTCCACCCCCTCGCCCGCCTGTTGCACTGGCTGATGGCCGTGCTGATCCTGGCCATGTTGTTCATCGGTGTGAGCATGGTCGCCGACCTGTCGCCGCGCCACCCCGTGCTGATCGGGTTGCACAAGGCAACCGGCCTGGCCCTGCTGGTGCTGGTGCTGCTGCGCATCGCCGTTCGCCTGGCCCTGCCCCACCCAGCCCTGCCGCACGACCTGCCCACACTGCAACGCTGGGCAGCCGGGGCCTCGCACCTGCTGCTCTATGGCCTGATGCTGGCCATGCCGCTGCTGGGCTGGGCCATGCTGTCGGCCGGTGGCTACCCCCGCCCGCTGGGCTTGCCGGCGATTGCCCCGCATGACCTGCAGTTGTACGCCGTGCTGCGTCAGGCCCATGGCTGGGCCGGCTACCTGCTGTTCGCCACGGTGCTGGTGCATGTGGGGGCGGCCTTGATGCACGCGTGGGTGCGCCGCGATGGCGTGTTGCGTAGCATGTGGCCTGGCCCACTGCGCCGCAGCGAATGACGCTCGGCAGCCCAGGGGGTCGACAATCGATAATAATTCCCAACAAGATCGGCTATCTATTTGCCGTACCGCCCTGGACTGCCCTATGAATGTCGCAAAGGATCCTGCCACACTCGCACCCGCCAGTACCCTGGACTTGCGCCCCCTGCTGCTGGCCAACATGGCCTGTACCATGTCGATGATGGCCTTCGTCGCCCTGATCGGCCCGATCGCCCGCCAGCTCGGCATGGCCACCTGGCAAGCCGGTGCCGCCGTGACCGTGGCGGGCGTGGTCTGGGTGCTGCTGGCCCGGCCCTGGGGGCGCGCCGCAGACCGCCTGGGCCGTCGGCGCATCCTGCTGCTGGGCAGCGCCGGTTTCACCCTGGCCTACTGGCTGCTGTGCCTGTTCGTCGAAGGTGCGCTGCGCTGGCTGCCGGGGGCGACCCTGGCCTTCATCGGCCTGATGGTCGCGCGCGGCTGTATTGGCGCCTTCTACGCTGCCATCCCGGTGGGCTGCAATGCGCTGATCGCCGACCATGTCGAACCGCAACGCCGGGCCCGGGCCATGGCCTCGCTGGGGGCGGCCAACGCAGTAGGCCTGGTGGTGGGGCCGGCGCTGGCAGCGCTGCTGGCGCGGCATAGCCTGAGCCTGCCGTTCCATATCATGTCGCTGCTGCCGGCCAGTGCCTTTCTGGTCCTGCTGTTCACCCTCAAGCCGCAGGCGCTGCCGCACAGCCATGCCCCCAGCCCGGTGCGGCTGAACGACACGCGTCTGCGCCGGCCTTTGCTGGTGGCGTTCAGCGCCATGCTCAGCGTCACGGTATCGCAGATCATCGTCGGCTTCTTTGCCCTCGACCGCCTGCACCTGGGCCCTGCCGAGGCGGCCCAGGCCGCCGGCATCGCCCTGACCACGGTGGGTGTGGCGCTGATCCTGGCGCAGGTGCTGCTGCGCCAGCTGGAATGGCCGCCGTTGAAGATGATCCGGGTCGGCGCCACGGTTTCGGCCCTGGGCTTTGCCTGCGGCTCGCTGGCCACCACGGCGCCCTGGCTGTGGGCTTGCTACTTTGTCGCGGCGGCGGGCATGGGCTTTGTCTTCCCGGCGTTTTCGGCGCTGGCGGCCAATGCCATGCATGCTTCCGAGCAAGGCGCCACGGCCGGCTCCATCGGTGCTGCCCAGGGCATGGGCGCAGTGATCGGGCCGCTGGCCGGCACCTTGGTTTATGCCGTCGATCCGCGCTTGCCATTCCTGGCGGTGGCGGCGCTGTTGCTGCTGGTCGGGTCATGGCCGATGCCCCGCGATCAGCGGGCCTGACAAGCACAGCGCGCAAGCGCGCAGAGTGTGTTTTAATGCGCATCGCTCATTATTATTGACACCTCTGATTACAAGGCGGCTATGGACACGGGGACGCGACTCAAACTGGTGCGTGAACGCAACAACCTCTCCCAACGGGAACTGGCCCGCCGCAGCGGGCTGACCAATTCGACGATCTCGCAGATCGAGCAGAATCGTGTCAGCCCTTCGGTCAGCTCCCTGAAAAAACTGCTCGAAGGCATTCCGATGAGCCTGGCGGAGTTCTTCAGTTTCGACGAGCCGGTGCGCGAAGAGCGCTACGTGTTCCGTGGCGGCGAGCAGCCAGACCTGGGCCGCAACGGCCTGCGCATGCTGCTGGTCGGCGCCAGTGTCGAAGGCCGGCAGATGCGCATGCTGCGTGAACTGTATGCACCGGGCGCCGATTCGGGCGAACCGATCGTGCATGCCGAGGGTGAAGAGTGTGGCCTGGTCACCCGCGGCACCGTCGAGTTGTGGGTCGATGGCCAGGTGAGCGTGCTCAACTCGGGCGACGGGTACTACATCCCTACTACCCTGCCGCACAGCTTCAAGAACATCGGCCCGGACGAGGCCGAGATTATCAGCGCCAATACCCCGGCGAACTTCTGATTGCTTCATGCGTGCGGGATGGCACCGGCTTCGCCGGTGTTCGCGGCTGAAGCCGCTCCCACAGGGAAGGCGCCAACCCTGTGGGAGGGGCGCCTTCAGGTAAGGCTGTCGACACCCTTACGCAGGACCTCTTCGACAAAGTCCAGGCGGTCCTGCCCGAAGAACATCTCGTCACCGACAAAACAGGTCGGCGCGCCGAACACCCCGCGCTCCACTGCCTCTTCTGTCGCGTGCCTGAGCGCGGCCTTCACCTCGTCATCACCCGCCAACGCGCGAAATGCCTGCGGGTCGAAGCCGCCTTGGCTCAGCGTGTCGTCGAGGACAGCGTTATCGCCCAGGTTGCGGCTCTGCGCAAACAGCCCATTGAACAGCACCGCCAGCAACGCCTCGAACCGCTCCGGCGAACGCAGTTGGGTGCCCACTGCCCCGCGCATCAGGGTCAAGGTATTGACCGGGAACCCCGGCGGCAACTCGAACGGTACCCCATAGCGCGCGGCGAAGCGCGCCAGGTCGGTGAACATGTAACGGCCCTTGGCCGGGATCATCACCGGCGAGGCGTTGCCGGTGGCCTGGAAAACCCCGCCCAGCAGCATCGGCCGGTAACGCAGCGTGGCACCCTGGCGGGCACACAGGCCAGGCAGTTGGGTCCAGGCCAGATAGCTGGCCGGGCTGCCCAGGTCAAAAAAGAAATCGACAGTCTTATGCATGGTTGCGGTCCTTGCTCGGAGAAAGGGGCTTACCAACGCTCCATCCAGGGGCGCAGGTCCAGCTCGAAGGTCCAGGCGTCGCGGGGCTGGGCGTGCAGGAACCAGTAGCTGTCGGCGATGTGGGCCGGGTCTAGGATGCCATCCTGGTCCTTGAGGGCGTAGCGCTCGGGGAATGTGTCACGGATGAAGGCGGTGTCGATGGCTCCGTCAACCACCACGTGGGCGACATGGATGTTCCGCGGCCCCAGCTCGCGCGCCATGCTCTGGGCCAGGGCGCGCAAGGCGTGCTTGGCCCCGGCGAATGCCGCAAAGCCCGCCGCGCCACGGGTGCCGGCAGTGGCGCCGGTGAACAGGATGGTGCCGCGCTCGCGCTGGACCATGCGCCGGGCCACCGCCTGGGCGGTGAGGAAACCGGCAAAACAGGCCATCTCCCAGATCTTGAAGTATTTGCGCGGGGTTTCCTCGAGAATGCTACAGGGCACATTGGCACCGATATTGAACACAAACGCTTCGATCGGGCCGATATCACGCTCGATGGTTTCGACCAGCGCCGCCACCTCCTCCTCCTTGCGCGCATCGGAGCCAAAACCGTGGGCCTGGCCGCCGGCAGCGCGAATTTCGTCCAGCAGCGGCTGCAACTTGTCAGCCTGGCGCCGGGTAACACAGGCAATGTAGCCCTCGCGGGCAAAGCGCTTGGCGATCTCGCCGCCGGTAGCATCCCCGGCGCCAATCACGAGCACCACTTTTTGTTGTTCTGTCATGCCTGCCTCCATTGGTGAATGATCGTTTAGTAAACGAACGCTATGTTATGATCGCCGCCACCGTCAAGCCCGCCTGCAGAGGCAATTGAATGCGCTACACCAACGAACACAAGCAGCAAACCCGCGAGCGGCTGCTGGCCAGCAGCGGCGCGCTGGCCAAACGCGGGGGCTTTTCCAGCACCGGCGTGGCCGGGCTGATGAAGGCGATCGGCCTGACCGGCGGCGCCTTCTACAACCACTTCCCGTCCAAGGACGACCTGTTCACCGAGGTAGTGCGACAGGAACTGTGCAACAGCCCGCTGGCGCGCCTGGCCAACCAGGGCGCCAGCCGCGAACGCCTGGGCCGTTGCCTGCAGCAGTACCTGAGCCTGGCCCACCTGCACAATGCCGAAGGTGGCTGCCCGCTGCCGCCATTGGGGGTGGAGATTGCCCGGGCCGAAGCACCCGTGCGCGCCGTGGCCGAGCATTGGCTGGTGGAGCTGCACCAGGCCTGGAGCGAAACCCTGGAGGACGACGAATTGGCCTGGGTGCTGATCAGCCAGTGCGTCGGTGCCTTGCTGGTCGGGCGCATGCTGGCCACTGAAAGCGTGCAGTCGCAGGTACTGGACGCCAGCCGCCACTTTGTCGAGAAGGCCCTGCATGAAGCGGATTAGTCTACTGCTGGGGCTACTGCTGAGCCTGCCTGCACTGGCCGAACAGGCCTGCCCGCCAGGGCAGTACCAGGTGTGCCTGATGGGGTGTTTCTGTGCGCCCATCGACCCCGGCCAGGCCGGGCAGATTTTCAAGGATGTGGAAGTGCTGGCTTCGTCCAGCCTGACCTACGCCCTGCAGCAGGCCCGCGACGAAGCCACCGCCAGCGGCGTCGAGCCGATCCCGTTGCATATCCGTGCGCAACTCGAACCCTGGTACGACTTTGCCGTGCTCGACGCGGCGCGCTTCCGGGTGGGTGACGAACAGCAGATGAGCGCGGCCAATGCGCTGCTGCAGAACCCCGACGTGAACGCCGTGACGCTGATCGACACGATCATTTTCCGCCGCCCCGCCGATGCCGAGGACAACGTGGCGTTGTGGGCACACGAGCTCAAGCATGTGCAGCAGTATCAGCAGCTGGGTGTGGAAGAGTTCGCCCGGCGCTACACGCGCAACTACGACGACCTGGAAGCGCCGGCCTACAAGATCGAGGGCGAGGTAAGCAAGGCGCTGCGCGAGCGTGGTTCAGGGCAGGTCCGGTAAGTCTGGGGCTGCCTTGCAGCCCATCGCCGGCAAGCCAGCTCCCACAGGGACTGCACAGGCCTTGAGAGCTGTGCGGTCGAGGTGGGAGCTGGCTTGCCGGCGATAGGGCCCTGTCAGGATGCCGCCGAAGCTTCTTCAGCCACCTGCTCACGGCTGGCATAACGCTGCGCCAGCACCGCACAGACCATCAGCTGGATCTGGTGGAACAGCATCAGCGGCAGGATCATCGCGCCAATGCCACTGCCGACGAACAATACCTGCGCCATTGGCACCCCGGTAGCCAGGCTCTTCTTCGAACCGGCGAACAGGATGGTAATGCGGTCCTCCAGGTCAAAGCCCAGCAGCTTGCCGAGCAGCCGGGTACCGTACAGCACCACTGCCAGCAAAATCCCGCACACGGCAAACAACCCGGCCAGGTGCTGCGGCGATACCGTGTGCCACAGCCCGGTGACCACCGCCTCGCTGAACGCGGTGTAGACCACCAGCAGGATCGAGCCCTGGTCCACCACCTTGAGCCAGCGCGCATTGCGCTTGACCCACGCACCGATCCAGCGCCGGGCGACCTGCCCGGCCACGAACGGCACCAGCAGCTGCAGGGTGATCTTCAGCACCGCATCCAGGCCGGAACCGGTATCGCCGCTGGCCCCCAGCAACATCATCACCAGCAACGGCGTGAGGAAGATACCCAGCAGGCTGGATGCCGCCGCGCTGCAAATGGCCGCCGGCACGTTGCCACGCGCCAGCGAGGTGAAGGCGATGGCCGACTGCACGGTGGCCGGCAAGGCACACAGGTAGAGCACGCCAAGGTACAGCTCGTTGCCCACCAGCGGCACGAACAGTGGCTTGAACGCCAGGCCCAGCAACGGGAACAGCACGAAGGTGCAGGAGAACACCAGCAAGTGAAGGCGCCAGTGCCCGGCACCGGCGATGATCGCCTCGCGCGACAGCTTGGCGCCGTGCAGGAAGAACAGCAGGCCGATAGCCAGGTTGGTCAGCCAACCAAAGTACACCGCGCCGTCGCCCGAGCAAGGCAGCACGGTGGCAATCAGCACCACCCCGAGCAAGGCCAGGGTGAAATTGTCGAATAACATGCGCAAATACTTCATCACAGTTTCCGTCTTGTCATTGTGCAAGGGCAGACGATAAGGTCTTCGGTTTTTCGCCGCTAACGCCGGAACCCCCACCGGTGTCGCTCAACGGACACGCTCCAGCACAGGACCCGCTCATGCCCCTCTCCCGCCTGGCTGCACTTGCAGCCGCCATCACTCTCACCCTGGGCTACAGTGCCGCCCAGGCCGACGACCAGTTGCAGGCCAAGGTCGACCAGATCATCCGCCCGTTGATGCAGGAGCAAGGCATCACCGGCATGGCCGTGGCCATCTATGCTCGCAACCACGCGCACTACTTCAGCTATGGCGTGGCCAGCAAGGCAGACAATGTGCCGGTCAGCCGCGACACGCTGTTCGAGATCGGCTCGCTGAGCAAGACCTACACCGCCACTTTGGCCGCACTGGCCAGTGCCGAAGGCAAGCTGGACCTCGATGCCCCGGCCAAGCGCTATCACCCTGCCCTCGCCGGCGCCCCCATCGGCGACGCAAGCGTGCTGGAACTGGGCGCCTACAGTGCCGACTGCCTGCCGTTGCAGTTCCCGGATGCGGTGCAGACCCCGCAGCAGGTGGTCGATTTCTTCCGTCACTGGCAACCCCGCGCCAAACCTGGCACCCAGCGCTGCTACTCGAACCCCAGCCTGGGCCTGTTCGGTGACCTGGCCGCCCGCGCGCAGCATCAGCCGTTTTCCACGCTGATGAGCGAGGGCCTGCTGAAACAGATGGGCCTGGAAAACACCTATCTGCAGGTCCCGTCCAGCGCCCAGGGGTTGTATGCCCAAGGCTACGACAGTGCCGACAAACCGGTGCGTGTCGGCCCCGGCCCTTACGCCGACGAAGCCTACGGCATCAAGACCAGCGCCAGCGACCTGCTGCGCTATGTGCGCCTGCACATGCAGCCGGAGGGGCTGCCGCCGGCGCTGGCGCAAGCCACCGCCATCACCCAGCGGGGCTACTTCCAGGTCGGCGCCATGACCCAGGGCCTGGGCTGGGAGCGTTACCCCTACCCGGTCACGCTGGGCACACTGGTCGATGGCAACGGCCCGCAGCTTATCCGTGAACCGCAGGCAACCACGCGCTTGCATCCAGCCCTGCCGCCGCTGCCGGCAGCCTGGTACAACAAGACCGGCTCGACCAATGGTTTCGGCGCCTACGCCGCGTTCGTGCCCGCCGAACAGCTGGCCGTGGTGTTGCTGGCCAACCGAAATTACCCGAACGAAGCCCGGGTGCGCGCGGCCTTCGACATTCTGTCCGGGCTGTAGTGCGGGCAGCGATTGTCGAACAAAACGACACGATGTAGTGGCTAAAAATATTCACTACAAAATGGTTGACGCCGTTCATCGCCCTTGGGCATGATGAAGCCGTCTCCCTGATCGGGAGCGGTGGCAAGGGTGTTCCAGACGGCCTGCGCGGTAACGCAGGCCGTCCGTGGAGAGGGAAACTGTCCAAAAGGCAGCGTGAGAAAGCCCCTGTTGCGATGCTGCTGTAGCAGCCTTGGTAGTGCGCTACACCGTGGTAGCGCCAACTGTGAAAAATCACCTACGAATGGGTAATGGGGGCTTTATGATGAACTTGAACAACAATCCGACTATCGACCAATTGGCTCAGCTGTTCGCCGTACGCAAGGACAGCCTTGACGACCATCTGCTGTGGGTCAGCCAGACCGGTGAAGTGCGCCTCGACCGCCTGCCACCGAACACCGTCGAAGATGAATTCGAAGAGCACCTGCCCAGCATGCGTGCCCGCTTCAAGGTCTACCGCCGTGGCCAAGGCTACGTCGGCAAGAAGGCCGCCGCCGACACCGAGTTCGTTGGCCGCGTCCTGCAGACCCTGCAACAAGAATGGCCCGCTGCCCGTGAGCAGCAGGCAGTCAAGGTGATCGAACCGCTCAACTGAGGGTTCCCACCCTTACCTGAGCCCGGCCCGCATAGGCCGGGCTTTTTCATGCCTGGCGCCGCTGGCTGCGGGGCGCTGGCAGCGGCAAGGCGCCGGTTGCCATCGCCCGGGCACGGTCGACACCCCACACCAGGGCGCGGGTCATGGTCTCGCCTGGCCGTGCGGGGTAATACTCCTCCAGCAATGCTCGCCCATCCCCGGCATACAGCCCCAGGAACAGCTGGGTCGCCCCCAGGCGCGACAAGCGCACCTGCACGTCCAGCGTGGTGCCGTCACTGAGTGCTTCGTCGTGGCAGCGGCTGTGCAGCTGGGCGTCGGCCCATTGCCAATAGGTCTCTTCCCTGACTCGCATGAGCATTCAATCCTCCGTTGCTGGAATGCCGCGCAAGAAAACCACAGCCTCGGCCATCCTGCGAGCGCTACCCGGCAATGCCATGAGGCGGATCAAGAAATGGCAATAAAAACCCCGCCATTCGGCGGGGTTGTGCTGGAGCGGGATCACTTCTTCAGCGGAACCCGCGGCATGAAGCGGCCTTTTTTGCTGCGCTGCAGGTGTGCAGGCTGGAGCTGTTCGGAATCATCCAGCGTCATGTGGGCGAAGCCCAGGCGGAATGCCGCCTGGCCGCAACGCACCTGGCTGTTGATCGGGAACGCGTCGTTCAGGTCTTCGAAAAAGGATTCGCTCATGCCCTGTCTCCCTCCAGTGGCGGACGCGCCAGCAACCAGAACAGTTGCTCAACCAAACGCGACCTGTGAAGGTGAGACTAGCTGGTCATTTGCGGACCGCCCGGACCGAAGCCCTGGACCCGACCAGCGGCAGACGCTCTACTTCAGGCGCACCGCTGTACCGGTAGCAAATACCACGACCATGCCGCCCTGTACCGACGGCATGCTGATCTCGAAATCCACCCCCACTACCGCATCGGCTTGCAACTGGCGTGCCCGCGCCTTCAGTTCTTCGGTGGCCTGTTCCCGGGCTTCGCGCAGTGCGCTTTCCAGGGTTTGCGAACGGCCGCCGAAGAAGTCGCGAAAGCGTGCAAAGAAATCGCGCACGAAGTTGATGCCCTGCACCGATTCGGAGCTGACCACGCCCAGGTATTCGGCAATCGGGCGGCCTTCGAGCTGGCTCGTGGTGGAAATGATCATGGGGTGCACTCCATTGGCCTGGCAAAAGAGGCCGATTCTAACAGAGCGCAAATCCACTCGCAGATATGCCGTCATTGTGGGAGCGGGCGTGCCCGCGAAGCAGGCACCGCGGTGGTTGGCACGGGCTTCGCCCGTGTTCGCGGGCACGCCCGCTCCCACAGGGTTTGCGCTGGCTTGCGATTTTCAGTCGGGCAGTGGTTGAAGGATCAACTACGCGCTGACCGCGCGCAGCCGTTGGCCAATGCGGGCGCCAAACACGTTCACCAGCAACCCTGCCATCACCAGCAATGCGCCCCAGCCCTGGGTCGCGGTCAAACGCTCGCCCAGCAACAACGCCGACGAACTCAGGCCAATCACTGGCACCAGCAGCGAGAACGGCGCCACCTTGCCGGCCGGGTGGCGCGACAGCAGCTTGCTCCACAGGCTGTAGCCGAGCATGGTGGCGACAAACGCCAGGTAAGCCAGGGCCAATACCGAATTCCAGCTGATATTGGCAAGGGCATGGCCAATACGCTCCGGCCCCTCCAGCCACCAGGACAATGCCAGGAACGGCAGTGGCGGAATCAACCCGCCCCAGATCACCAGCGCCACCAGGTCAACCGAGCCAAAGCGCCGGGTAATGATGTTGCCCATGCCCCACATGGCACCGGCACACAGGGTCAGCATCAGCGCCAGCATCGGTACATGGCCGCCGTCTTCGCTGCCGATAAGCGCCAGGCCGCTGGCGGCCACCAGCAGCCCCAGCACGCTGGCCAGGCGCAGCCGCTCGCCAAGAAACAGCGCGGCAAAGCCGAGGGTGAAGAACGCCTGCGACTGCAGGATCAGCGAGGCCAACCCTGGCGGCATGCCGCTGTACATGGCCTGGAACAGGAAAGCGAACTGGCCCAACGAAATGGTCGCACCATAGGCGATCAGCCAGCGCCAGGGCAACTTGGGCCGCTTGACCAGCAGGATCGCCGGGAACGCCACCAGCAAGAAGCGCAATGCCCCCAGCAACATCGGCGGCAACCCATCGAGGCCAACCTTGATGACCACGAAGTTGACTCCCCAGGCAACAATCACCACCAGGGCGATGAGCAGGTCCTTGAGCGGCATTGCGACATCCTTCTTCAAGCTTTCTAGACATATTTCGTTACAGCATAAGGCTATTCCTTTGACAGGGACCAGCACAGTTGCAACCCATCATTGCGCAACAGCACGACTGTTTCACTCGCAATAGATGGCTTGACCGAACTTGTATATACATGCTCATATCATGCGAGGTCATCCGCCTTGCGTCCCGCCGATGACTGACTCGCTTACACAAAAACAATGAAGCGGAGCCACTGAATGTCCAGCAAACCCGTACTCGAGCGGCGCTCGATCGACTACATACCCGAGACTGAACGCCATGGACGCGTGTACAGTCAGTTCACCTTGTGGCTCGGAGCCAACCTGCAGATCACGGCAATCGTGACCGGCGCCCTGGCCGTGGTGCTCGGTGGCGACGTGTTCTGGTCGCTGATCGGCCTGCTGCTCGGTCAATTGATCGGCGGCGCGGTCATGGCCCTTCATGCCGCTCAAGGTCCTCGTCTGGGGCTGCCGCAGATGATTTCCAGCCGCGTGCAGTTCGGGGTCTACGGCGCGGCCATACCGATGGTGCTGGTATGCCTGATGTACCTGGGCTTCACCGCCACCGGCACGGTGCTCTCCGGACAGGCAATCGGCCAATTGCTCGACGTCAGCGACAGCACTGGCATCCTGATTTTCGCCAGCATAATCGTGCTCGCCACCCTGGCCGGATACCGGGTGATCCACTGGATCGGCCGAATCGCCAGCGTGCTGGGCATCATTGCCTTCGTCTACCTGTTCAGTCGCATCATGATGCTGGCCGACATCGGGCAGTTACTCGACAACCGCCACTTCAGTTGGGCATCGTTCCTGCTCGCCGTATCACTGGCTGCATCCTGGCAGATCGCCTTCGGCCCCTATGTGGCCGACTACTCGCGCTATCTGCCAAGCAGTACATCGCCAGTGAGGACCTTCCTCGCCGCAGGCCTGGGCTCGGTGATCGGTGCCCAGGCATCAATGATCCTCGGGGTGTTCGCCGCCGCCATCGCCGGTGCCCAGTTCTCCGGTCACGAAGTGGCCTACATCGTCGGCCTGGGTGGCGCCGGTAGCACCGCAGCGCTGCTGTATTTCTGCATCGCCTTTGGCAAGGTGACCATCTCGACGCTGAACTCTTATGGCAGCTTCATGTGCATCGCAACCATCATCAGCGGCTTCCGCGGCCACCTGGCGATCAGCCGTGCGCAGCGCCTGCTGTTCGTACTGGGCATCGTCGGCGCCGCCACCCTGGTGGCCTTGCTTGGCCAGCATTCGTTTCTCAGCGCGTTCAAGTCCTTCATCCTGTTCCTGCTGACGTTCTTCGTGCCATGGAGCGCGGTCAACCTGGTCGACTACTACTTCATCACCAAGGAGCGTTACGACATCCCCGCCCTCGCCGACCCGCAAGGCCGATACGGCCGCTGGAACTGGCCTGGAATCATCGTCTACACCGTGGGCGTGCTGATACAGATGCCGTTCATCGACACCAAACTCTACACAGGGCCGCTGGTCGCGCACCTGGGCGGTGTGGATATTTCGTGGCTGATCGGCCTGGTAGTGCCGAGCGTGCTGTACTACTGGGTGGCACGGGGGCGGGCGCACGAGGCACCGGCAGCGATGATCGTGCCTGAGGTCCGGTAAGCTCTCGCCGACAGCGTAGAAACGTCTTGCCCTCGCGCCGCAAACGCGATGCGAGGGCAAGACGGCTTTCACCGCGAGCGCGCCAATGTCAACGACGATAGTCCGGCGCGACTCGCTCCAGCATCCGCAACAACGCCCCCCACGCCAGCTGCAGCGCATCCGCATCCGCCAGCTCGCCCTGCTTCAAGCCCCGCCCCGGATCATTGAACTGCCGCTCGGTATGCCTACACACTTCGGCGGGCGGTAAAATCACCTGCCCGGCACTCTGTGCCGCCAACTGGATCTCGCACGCCTTCTCCAGGTAGTACATGCGCAGGAATGCTTCGGCCACGCTGCGCCCGGTGGTCAGCAGGCCATGGTTACGCAGGATCATCACCGGCTTGTCGCCCAGGTCCGCCACCAGCCGTCGCTGCTCATCCATGTCCAGCGCAATCCCTTCATAGGCGTGGTAAGCCACCTTGCCATAAAACTCCATGGACATCTGGTTGAGCGGCAGCAGCCCACATTCCAGCGCCGCCACCGCACAACCTGCCCGGGTGTGGGTGTGCAGCACACAACGGGCATCCTCGCGGGCAGCATGGATGGCGCTGTGGATGACGAAACCGGCCGGGTTGACCGGGTGCGGCGTCGCTTCCACTGGCCGGCCTTGCAGGTCGATCTTCACCAGGCTGGAGGCCGTGATCTCATCGAACAGCAAGCCGTACGGGTTGATCAGGAAGTGGTGCTCCGGCCCCGGCAGGCGCAGGGAAATATGGGTGAAGATCAGGTCGCTCATGCGGAAGTGGGCGATCAGCCGATAGCAGGCGGCCAGCTCCTGGCGCAGGCTTTGTTCCGTTGCGGTCATCATCGTTATTCCTTTGCAGAACGCTATTTGCTGGCCCACGCATTGAAGCGCTGTTCCAGCTCTTCGCCATGGTCGACCCAGAATTCCACATTCATCGCCAACGCCCCCTGCAGGTTCTGCGGCGAAGTAGGCACCCAACTGGCCAGGGACGGGTCGAGCTTCGCTGCCGCCTGGGTGTTGGTCGGCCCATAGGGGATCTGCTGCACATAACGCACCTGGGTGTCCGGCTGGTTGGCGTAGGCAATCAGCCGCTTGGCCTGGTCGACATGCCGCGAGCCCTTGATGATCGCCCAGTAATCCATGCCATACAGGCTGCCAGGCCAGACCACTGCCAGCGGGCTGCCCTGCTGGGCCGCCACGGCGATGCGCCCGCTGTAGGTCGAGGTCATCACCACGTCACCCGCCGCCAGCCACTGGGCAGGCTGGGCGCCGGCGTCCCACCACTGGATATGCGGCTTGAGTTCGCTGAGTTTGGCAAAGGCACGCTCGACCCCGGCCGGCGTGGCCAGCACCTTGTATACATCCTCGACCTTGACCCCGTCGGCGAGCAGGGCGAACTCCAGGTTGTACACCGCACGCTTGCGCAGGCCGCGCTTGCCCGGGTACTTGCTCACGTCCCAGAAGTCGGCCCACGACGCAGGCGCCTGGGCCAGCTTGCTGCGGTCATAGGCAATGGCCACGCTCCATACCAGCGCGGCCGAGCCGCAGGCTTGTGCCGCGTCGGCAATCAGTTCACCCGCATGGCCCATGCGCTGCCAGTCCAGCTGCTCGTAGATGCCCTCGTCGCAGCCACGCATCAGGTCAGGCCCTTCGATCTGCACCACGTCCCAGTCGACATTGCCGGTGTCGGCCATTACCTGGATCCGTGCCATTTCGCCGTTGTACTCGCTCTGGATCAGCTTGCTGCCATCCTGGGCACTGAACGGTTTGAAGATCGCCTCGTCCTGGGCTTTCTGGCCGGCACCACCATAGCCGACCACGACCATCTGCGGTGCCGCTTGGGCACTGCCCAGGCCCATGGCCAGCAACGCTGCGCAAAGGCTGCTTACACGTGGGAATACCTGCATCGTAGTTGCCTCCTGCCGGTGCCCGAGGGGCCCGTTTTCTTGTTGTTGTGAGGTCACGCCCTCGCCATGAGGGTGAGAAAAACCTAGTCGTCGACCAGTAAAAAAACAAGTTGATTTTTTACTGACGCTACACTTTCATAAAAAAACAAGAACAACACCGCACCGGAGCCGCCTGTATGCAGACCGCCTTCCCTCACCTGTTCGAAGCCTTGCAGATCCGCGGCAAACGCTTGAAGAACCGCATCATGTCCACCGGCCACGACACCTGCCTGCCTACCGACAACCTGGTCAACGACAAGCTCATCGCCTACCAGCGCGCCCGCGCCGCCGGTGGCGTCGGCCTGATCGTGCTGCAGGTGGCCGGGGTGCATGACAGCGCCCGCTACACCTCGCATGTGCTGATGGCCACCGACGATGCCTGCATCGACGGCTATCGCCAGCTTGCCGAGGCCTGCCATGAGCATGGCACCGTGGTGCTATCGCAACTGTTCCACCCCGGGCGGGAGATCATGGAGTCGGCGGACGGCTTGCTGGCGGTGGCCTACTCGGCGTCCGCGGTGCCCAATGAACGCTTCCGGGTGATGCCACGCGCGCTGGACCAGGCGATGATCGACGAGATCGTCCAGGGCTATGCCAGCGCTGCCCGCCGCCTGCACCAGGCCGGGCTGGATGGCGTTGAAGTGGTGGCCAGCCATGGCTACCTGCCTGCGCAGTTCCTCAACCCGCGGGTGAACCAGCGCACGGATGGCTACAACGGTGAGCTCGAGCAGCGCCTGCGGTTCCTGCGCGAAGTGCTGGGCGCCGTACGCGCGGCCACCGACGAGCAGTTCATCATCGGCCTGCGCATCAGTGCCGACGAGCGCGACAGCCAGGGGCTGAGCGAGGACGAATCGCTGGCTGCAGCGGTTGCCTTGCAGGGCCAGCTCGACTACCTGCACATCGTTGCCGGCACGTCGGCATCCCTGGGCGGCGCCGTGCATATCGTGCCGCCGATGGCCATTCAACCGGCCTACCTGGCCCGGGAGGCCGGCACCTTCAAGCAGCACCTGGGCATCCCGCTGTTCGTCACCGGGCGTATCAACCAGCCCCAGGAAGCCGAACTGATCCTGGCCCGTGGCCAGGCAGATGTCTGCGGCATGACCCGTGCGCTGATCTGCGACCCGCAGATGCCGAACAAGACCGAGCATGGCCAGGTCGAGGACGTACGTGCCTGTATCGCCTGCAACCAGGCTTGCATCGGGCACTTCCACCGTGGCCTGCCCATTTCCTGCATCCAGCGGCCGGAAACCGGCCGCGAATTGCAGTACGAGCAACTGTCCATCACCACCCACCCCAAGCGCATCCTCGTGGCCGGTGGCGGGCCCGCCGGCATGAAAGCCGCCGCCTTGGCCGCTGCGCGCGGGCATCAGGTCACGCTGTACGAGGCCGGCCCGCAGCTCGGTGGCCAGGTGCTGCTGGCCCAGTTGCTGCCACGACGCAGCGAGTTCGGTGGCGCCAGCACCAACCTGCAGCGGGAAATGGCCCTGGCAGGCGTGGAAGTGGTGCGCAACACCCGGGTCGACCGCGCACTGGTCGAACGAGAACGCCCCGATCTGGTGATCGCGGCCACCGGTGCCACCCCCTACTGGCCGACCTTCGAGCGCACCGGTGAGCTACAGGTGGTGGATGCCTGGCAAATACTGCGCAATGAAGTAAAACCGGGGCGCTCGGTGCTGGTGATCGACTGGCGCTGCGACTGGATCGGCCCCGGCATCGCCGAACGCCTGGTACGCGAGGGCCACCAGGTGCAACTGGCGGTCAATGGCACTCATTGCGGCGAAAGCCTGCCGCTGTACGTGCGCGACCAACTGGCCGGCGAGCTGCATCGCCTGGGTATTCCCGTCACACCGTATGCCCGCCTGTATGGCAGCGACGACAACACGGTGTACCTGCAGCACACCGCCAGCGGCGAACCGATGATCTTCGAAGGCATCGACACCCTGGTACTGTGCCTGGGCCATCAACCGGAAGACCGCCTGGCCACGGAGCTGGCCGGCCTGGTCGAGGTGCGCCGCATTGGCGACTGCCTGGCGCCGCGTACCGCCGAAGAAGCGATTCACGATGGCCTGACGGTTGCCTGGGCGCTCTGAGGCTGTACATACTGCGGCTTTTCACGATGGACCGACGTGCATGAGCCAACTCCCCCAGCCCCCCGCCAGCGAAGCCGGGGGCGCCGCGCCGCAGTTTCTCGGCAGCCGCATTCGCGGCCTGCGCAAACGCCGTGGCATGACCCTGGCGGAGCTGGCCACGCACAGTGAACTGACTGCTGGCTACATCAGCCAGCTGGAGCGCAACCTCTCCTATCCATCGATTCCGGCGCTGTTCAACATCGCCCGCAGCCTGGGGGTGACTATCCAGTGGTTCTTCGCCAGCGAAGCCACCACTGCGCCCGAGGACCAGGGCTATGTGGTACGGCGCAACAGCCGCCTGAGCGTGCATTACGAAGATGGCATCGTCGATCAACTGCTCACGCCCCAGCCCAACCGCCAGCTGGAAATCCTGCATTCGCGCTTCCCTCCGGGCAGCTACAGCCAGCAGAGCTACAGCCACGACGGTGAAGAGGCCGGCTACATCCTCAGCGGCAGCTTCGAGCTGTGGGTGGGCGAGCGGCATTTCCAGCTGGGTGAAGGGGACAGTTTCAGCTTCTCGAGCCAGGAACCGCACCGCTATGGCAACCCCGGCGAGGTGGATGCCGTAGTGATCTGGGTGATCACGCCGCCAACATTCTGAAGCATGCTCGCTCCCCAACATCCAGCAACAGGGTCTACCTTGTTAACCGAAATTCAGAGGAGCACAACCATGAAGCAGATCCTGATCATTGGCGCGGGCTTTGCCGGCCTGTGGAGCGCGCTCAGCGCCGTACGCCAGCTTGACCTCCATGACCGCAAGGATGTCGAGGTCACCTTGCTTGCCCCCCAGGCCGAGCTGCATGTGCGCCCGCGCTTTTACGAGCCCGACGTCCATGCCATGGCCGCGCCGTTGCAAGAGCTGTTCGATGCCGTCAACGTCCGCTTCGTGCAGGGCACGGCCTTCCACATCGATGAAGCGGCCCGCCGCGTCAGCTACCGCACCCGCAGCGGTACCCAGTGCAACCTGCCCTACGACCGCCTGATCATGGCCTGCGGCAGCGTGCTCAACCGGCCCGACATGGTCGGCATCGAGCATGTGTTCGATGTCGACAAGCTCGACAGCGCCGCGCGCCTGGAAACCCACCTGAAGTCACTGGCGAACCTGCCCGACACACCGGCGCGCAATACCGTGGTGGTGGCCGGCGGTGGCTTTACCGGCATCGAGACCGCCACCGAACTGCCGGCCCGCCTGCGCGAAATCCTCGGCGAGGACGCGGCGTTGCGCGTGGTGGTAGTCGACCGTGGGGCGAGGATTGGCGCGGCCCTGGGTGACGGCATCCGCCCCGCCATCGAGCAGGCCTCCGAGGCCCTGGGCGTGGAGTGGATCTGTGGCGCCACGGTAGCCTTGGTCGACCCTGCCGGCGTGCTGCTGGACAACGGCCAGCGCATCGACGCCAGCACGGTGATCTGGACCGTGGGCTTCAAGGCCAACCCGCTCACCGAGCAGATCAGTGGCGAGCGCGACCGCCAGGGCCGCTTGCATGTCGACGGCAATCTCAAGGTGAAAGGCAATGATGCCGTGTACGCGGCAGGTGATGTGGCCTATGCCGCCTGCGACGAGGCTGGCAATTACGCAGTGATGTCCTGCCAGCATGCGATTCCGCTGGGGCGTCATGCGGGCAACAATGCGGCGGCCGAGCTGATTGGCGTGGCACCGAAGACCTACAGCCAGCCCAAGTACGTGACCTGCCTGGACCTTGGGGCCTGGGGGGCGGTGTATACCGAAGGGTGGGAACGCACGGTGTCGCCACCGGAAGACAAGGCCGAGGCCAAGGTGTTGAAGGCGCAGATCAATACCGTGTGGATCTATCCGCCGGCGGCCGAACGTGCTGCGGCGCTGGCAGCGGCTGACCCGGCTATTCCAGTGGCCTGAGGTTGATTGTGGGAGCGGCCTTGTGTCGCGAAAGGGCCGCGCAGCGGCCCCAGGATGTCAGCGTTTACACCGAGATCTCTGGGGCCACTTTGCGGCCCTTTCGCGACACAAGGCCGCTCCCACAGAGTTCGCGCAAGCCTTTGAAGCTTGCGCAAGACAGCAGGATCAGGCAGCAGCAAACAGCTCGTTGGCAATCTGCGCCTGGGCAGCATCGATCGCCTGGCTGCGGTGCTCAGGGCCATAGGCCAGGCCATGGGCGCGGACGATTTCCAGGTCGGTGACACCGATGAAGCCTAGGAATACCTTGAGGAAGTCTTCATGCCCGGCGCCAGTCGGCTGGCCAGCGTGCAGGCCACCGGCGGTGGACACCAGCACTACCTTCTTGTTGCCGCACAGGCCTTCCGGGCCGGCTTCGGTGTAGCGGAACGTCTTGCCGGCGACGGCAACGCGGTCGATCCAGGCCTTGAGCTGGGTCGGCACGGTGAAGTTGTACATCGGCGCACCAATCACCACGGCATCGGCAGCCAGGAACTCTTCCAGGGTTTCCGCGCTCAGCTTGGCTTCGAAGGCCTGGGCTGCGTCGCGCATGTCTTCCGGGGTGCCAGCCGCTACCAGGGTAGCCGCGGAGAAGTGGGCGATGGCGTCAGCGGCCAGGTCGCGGTACACCACTTCCACGCTCGGGTCGGCGGCTTTCCAGGCTTCGACCACTTCGCGGCTCAGTTGGCGGGAGGCGGAATTGTCGCCCAGGATGCTCGAATCGATATGCAACAGTTTCATGGGACTCTCCTGTGAATGAAGACCGCGACGTTGGGCGATCACGATGGGGAGAATCCTACCGACATCAACAATAGCTGATAAGGCAGCAAAAATGCGTTAGTTTGTCCTACAGGTGGAACAGTGAGACATTCCCATGCAAGACCTCAACGACCTTTTCTATTTCGCCCGCGTGGTCGAAGCCGGCGGTTTCGCCGCAGCCGGCCGCCAGCTGGGCATCCCCAAGTCGCGCCTGTCGCGGCGTATCGCCGAGCTTGAAGAACGCCTGGGCACGCGCCTGCTGCAACGCACTACACGGCAACTGAAGCTCACCGCGGTGGGCGAGCGCTACCTGCACCACTGCCAGGCCATGCTGCTGGAAGCCGAAGCCGCCGACGAGGCCGTGGCCAGCATGAGCAGCGAACCGCGCGGGCGCTTGCGGGTGTCCTGCCCGGTGGCATTGGCCCACGCCTTTCTGCCGGATGTGATCAGCCGCTTTCTCGCGCAGTACCCGCTGGTGCAACTGGACATGGTGCTGCTCAACCGCCGGGTCGACCTGATTTCCGAAGGTATCGACGTGGCCCTGCGGGTACGCGACCTGGGCGATGAAGACCCGGCCCTGGTCACCCGCCGCCTGCGCCAGGCGCAGATGCAGCTGGTTGCAGCGCCCGGTTTCGCCGACCACATCCGCGAACCGGGCCAACTGGCATCATTGCCGGTGCTGGGCGCTGCCGAGGCGGACCGGCTGGTACACTTCCGCCTGTTCGGCCCCCATGGCAAACAGCAGGAAATCGCCCTGGAACCGCGCCTCGCCATCGATGATTTCGTAGTACGTAATGCTGCTGTACGGGCAGGCCTCGGGTTTACCGCGCTGCCCAGCATGTTCTGTGAAGAAGAACTGGCGCGCGGCGAACTGGTGCGCCTGCTGCCGGACTGGTCGCTGCCGGGTGGCTACCTGCAGGCGGTGTACCCGCACCGGCGCGGCTTGCTGCCTGCGGTACGGGTATGGATCGACCACCTGGCGGCGTCGTTCGAAGCCTGTGGAGAAAAGTATGTCTGAGCGGAACATGAACGAAGCCCAGGTGGCAGCGTTCTGCCTGAGCCTGCCGGGTGCGCGGGAAGACTACAAATGGGGTGGCATCCGGGTGTTCTCGGTGGCGGGCAACAAGATGTTCGCGGTGCTCGACCTGGCGGGTGCGGGGTTGTCGTTCAAGGTGGCCGACGAACTGTTTCTCGGCTATTGCGATCGCCCGGGGGTGCGGCCTGCGCCGTACCTGGCGCGGGCGCGGTGGATCAGCATGGCATTGCCCTACCCCATGGGGCGTGAGGAGCTGTGTGATCTGTTGCAGCGCTCGCACCAGTTGGTGGTGCGGCGGTTGCCTAAGCGGTTGCAGGTGGGGTTGGTAATCTAGCTAGCCTGTGCCGGCCTCTTCGCGGGCTTGCCCGCTCCCACAGGTATTCCACTGGTCTTGAGGGCAGTGAAAACCCTGTGGGAGCGGGCAAGCCGGCGAAGAGGCCGGCACAGTCACATATCAACTGAAGGGCAGATACCGCCCGCCAAGAAACAGCCAGTCCGCCCAGAACACCTGGTGCACCAGCACAATCCCCCAGAACACCAGCTGGTACGACACCTTGCGCGTCTTGTGCCGATACAGCTGCTGCGCCAGCAGTGCCCCCGGCCAGCCGCCCAGCAGCTCACTGGCATGCAGCACCTTCTCGGGCGTACGCCAGGCTTGGGTACGCGCCTGCTGTTTGTCCTGCCAATACAGCAACAGGCTGATCAGGCTCATTGCCGGGTACAGCGCCAGCGGCCACCAGGCCTGGTCGACCCAGGCCATCCGCGCCGCGCCCAGGCCCGGCAGCAGGCACAGCAGGCCCAACAGCAGCAGCTTCAGGCGCA
This sequence comes from Pseudomonas sp. B14(2017), assembly GCF_002113255.1. Classification (NCBI taxonomy): domain Bacteria; kingdom Pseudomonadati; phylum Pseudomonadota; class Gammaproteobacteria; order Pseudomonadales; family Pseudomonadaceae; genus Pseudomonas; species Pseudomonas sp. B14(2017). The sequence goes on from NZ_NEJY01000014.1 coordinate 148,845, forward strand.
CATTACGTACGCCCTCCCCCCTTTGCCCACGCGCTGCCTCAGCCATGTGCCGTCGCCCAGTCGACCCAGCCGAACTGCCAGGTCGCCAGGATCAGCAGGCCAAAGGCAATGCGGTACCAGGCGAACACCGCGTAGCTGTGGTTGGCAATGAACTTGAGCAAGCCACGCACGGCAATCATGGCAAAAATGAACGAGGTCACGAAGCCGATGGTAAATACCGGCAGGTCGCCGGGCTGGAACAGGTCGCGGTACTTGTAGCCCGAATACACCGCCGCACCGACCATGGTCGGCATCGCCAGGAAGAACGAGAACTCGGTCGCCGCCTTGCGCGACAGGCCGAACAGCAGGCCACCGATAATGGTCGAGCCGGAGCGCGAAGTGCCCGGGATCATCGCCAGGCACTGGATGAAGCCGATCTTCAGCGCGTGGCTCCAGCGCATGTCGTCCACGTGGTCCACCTCCACACGGTGCTCGCGGCGCTCGGCCCAGAGCATGATCACCCCACCCACCACCAGCGCAGCCGCCACGGTGATCGGGTTGAACAGGTATTCGTGAATCAGGTCGGCGAACAGCACGCCCAGCACCACTGCCGGCAGGAACGCCAGCAACAGGTTACCGGTGAAACGCCGCGCCGTGGGCTGGCTGGTCAGGCCGAAGACCACGTCGAAGATCTTGCCGCGAAACTCCCACACCACCGCCAGGATCGCCGCCAGCTGAATGATGATGTTGAAAGCCATGGCCCGTTCGCCACCAAACCCGATCAGGTCGGCGACGATGATCTGGTGGCCGGTACTGGAGATCGGCAGAAACTCCGTCAGCCCTTCGACCACGCCTAAGATGATTGCCTGGAAGGCAGTCCAAAAATCCATCGTTCCCCCGATGGAGCGCTGCTCGTTGCAGGCCCCTTGTTCTTGATTTGCTTGAAGTTGCCGCACGCGGCCCGGCTGTTTTACAGCGACTGTTGGGCGCAATGCCAGTAGAAAAGTTCACGCCGCCTAAAGGTTTCATCTTGCGCGGCCGAAATCCTAGCAGAGCGCGTTTGCAATCGCCTTGTACAAACTGCTGCAGACTATTGGATGGATAGCACTTAGCCATTAGTCGAGTGGGGGCGTGGCGCAAAGCATGCTTGGATGCGCCTGAATAAAAAGAACAATGCGGGAGCTGTGGTATGAAAACCCTGAGATCGATGTCTATCAGCCGCCGTCTGTGGCTGATCCTTTTGGTGGCGGTGGCCATGCTGGTGGTATTGGGCCTGCTGATGCTGCGCCAGATCCACGGTGACCTGTACCAGGCCAAAGCGGAAAAGACCCGCCACGTGGTACAGACCGCAGCCGGTGTGCTGGCCTATTACCAAGGCCTGGAAGCAGCCGGCACACTCAGCCGCGAAGCGGCCCAGCAACAGGCGCTGCAAGTGGTACGCGCGCTGCGCTACGACCAGAACGACTACTTCTGGATCAACGACCTGGGGCCGAAGATGATCATGCATCCGGCCAACCCCAAGCTCGACGGCCAGGACCTGTCGGCCATCCGCGACCCCGACGGCTTTGCCGTGTTCAACGAGATGGTCGCCCTGGCCCGGCAGCAGGACGCCGGGCCGGTCAACTACCGCTGGCCCAAGCCCGGTGCCAGCGAGCCGGTGGCCAAGACGTCCTACATCCAGCTGTTCAAGCCTTGGGGCTGGATCATCGGCTCAGGCGTGTATGTCGACGATGTACAGGCCGAATTCGCTCGCCAGTTGCGTGACGCCTCGCTGGTAGGCGTGGCCATTGCCCTGCTGATGGCGCTGGTGGTGATGCTGATTGCCCGCAGCATCGCCCGCCCCCTGCAGGAAGCGGTGCAGGCCATGGGCAACATCGCCAGCGGCGAAAGCGACCTGACCCGGCGCCTGGACACTCACGGCCGTGACGAAATCACCCACCTGGGCGAACACTTCAACCGCTTCAACGGCAAGCTGCAAGGCGTGGTCGGCCAGTTGCAAGGGGCGGCCCATGCCCTGGCCCGGTCCGCCGGGCATGTCGGCGACAATGCCGGTGCCGCGCAACAGCACAGCGCCCAGCAATCGCTGCAGATGGACCAGGTGGCCACTGCGGTCAACGAAGTGACCTACGCCGTGCAGGACGTGGCCAAGACCGCCGAACAGGCCGCTGGCGAAATGCGCACCGCGCAACAGCAGGTAGCACACGGCCAGGAGGCCATTCACGGCAGCCTGGCGCAGATCGACCGGCTGTCGCTGACCATCGACCAGGCCGTGCAGGTGATCCGCGACCTGGCCGGGCACAGCACGCGCATCGGTGGTGTGCTGGACGTGATCCGCTCCATCGCCGAACAGACCAACCTGCTGGCGCTGAACGCAGCCATCGAGGCGGCGCGGGCCGGCGAGCAAGGCCGTGGCTTTGCCGTGGTCGCCGACGAGGTGCGCCTGCTGGCCCAGCGCACGGCGCAGTCGACGGCCGAGATCCATACCATGATCGAGCACCTGCAAAGCCAGTCGGACGCTGCGGTCAAGGCCATCGACACCAGCAGCGAGGCCTCGCGCCAGACCGTCGAGCAGGCCCGCGAGGCCGGTGCCAGCCTGGATGCCATCAACCAGTCGCTGAACAACCTCACGGCGTTGAATGCCTCAATCGCCAGCGCCACCTTGCAACAGTCGCACGTGGTCGAAGAGATCAACCGCAACGTGCTGGATACTGCCGGGTTGTCGCAGCAGACCGCCGATGCGGCGCGGCAGTCCAGCGATGCCGGAATGGCGCTGGGACAGCTGAGCGAAGAGCTGGAGCAGTTGTTGCGGCAGTTCCGGGTATAAGGTTGAGAATGCCGGGGGCGCTTTGCGCCCCTTTCGCGACACAAGGCCGCTCCTACAGACGATCGCGTCCCCCTGTAGGAGCGGCCTTGTGTCGCGATGGGCTGCAAAGCAGCCCCAAAGGCCCCAACGCCCTACACCTTACCCGGCCGACCCGCTACAATCGCGCCCCTCCCCCGCAGTCTCCAAGGATCGCCGATGTCCGGCCTTGAACTCATCGCCGCCGTCCTCGGCGTCACCGCTGTCTGGCTCACGGTCAAGCAGAATGCCTGGTGCTGGCCGATCGGCCTGGTCATGGTGCTGATCTATGGCTGGCTGTTCTACGAGGTGAAGCTGTACTCGGGCATGCTGCTGCAAGTGGCCTATGCCATCCTGCAGGTCTACGGCTGGTGGCAATGGAAGCGCCCGGGCCATGCTGAAGACGCCCGCCAGGTCACCCGCCTGCAGCGCCCGGCATTGCTCGCCGGCCTGGCCGGCGGGGTGCTGCTGAGCGCCGCCCTGGGCGCGGCGATGGCCACCTGGACCGACGCCGCCCTGCCCTGGCTGGACGCCACCCTGACCGGCTTCAGCCTGGTGGCACAACTGTGGATGGCGCAGAAGCGCCTGCAGTGCTGGCCGCTGTGGGTGGTGGTAGACATCATCTACGTGGGCCAGTACCTGCACCAGCAGCTGTACTTCACCGCAGGCTTCTTCGCCGTGCTCACCCTGATTGCCGTGCGTGGCTGGCTGGAATGGCGCCGTGACCCGGCGTTGGTGCAGCCATGAGCGCGGCACAATCCATGAAAGTACTGGTGCTGTGCGGCCCGGAATCCAGCGGCAAGAGCTGGCTCAGCGGGGTGATCCAGGCGCATTTCGGCGGCGTGGTGGTGGCCGAATACGTGCGCCACTTCATCGACCAGGAATGCCGCGACACCTGCTATGCCGACATCCCTGCCATCGCCCGCGGCCAGCTGGCCTGGGAAGACCACGCACGCGAGCAGGCACCGCCGCTGCTGATTCTCGACACCCATCTGCTCAGTAACATGCTCTGGAGCCACGCCCTGTTCGGCGACTGCCCGGCCTGGCTGGAGCAGGCGCTGCTGGCACGGCATTACCACCTACACCTGCTGCTGAGCCCGCAAGGGGTGGATTGGGTTGCCGATGGCCAGCGCAGCCAGCCCGAACTGCGCGACCGCCAGCGCTTTTTCGACGACAGCCTGCACTGGCTGCAACGGCATGACCAGGCGTACAAAATAATTGAGGGCAATTGGCCACAACGCCAGTTGCTGGCACTGCAAACAGTGGCTAAGCTCATTGGTAGCGATGCGCCATCCTGCCCCACCGAGTGTTAATCCCCCGACACACCCCTGTGGGGCGAAGCCCCTGAAAACATGGGGTTTTGCTGGGCGTCGAAGGTAGTGTCAAGGCGCTGAAACACTCCTGCAAAAACCCTTCCAATCAAGGCCAACACTGGCTTTCCCTGCACCGCCAGCGGCTGCCTGTTTCAATCCCGAGACAGAATACGCCGCAGCTTGTCATGGTACTCACCTTAAGCTTTTGATCTGAAAACGCTTCTCAAAAGCGGCACACCTTCTGCTGCCTGGTTCGCATCGCTGAACAGGGCCAGCGCTCATTGAAGGAGTTGCCGTCGTGAGGAAAACTGACAAACGCCTCTATCACCTGTTGCTGATGGGCTGTGTGCTGGGCTCGTTGAGCCTGACGGCCCAGGCCGACAACGGCATCATCGTGATAACCCGTGACGTGCAGACACGCAACGCCGTTGTCCCGCCGTTACGACCCGACCCCAACCCCACCACCGTCAATGCCAACCCTTCCGCCCACATCCTCAAGCAAACCAACGAACTGAGTGATGGCGACTTCGCCAACATCAGCAGCGGTGCAGGTATCAGTACCCTGATTACCCAGCAGACCAACAACCTGGGCGGCAACCTCAACAACCAGTCCCAGCTGCCCAACCTGGCCGGTGGCCGCGGCACGGGCTCGGGCAATGGCATCTCGAACATGGTCAATTCGAGCTTGCAGCGCGGCCTGGCGCCGCTGCAGATCCTGACCGGAGGCAAGTGAGATGAAGCACACGCTGCTGATCCTGATCACGCTGTGCAGTACATCGACCTTCGCGCAATCCCCGGTTCCCGTGATCAACAACGCCGATATCGACAATTCGGGCAGCCGTTACCAGGGCAACCTGTCGGTCAATCAAGCGGCCGGTGACCAACAGCAACAGGCCAACGCGCGCGCCTTCGCCGTTGGGCCCGAGGCCAGCGCCACCACGCAGATCCGCCAGCGCCTGAACACCCCAGCAGACCCCGCAATGAACGCACGCTCGACCATACAGGGCGACGCCTTCAGCAACGGTAGCGGCGCCCTCGGGATCAACCAGAGCGCCGGCGCCAACACCCAGCAAGCGAACGCACTGAGCATCAGTATCGGTGCCCAGCCGCAAAGCATCGACGACAGCGTCCTCATGCAGCAGAACGTGGCGCTGCTCAACAACTCCGGTCCGATTGACACTTCAACTGGCCATCGCCAGGTCACCACCAGTGACCAGGCCTTCACCGGTAGCCGTGGAGTGATTCAGTTGAACCAGAGTGCCGGGGTGGGAAACCGCATGGCCAACACCCTGAGCATCCGGGTCGCGGATTGACCCTGCCAGTCAAGAACGACACTTAACCTAATCGTACGGAGAATCACCATGAAACCCTCGATGGCAATAAAGCCTCTGGTTTTCGCAATTGCTGCGGTCATGGCTGTTGCTGTACAAGCTGATCAGAACGACCGGCGTGGCGGGCACCACAATGGTCACCACAACAACGGGCAGCACACGCCTCCTCCCACCAGGATCCCTGTGTTTGCCACCGCCAATGCCATGGACAGTCAGCGCAGCACCGGCAACACCATCACCAACCAAGGCACCATCAACGAAGCCGAGATGAGCAGCTCGGCTTCTGGTGCCAGCGGCAACGTAGGTGTCAACGTGGCGGCCGGTAACGGCAACCAGCAGGACAATGCTGCGGCCATTGCCAACGCATCGTCCGAATCCAGCCTGGACAACAGCTTCGTGTTCGGCTCCGCCGAAGCCACCGCTGACGTTAGCCAGTTCAGCAACAACAACCGTGTCGACAACTGGTCCACCCAGAACTCGGCAGTCATGACCGGCTCGGCAGATGGTGCAGAGGGTAACGTCGGCGTCAACATCGCTGGCGGCGACCTGAACCAGCAGAAGAACACCATGGCCATCGCCAACACCGGAGCCCCGCTGGGCAACGCCACTGCCACCGCCTCTGCCGACCAGAACGGCCCAGGCCTGACGGTGAACAACGGCGCCGACCGCACCTACCGGGTGGATACGCTGACCATCACCACCACCAAGAGCGGTTCCAGCTCGCGTGAGGGCACGTTCAACTCGACCGACGACCGCAGCTCGTCCTCGAGCTTCAGCGTGGCCGGCTCGCAAAGTGCCAGTTCCAGTGGTTCCAATGGCTGGACCTCCAGTGGTTCGAGCAGCATGAATGCCAGTGGCTCGAAGACCTCCAGTGCCAGCGGGTCGAACAGCTCCAGTGCCAGTGGTTCCAATAGCTCCAGTGCCAGCGGCTCCAACAGCTGGAATGCCAGTGGCTCGGTTGGCGCCACTGCCAGTTCGTCCAGCAGCTCCAGCCTGAGTGCCACCCTGGCAGCCGCAGCCGATGCCAGCCGTACCGTGACCACCGATGACGGCCGTCGCGAACGCACCCGCACCGACAGCTTCGATGCATCGCTCAACGCATCGCTCAATGTCGATGTAGACCGCACACGTGACAGCTCGTACGACGCATCGTTCGAGAAAGCGTTCGACTCGTCATTCGACAAGTCGAACGAGTCTTCCTTCGACCGCAACCACGAATCGTCGTACGACAAGACTCGCGCATCGGCCTACGAGAAGTCTCGCGACTCCTCGTATGAGAAGGCTCACGAGTCGACCTATGCCAACGCATCGGAATCGGCGTTTGAAAAGTCTGGCGAGAAATCGTCTCAATCGTCGAACGACGTGTCGAAGAGCTACAGCGAAAGCAGTGCCTACGACTTGAGCAATACCGTGTCCTTCCAAGTGCTGACCCCGACCGGCTGGGCCAACCCTGTTACCAACACTGCAACCCTTAGCGGTTCGGTGAACGGTGGCAGCGGCAATCTGGGCGTGAACGTGGCAGCCGGTGTGGGCAACCAGCAGAGCAACTCGCTGGCCATCTCCAACACCTCGTTCTGATCGCTGCGCTTGAGGCCCCCTTCGGGGGGCCTTTCTTCAACAGAACCGGAAGGCATCCGATCATGCGCATCATTGCCTTGGCGTTTTTGCTGTGCCTGGCCAGCGTGAGCGAAGCGGCGCAAATGCCGCTGTCCGTACTGCCGGGCGGTGCCGTGGTGTTCAAGCCCATCCAGAGCGTACGCGAGCGCAAGTTCGCCGACCTGGTGCAACAGAAGACCGACTTCAGCTGCGGCGCCGCCGCGCTGGCCACCATCCTGCGCCAGGCCTACTGGCTGGACGTGGACGAACAACAGATCATCGAAGGCATGCTGGCCCACGCCGACCAGGACCTGGTGCGCACGCAAGGCTTCTCGATGCTCGACATGAAACGCTACGTGGAAAGCCTGGGGATGCGTGCCCGCGGCTACCGGGTGGCGCCCGAGACCCTGCACAGCGTGCGCATCCCGGTCGTGGTGCTGATGGACGTGCGCGGCTACAAGCACTTCGTGGTCATGCAGAAGGTAGACAAGGGCTGGGTGTACATCGGTGACCCGGTACTGGGCCACAAGCGCTACAGGGTCGACGACTTTCTCAAGGGCTGGAACGGCATCATCTTCGCCGTGATCGGCCAGGGCTACGACAAGAACAACATCCTGCTCGACCCGCCCCTGCCCCTGACCGCCAAGGGCCGGGTGAACAACTTCACCCCGGTGCAGGATGCAGAGCTGCTGGACTTCGGGTTCATCAAAAGCGACTTCTTCTAACGACTCTTGCAACGACAAGGAGCACGAGGCTCCGGGGAGCACCCCAATGAAGAATGCATTCTGGCTTGCAATCGCATGCCTGACCGTCAGCCTTCCTACCCAGGCCGAAACCTTCAAGCCCATCGAACTGAAGGACCATGAGCTGGCGACCTTGCGTGGCCGCTACGTGATGCCGGGGCGGATCGTGAGTTTCGGTATTGTCATGTCCAGCACCTGGCAGAATGCCAAAGGGGACGTGATCGGCGCGACGAGCACGATGCAAATTCAGCAGTCGACCATCAAACCGCAATTCTACGTGTCGTTGATCGACGAAAGCGGCACTGGCACAGCGTCAGCTGGAGCCACGGCACCGGGCACCGGTACCGTTACAGGCGGCGCCGGCCTCAACACAACAGAGGGTGTTACCCAGGTGGTACGCGCAGCTGGCGACAACAATACCGCCTACAACAATGTCGCCATCAATGTTTCCAAGGCCGACCAGGCGCCTACCGTGCAGCCACAGGGCCAGGCCCTGGCCAACGGCCAGACACTGACAGGCGCAAACGGCGCAGGGGCGCTGAGTGTGTCCGCCAGCGGCGTAGGGGTGCAGTTCAATATCAGTGCCAGTAACAACCAGGGCAGCAGCGTGCAGCGCCTGGCGCAGGGTGGCCTGATGCAGAACTCGACGCTGCTGGGCAATGGCAACCGGGTCAATAACGTCACCACGCTCAATGTAGTGATGCGCGAAAGCGTGCCGACAGCTGCTTCGTTGAACGGCAGCCTCGACCAGCTCAAGGGCTTGCGCACATTCGGTTATTGATCTCCAAGTTCAAAGGCAGTCGAAAGGGACGGCAAATCCATGCACCGATCATTCACGCTCAGCGCCATTGTCTGTTTGACCACCCTGGCTCCGGCCACCTCCCTTTTCGCAGCTGCCGACCCGCAGGTCGAGGCACTGAAGCAGGAACTGCTCGAACTCAAGCAGCGCTACGAGGCACAGCAACAGGCGCTGATGGTACTGGAACAGCGCGTACGCCAGGTCGAGGAAACCCCGGCAGCCCCCCCACCCAAACGCCTGGTCAGGTCCCCGGCCGAAGGGGTCAAAGGTGCACAGACGGTGGCTTCGGGCGCACCGGGCACTACCGGCAGCTCCTATGGCCAGGCGCTGACCGCCGACGCTGAACCGGCTCAGAGCGTGTCCAACCTGTACGATGAGGCCAGCGGCTTCTTCGGCGGCGGCAAGTTCAGCTTCGAGACCGGTGTTACCTATACCCACTACGATACCCGGGCGCTGGTGCTCAACGGCTTCCTGGCGCTGGACTCGATCTTCCTCGGCAGTATCAACCTTGACCGGGTGAAGGCAGATAACTGGACCCTGGACATGACTGCCCGCTACAACCTCGCCCAGCGCTGGCAGTTCGACATCAACGTCCCGGTGGTGTACCGCGAATCCACCTACTCTTCCGGCGGTGCGGGCGGCGCCGGGGCAAGCACCTCGGACGAAACCGTAACCCGCGACCCGGAAATCGGCGACGTCAACGTCGGTGTCGCCTACAAGTTCCTCGACGAAGACGAGACCTGGCCTGACGCCGTCGCTACCTTGCGCATCAAGGCGCCGACCGGCAAAGACCCCTATGGCATAAAACTGCGCCAGGTAGAGGGCAACGACAACCTGTCAGTACCGGAAAGCCTGCCGACCGGCAACGGCGTCTGGTCGATCACGCCGGGCATCTCGCTGGTCAAGACCTTCGACCCCGCCGTGCTGTTCGGCAGCCTGTCATACACCTACAACATGGAAGACTCGTTCAGCGACATCAGCCCACAGGTCAACAGCAAGGTGCCGGGCGATGTGAAGCTGGGCGACTCGTGGCAGATCGGCGGCGGTATCGCCTTTGCCCTGAACGAGAAGATGAGCATGTCGTTCTCGGTGTCCGACCAGTTCGCGCGCAAGAGCAAGATAAAACCGGATGGCGGCGACTGGCAGTCGATCTCCAACAGCGACTACAACGCGGCCAACTTCAACATCGGCATGACCTTCGCCGCCACCGACAACCTGACCATCGTACCCAACCTGTCCATTGGTCTGACCGATGACGCGCCGGACTTTTCCTTCAGCCTGAAATTCCCCTACTACTTCTGATACTTGCCATCGGCCGGGCCCGCGCGAACGGGCCCGGCTTTTGGTTACCAGCCTTGTCCCGGACCGCCTTCCCTGCCACGGCCTGTTATCATCAAGCACAGTTACATGACGATTTAATGGCAAAAGGGATGTTTTTGTGAAGAACCTGTCAGACCACCCACGTACCCGGCTTGTCGCCCTGGCGACCCTGGTACTGGTGATCCCACTGGGTACGCGCGCCATGCTGGGCTGGTCCAACCCACTCGGTTACCTGTCCGACCTCGCCCTCGGCAGCTTGCTGGTCTTGCTGCTGCACCGTCGGCCGTGGTGGCTGGCGTTCCCCGTATTGCTGGCCTGGGCGGCCCTCTGGGTGGCTTCGGCCGAACTGGTGAGCGCGGTGGGCCGGTTGCCCACCAGCGCCGACCTGACGTACCTGCTCGACCCGCAGTTCATGGAAAACTCGACCGGTGGCGGCCTAGCCCATGCCTGGCTGCCCTGGGCCATGGGCGCCGGCCTGCTGGCCTGGCTGGCCAGCGCCTGGCGCAGCCGTACCCAACCCAGCCAGCCGCTGCCACGCACGGCCTGGGCCATTCCGCTGCTACTGTTCGGCGCCCATTGGGGCAGCCAGCAACTGGTACCTTCCGACGCCGACCAATGGCGGCAATACAACCTCACCCACCAGCTGCTGTCGGCCGGGGCCGGCAACCTGCAACGCCAGGTCGAAGGCTGGATGGGCCGTACGCAAACCTTCACCCCTCTGGCCAGCACCGGCCTGACCCAGTCCGACCTGCATGGCCAGCGCCTGCTCGCCGGGCCAGGCAACGCCCGGAACCTGCTGGTCATCACCGTGGAAGGCATCCCCGGGGCCTACCTGCGGCCCAACCGCCAGGCCCTGCACAGCCGCTTCGACGAAGAGCTGATGCCCAAACTCAGCCAGTGGGCCGAGCGCGGCATGAACACCCCGGACTACGTGCTGCATACCCATCAGACCATCCGTGGCCTGTACGCAATGCTGTGCGGTGACTACGACAAGCTGGCCAACGGCACGCCCAAGGGCGTGGAACTGCTGACCCAGAACGAACGCAACCAGGCCTGCCTGCCGGCGCAGTTGCGCCAGGCCGGCTTCACCACCCACTACCTGCAGGGCGCCGGCCTGCGCTTCATGGCCAAGGACCGCATCATGCCGCACATCGGCTTTGACGCGGTGCACGGGCAGGAGTGGTTCCGCAACAAGAACTACCTGGACTTCCCCTGGGGCAAGGATGACCGCGCCTTCTTCGAGGGTGCGCTGGATTACGTCGGCCAGCTGCAAAAGCAGGCCAAGCCATGGATGCTGACCCTGCTCACCGTGGGCACCCACCAGCCCTACTCGGCACCGGCCGAGTACCTGGAGCGCTACGACACGCCGAAACAGGCGGCAGTCGCCTACCTGGACGACGCGCTCGGTGCATTCCTCGACAACCTCGAACGCCAGGGCGTACTCAAGGACACCCTGGTGGTGGTGACTTCCGACGAGTCCCACGGCATCGACGGTGTGCGCCTGGCCTCGTCCTGGGGCTTCAACCTCACCCTGGCGCCGGAGCAGGCGCAGTTGCCACGGATCAAGCGCGGTACCTATGGCCATATCGACCTGGCCACCTCCCTGCTCGACTACTTTGCCCTGCCCATCCCCATGGCGCTCGGCGGTCGCTCGCTGTACCGCGACTACGATAGCGGACGCGAGATGATCTCCTACACCAACGGCATGCTGCGTTATCACGACGGCCAGGGTGTGTTCACCGAATGCGACTTCCAGCAGCGCTGCCGGCGTTACGCCAGCGAGGGCTTCATCGCCGACCAGGCACGTTACCTTGGCCCGGGCGACAGCCTGCTCGGCCAGCAGATCGGTGCCCTCGCCGGGGTGCTCGACCAGTCCCTGCTGCAAACACCGCTCAATCTGCGTTACCAGTTCGGTGGCCCATCGCCGATCCAGCTGCGCAAGCGCATCAAAGATGACTGGGCCGACAACCTGATCGGCGCCCAGTACCTGGAAATGCCCGAGGGCTCGCATACCCGCGTACGGGTCAAGGTACGTTCGCTGGACCCCAAGCGCGCAGCCTATATCCAGCTCAAGGCCAAGCAGCTGGAGCAGGACGTACCGCTGGGCTTGCCTGACGAAGTGAAAGTCACCGCCGACGAGCCGCTGGAGATGGAGTTCAGCTTCGACAACCCGACTGCGCGCAAGGCGTTTTCCTTCCATTTGCTGGGCTATGGCGGTGGCCAGGTGGAAGTCAGCGACTTCAGCGTGATCACCGCGCTGCCTGGGGAAGATGAAGCAGCGGATGAACTGACCGAAGGGCATATCGCCCATTCGGGCTGAGCAATACCACTCATCGCCGGGCCGCCGCGGCCTGTCGATTCGACCCGCCCGTGCTCGACTAGTGTGTGAATCCCCCAATGTGGAGACAGCACCATGAGCACGAGCGAAAGCAGGCACCCGGTGGTTTCCCGCAGCCAGTGGCTGGCGGCCCGTCGGCAGCTGTGGTTGCACGAAAAAGCCTTTACCCACCACCGCGACGCGCTGTCCGCAGCCCGTCGCGCCCTGCCCTGGGTCAAGGTGGAGCACGACTACCGCTTCCAGGGGCCGGACGGCGAACTGAGCCTGGCTGACCTGTTCGCGGGCCGCAGCCAGTTGCTGGTTTACCACTTCATGTTCGCCGAAGGCTGGAGCGAAGGCTGCCACGGCTGCTCGTTCCTGGCCGACCACTTTGACGGCGCCAACCTGCACCTGGCGCATCACGACGTGTCGCTGGTGGCGGTGTCGCGGGCACCGTATGCCGAGTTCCAGGCTTTCCGCCGGCGCATGGGCTGGCAGTTCCCCTGGTATTCGTCACATGGCAGCGGGTTCAACGAGGACTTTGGCGTCAGCGTTGGCAGCGAAGGCCAGCGGCAGTACAACTATGAGCCATACGAGGGCGATGAAAGCGAGCTTCCCGGGCTGAGTGCGTTCTATCGCGAGCCGGATGGCAGCGTGTACCACACCTACTCGACCTATGCCCGCGGGCTGGACATCCTGGTCAACACCTACAACTTCCTCGACATTGCGCCACTGGGGCGCAACGAGGCCGGGACCATGGACTGGGTGCGGCACCATGACCGTTATGAAGGGCAGCCGGACAAGCCCAACTGCTGCCACAAATAACGTGAGGCAACACATATCCCTGTGGGAGCAACTGTCTTGCTCAAATTCCCAAAGGCGGCGCGACCTCTGTGGGAGCGGCCTTGTGTCGCGAAAGGGCTGCAAAGCAGCCCCAGCAATTTCAACTGTTGTGAATCAACCCTGGGGCCGCGTTGCGGCCCTTTCGCGACACAAGGCCGCTCCCACAGGTATAGCGACAACCTCGAGAGCAACGCTGTACCTGTGGGAGCGGCTTTAGCCGCGAAGAAGCCAACGCGGTGGGTGGCACCGGCTGCGCCGGTGTTCGCGGGTAAACCCGCTCCCACAGGAATTGCGCCATGGTCCAGACTGCGTTCAACCCGTTACATCACCCGCGCACGCCCAGCATCCCGCGCTCGACGATGAAGTCGATCACCGCCTGCAGCCCCTCGCCCTTCTTCAGGTTGCTGAAGGTCCATGGCCGCTGCGGGCGCATGCGCTGGGTATCGCGCTCCATCACTTCCAGCGAAGCCCCCACATAGGGCGCCAGGTCGGTCTTGTTGATCACCAGGAAGTCCGACTTGGTAATCCCCGGCCCACCCTTGCGCGGGATCTTCTCGCCTTCGGCCACGTCGATCACGTAGATGGTCAGGTCGGCCAGCTCCGGGCTGAAAGTGGCACTCAGGTTGTCACCGCCGCTTTCGACGAAGATCACCTCGAGGTTGCCAAACTTGCGCGCCAGGGCTTCGACCGCCGCCAGGTTCATCGAGGCATCCTCACGTATCGCCGTGTGCGGGCAGCCGCCGGTTTCCACTCCGACGATGCGCTCCGGCTCAAGGGCCCCGGCTTCGGTGAGGATGCGCTGGTCCTCCTTGGTGTAGATGTCGTTGGTGACCACTGCGATCTGGTAGTGATCGCGCATGGCCTTGCACAAGGCTTCGAGCAGCGCCGTCTTGCCGGAGCCGACCGGGCCGCCGACACCGACGCGCAGGGGTTGTTGATAGCTTTGCATGCAGGCAGTCCTCAGGAACGGAACAATCGGGTGTATTGGGTTTCGTGTCGCGATGAGGCAATGGCCAGCAACGGCAGGCCGCCGCCAAGCTGGTCATCGCCGAGGCCCAGTGCCTGGTCGAGGGCCGCGGGCAGCCCTGCCCCCAGGTCGCGCAGCAAGGTCTGGGCAGCCTGCTGGCCGAACGGCACCAGCTTGACCCCGGCCATTACCGCGCCCTCCAGCCAGGCAAAGCCATGGCCCAGGGCCAACTGGCGCAGTGGGATCGCCCAGTGCGCAGCCAGCCAGGCCATACCGCCCAGCTGGGTGAGTTCGAGGCTGGCCCGCCAGGCCGGTGCCTGGCCCAGTTGCCAGCCGTCCAGCAGCCGTGCCAACGCCGCGCCGCGCTGCTGTTCTTCAAGGCGCAACTCGGCGGTTTCGCGGTTGGCCAGCAGAAAGCGGCTCCAGTGGCCGAAGGCCTCGGCGTCCTCGGCCTGGCAAGCGTGGTAAAGGCGCGCCAGCACCGGCCAGTCGAGGCAGGCCAGGGTGTCGTCGATCTGCTCGCGCTGCCAGGCAGCGAAACCATCCACGCCCCGTACCCAGCCCGCCTCGACCGCCCACTCCAGGCCTTGCGAGTAGGTGAAGCCACCCACCGGCAAGCCAGGGCTGGCCAGCTGCAGCAGGCGCAACAACGCCTGGTCGCTGTCCATCAACCGGCCAGTACCAGCGCGGCGCCGGCCAGCAGGCCACCGCCAAAGGCCTTCTGCAGGCCGCTATGCCTGCGCAACAGGCAACCGACCGCAAAGCCGGCCGCCAGCAACAGGCCGCTGACCGTGACGAAGCCGGCGCTGAACTGCCAGAACGCGCTTGGCGTGGCTTCCACGCCATGGGCCCAGCCATGGAACAGGGCGAACACCGGCATGGCCATGGCCAACAGCAGTTGGCGGCTGGGCAGTAGCACGGCACCGGCAGCCACCAGCAGCGACACGGCGATCAGGGTTTCCATGCCCAGCACATCGCCGAACAGGTGGCCGCACACCGCGCCGCCGAACATCGCCGCCAAGGTTGCCAGGGGTAGCGTCAGGCTGCGCCGGGTCAACGCGGCGAGTACACCGGTGCCCAGCAGCATCAGCAGGTGGTCAAGGCCGGTCAGCGGGTGCAGCAGGCCGTCCTGCAGCGGGTTGGCGTCGTGCCCGGGGTGGGCGAAGGCAGGCAGAGCCAGCATCAGCAGAAACAGGGCGAAAGTCTTTTTCATCGGTTGCTCCAGGCAGTTCAGGAATGGGCAGGCAGGCGCACGAACGGGTGATCGTGGCCGTGGGCATGGCTGTGGCTGTGGCTGTGGCTGTGCGGCGCGCTCTGGTAGGCGCCCGCTTCAGGCTCGAATGGCGCCTGTTCGGCCTCTACCGTCAGGCCCAGGCCGCGCAACATGTCGTCCAGCACGTGGTCGTGCTGGAAGCGCAACAGGCCGGGTTCGATCTGCAGCGGCACATGGCGGTTGCCCAGGTGATAGGCCGCGCGGGCCAGCAGGTGCGGGTCGGCGCAGCGCACCGTGGACACCGCCTCGGGCGCCGCCAGCACGCGGATCAGCTGGGTGCCCTCGGCATCGGCCAGCAGTTCGCCCCCGCGCAGCAGGTGGCCGCGCTCGAGCATCAGCCCGGCCTCGCGACCATCATCCAGGGTCACCCGCAGGCGGCTCTTGATGCGGCTGTCCACGTCCAGGGTAACGGTGCCGGTTTCGCCCAGCTGGCCGGGGTCGGTGATACGGCGGGTCAAGACAATCATCGGGGCTCCTTCAGAACAGGAAGTAACGCTGGGCCAGCGGCAGTTCGCGGGCCGGCTCGCAGACCAGCAGTTCGCCGTCGGCACGCACCTGGTAGGTCTGCGCATCGACCTCGATCAGCGGCTGCAAGGTGTTGTGGACCATGTCGGGCTTGCGCACCCGGCGGCAGCCGTGGGCCACGCCGATCAGGCTGCGCAGGTTCAGCTCCTCGGCCAGGCCACGGTCCATCGCCGCCTGGGGCAGGAAGGTCATGCGCGTGGCATGCCGCGCCGCGCCCAGGGCGCCGAACATCGGGCGGTAGTGCACCGGTTGCGGCGTGGGGATGGAACCGTTGATGTCGCCCATGGGCGCGGTGACAATCATTCCGCCCTTGATCACCAGGGCCGGCTTGACCGCAAAGAACGCCGGCGCCCACAACACCAGGTCGGCCAGCTTGCCGACTTCCACCGAGCCCACTTCGTGGCCGATGCCGTGGGTCAGTGCCGGGTTGATGGTGTACTTGGCGATGTAGCGCTTGACCCGGAAGTTGTCGCTGTAGCTGGTGTCCGGCGCCAGTGGCCCACGGCGCAGCTTCATCTGGTGGGCCACCTGCCAGGTGCGCAGCACCACCTCGCCAACCCGGCCCATGGCCTGGGAGTCGGACGAGGTCATGGCAAAGGCACCCATGTCGTGGAGGATGTCCTCGGCGGCGATGGTTTCGCGGCGGATGCGCGACTCGGCAAAGGCCACGTCTTCGGCGATGCTCGGGTCCAGGTGGTGGCAGACCATGAGCATGTCCAGGTGCTCGTCCACGGTGTTGACCGTGTACGGCAGGGTCGGGTTGGTCGAGGACGGCAACACGTTGGCCTGCCCCGCAGCGCGGATGATGTCCGGGGCGTGGCCGCCACCAGCACCCTCGGTGTGGAAGGTGTGAATGGTACGGTCGCCGATGGCCGCCAGGGTGTCTTCGATGCAGCCGGACTCATTGAGGGTGTCGGTGTGGATCGCCACCTGGATGTCCATTTCCTCGGCCACGCCCAGGCAGCAGTCGATGGCTGCTGGTGTCGAACCCCAGTCTTCGTGGAGCTTGAGGCCCACGGCGCCGGCCGCGATCTGCTCGCGCAGTGCTTCCGGCCGCGAGGCGTTGCCTTTGCCCAGCAAGCCGATGTTGATCGGCAGGCTGTCGGCGGCCTGGAGCATGCGCGCCAGGTACCAGGGGCCGGGCGTGCAGGTGGTGGCGTTGGTGCCGGTGGCCGGCCCGGTGCCGCCGCCGATGAAGGTGGTGACACCGCTGTTCAGCGCCTCGTCCACCTGCTGCGGGCAGATGAAGTGGATGTGCGAGTCGACGCCACCGGCGGTGACGATCTTGCCCTCGGCCGCGATCACCTCGGTGCCGGGGCCCACGGGCACGTTCACGCCCGGCTGCACATCAGGGTTGCCAGCCTTGCCGATCACCGCGATACGCCCGTGCTTGATGCCGATATCGGCCTTGACGATACCCCAGTGGTCGATGATCAGGGCATTGGTCAGTACCAAGTCCATGGCTTCGGCGGCCAGCATCTGGCCCTGCCCCATGCCATCGCGGATGACCTTGCCGCCACCGAACTTCACCTCTTCGCCATAGATGGTGAAGTCGCGCTCCACCTCGACCCACAGCGCGGTGTCGGCCAGGCGTACGCGGTCGCCTACCGTGGGGCCGAACATGTCGGCATAGGCCTGGCGGGAAATGCGGCTCATGCCCTGCCCTCCAGCGCGCCCATCACCTTGCCCTGGAAGCCATGGACCTCGCGCTTGCCGGCGTAGGCCACCAGTTGCACGGTACGCGCCTGGCCGGGCTCGAAACGCACGGCGGTACCGGCGGGAATGTCCAGGCGAAAGCCCTGCGTCGGCGCGCGCTCGAACACCAGCGCCTCGTTGACTTCGTAGAAGTGGTAGTGCGAGCCGACCTGCACCGGCCGGTCGCCATGGTTGGCCACGCTGACGCTGACCGTCGCGCGGCCGCTGTTCAGCTCGATGTCGCCGGCGGCGACCTGGATTTCACCTGGGATCATGCGGGGCTCCTTGGCAGTTTCAGACGATGGGGTCATGCACGGTCACCAGCTTGGTGCCATCCGGGAAGGTCGCTTCGACCTGCACGTCGTGGAGCATTTCGGCAATGCCAGGCATCACCTGCTCGCGGCTCAATACTTCGCGCCCCAGGCTCATCAGCTCGGCGACGGTGCGGCCATCACGGGCGCCTTCGAGCACGGCGGCACTGATCAGCGCCACCGCTTCCGGGTAGTTGAGCTTCAGGCCACGGGCCAGGCGCCGCTCCGCCAGCAACGCGGCGGTGAACAGCAGCAGTTTGTCTTTCTCTCTCGGGGTCAGCTCCATGGCGCTCTCTCAGGTGGCCCAGATACGCGGCGGGCAGGCCGGCAGGCCGAGGACGGCCGGGCGCAGCACATGCCACAGGCGTTGCAGGGTGCGTTGCAGGTGTTGGTTGTCATGGTCGAGCACGCGAATCACCAGCAACGACCCAAGCAGGGTCGCGCCGGCCGGGTTGGCCATCTCGTCGAGCACCGGGCGCACCAGATCCAGCACGGCCTGGTCGGCGGGTGCGGCGCAGAAGGTGGCCAGCAACGGATGCCCGCCAAGCTTGTCCAGGCGCCCGCCTTCGACGCGCAGGCGCTCGTGCAGGCCCACTTCGTCAGGCAGTTCGATGTGCAGGCGGCTGTCGAGGGCACCCTGCTCGAAACGCTCGTTCATCACCGGGCGCCCCAGGCACAGGGTTTCCCAGGCCAGCAGGCGCGCCCCCGGTTCGAGGGTGAAACGGCTGGCGAGGCTGGCGCGGGCGCCGGAGAAGAAGATGCTGTCCTGCGGCAGCCACTCCAGGGTGCTGCCGGCGGCCAGATGAAAGCGCTGGGCCAGCCGCGCGGTCGGGCCGATGCTGCGGTAGAACTTGCTGGCGCCGGGCATGGTCAGCAGCGCGTGGCTACCCGGCTCCAGCTGGATATCCAGCTCCAGGCGGTCGCCGGCGACGATCCCACCGGGTGGGTGCAGCACGTAGACATGGCACGGTGCACCTTCCGGATAGAACGGTCGCTGCACCAAAAGAGGTCCGAAATGCCGCCACGCACCAAGGCGGGTCACCTCGTCACGCCTGACGAAACGCAACTGCAGGTGAGCGCTCCAGCCGGCATCGTCGTGTTGTTGTTCGATCTGCTCCGCGAGCGACATCCTGCGGCCCCTGAAATCCGTGGCCTGCTGGCCGTTTAGAGGGGCAGGCACGCACGGCTACGGCGCGCGCGGCCTGACCACTCGATCAAATTCGCAGGCTGGATATAGCAGGTTGCGGGCCAACTCCGCAGGTGAACAAAGATGAAACTTTTGCCCAAGCCGCTCTGGCATCGGGCATACAGGGGGATGGCGCACAAAGTGGGGGCGCACTCAGGCCCTGTTTAGGTGCTGGACTGAGAGAATGCTGGGGCCGCTACGCGGCCCATCGCCGGCAAGCCAGCTCCCACAGGGATCGCGCATGGCTTGAGGTCAGCGCGGTCGGCGTGGGAGCTGGCTTGCCGGCGATGGGCTGCACAGCAGCCCCAAGTGTGACGAAACTCAGTAATCGAAGCGGTCCACCGCACGCCGGCGTTCGTTGTCATCACGCCGGTCATAGATGGCGGTGGTCTGGATATTGGCGTGATGCGCCAGCTTCTGCGCAATGGACAGGTCGTGCTCTTCGATCACCCGGGTGATGAACGCCCGGCGGAAGTCGTGCGGCATGATCTTCACGCCCACCTGCGCCCCACGCTGGCGGGCGATGTAGTAAATGGCATGCTTGGTGATGCGCGCCCGGGTGATATGGCTGCCACGGCGGATGCGGTTGAACAGGAACGGGTCGTCTTCGGCCCCTGCCGGCAAGTCCTGGCGGCGCAGGTCCAGCCACGCCTGCAACTTCTCGAACGACCATGGCGGTGCGTACTTGATCAGCTGGCGGTTGCCCTTGCCCAGCACCTGCAGGCTGCGCGCCTCGAAGTCGACCTGGTCCAGGTCGATGTCCACCGACTCCGACTTGCGCATGCCGGTGCCGTACAGCAAGGCGATGATCGCCGCGTCGCGCACACCCTGCGGCCGTGGGTCGGCCGCGCACACATCCATCAGCTCGCGAATCAGGCTGCGGCGCAGGTTGCGCCCCGGCGGCAGGCGGCTGCCGGTGGCCGGCTTGACCTCGCGGATGCGCAACAACTGCTCGTGATCGATCAGGCCCTGGCGCCAGGCTTCGTTCATCACACCGCGGATGGCGTTGACGTACAGCGACGAGCTGTTGGGTGCGTAACCGTCGGTACGTAGCGCCGCCACCAGGGCGATCACATGGCCGGGCTCGAGCCGATGCCAGGGCACATCGACGATATTGCAGTCGACAAACCCCAGCCGGTCGGCAGCGTCCTGAAGGATGTAGCGCATGGTTTGCTGGCTGGATGGGGCCAGGCGGGCCATGTACTGCAGCAGCGGATTTTTCGAGAGGTCGGACAAAACGTGAATCCTGTAGCGAAGCGTTGGCCAGCGGCGAACCGGCCAGCCCCTGAAGCAAGTCAATACGACATACAAGCAGGTCCAAATAACAGCAGAAAACGCATGTCATTCGGACCCGGAGAGGTGCCATCACCTTGATATACAAGGGGTTCGGAGCTGGCACGGATCGTGATCTTACCCCAATTGAGCCTACTGAACGAACGAAGGTCCGCCCATGCTTGTGCAGCCGATCGCTTCACGCCCACGCCAGGCCGTCTGGGGCCTGGGTTTCCGCCCATTCTTCCTGGGTGGCAGTTTGTTTGCGCTGCTCGCCTTGCTGTTGTGGGCCGGTGTACTGGCCGGAGTGCTGGAGCCAACGCCCCCCGGCGGCATGCTTGCCTGGCACCGCCACGAGATGCTCTATGGCTTTGCTGCCGCCATCATCGCCGGTTTCCTGCTGACTGCCGTGCAGAACTGGAGCGGCACCCCAGGCTTGAGCGGGCGTGCGCTGCAGGGTTTGTTCCTGCTTTGGCTGCTGGGCCGGGCGAGCTGGTTCCTGCCATTACCGGGCAGCTTGCTGGTTGTGATCGAGGGCAGCTTTCTGCCACTGGTGGCACTGGCCCTGGCACGGCCGATCGTGCAACGGCGCTTGCGTAACAACTACCCGATCCTCGGCCTGGTGCTGTTGATCGCCGCCTGCCAGTGGCTGACCCTGGTCGGCTGGCTGCGCCAGGACGAACTGTGGCAGCGCCGCGGGGTGTTTGCCGGGTTGTGGCTGGTGGCCGCGATGATGAGCGTGCTTGGCGGGCGGGTGATCCCGTTCTTCACCCGGCGCGGCCTGGGCAACATGGCCCCGTCCCCTGCCCGCCCCTGGCTGGACCGGGCCTGCCTGCTGCTGAGCGTGGCGGTACCGCTGGCCTTCGCCTCGGGCTTGGCCGATACGCCACGTATCGGCCTGGCCGTGCTGTTCGGCGCCTTGTTCGGCCTGCATACGGCCCGCCTGGCCTTGTGGCATGACCGCGGCTTGTGGCGGGTGCCCCTGCTGTGGTCGCTGCACCTGGCCTATGCCTGGATTGCCATTGCCTGCCTGGGCATGGCGCTGTGGCATGCCGGGGTGGCACTGGGCCCGAGCCTGGTGACCCACGCCCTGACCGTGGGCGCCATGAGCGGCTTGATCCTGGCGATGATGGCACGGGTCAGCCTGGGCCACACCGGCAGGCTGCTGCAGGTGCCGACCAGCATTGCCTGGGCCTTTGCCTTGATACAACTGGCGACGCTGGCGCGGGTGGTGCTGCCGCTGTTCACGCCGCTGGGGGTGAGCCTTTCGGTAGTGTGCTGGAGCCTGGCGCTGCTGCTGTTCCTGCGTCACTACCTGCCCATCCTGCTGCGGCCACGGGCTGACGGTATGCCGGGCTAGCCTTGATGCCCAGATTGGGGCCGCTTTGCGGCCCATCGCCGGCAAGCCAGCTCCCACCTCGACTGCATCGACCTCAAGCATTGTGCAGTACCTGTGGGAGCCGGCTTGCCGGCGATGGGCTGCGAAGCAGCCCCAAGGTTTCAGCGCAGACGCACAAATTGCCGGGGCCGCGTTAACCTCCCGGCGCTGGCCACCACCCCGGGAACATCTGCTGCACCCGGGGTTCGGCGAAGCGCTCGTCGATCAAGACCAGAACGCCACGGTCCTGGTCGCCCCGGATGACCCGGCCTGCCGCCTGGATGACCTTGCGCACGCCCGGGTAGAGATAGGCGTAATCGAACCCCGCACCAAACTGCCGCCCCAGGCGCTGCTTGAACTGCTCGTTCACTGGGTTGACCTGGGGTAGCCCGAGGGTGGCGACAAACGCGCCGATCAGCCGTGTGCCCGGCAAGTCCACCCCCTCCCCGAATGCACCACCCAGCACCGCAAAACCCACCCCGCGGCCATCCGCCACAAAACGGTCGAGAAAGCCCTGGCGGGCCGCTTCGTCCATGCCCGGCTCCTGGGCCCACATGGGTATCTGTGCATGCCGCTCGGCCAGCAGCCCGGCCACCTGTTGCAGGTACTCGAAACTGCTGAAGAACGCCAGGTAGTTGCCCGGCATGCGCTCAAACTGCCGTGCGATCAGCTCGACGATCGGCGCCAGCGAAGCCTGGCGTTGCTGGTAACGGGTGGATACCTGGCTGGCGATACGCACTTCCAGCTGTTCGGCGCGAAACGGCGCGGCCACTTCCAGCCAGGCGGTATCGGCCGGCATGCCCAGCAGGTCGCTGTAGAAGTGCCGTGGGCTCAGGGTGGCGGAAAACAGCGTCACGCTGCGCGCCGCCTGCATGCGTGGGCCCAACAGGCGCGCCGGGGTGACATTGCGCAGGCACAGGGTGGCCAGCCGCCGCTTGCGCGGGCCCTGGCGCTGGCTGATGTCGAACAGGAAGTGCTCGTCGAACAGCTCGGCAACCCGGCTGAACTGCAACGCCTGGTAGAAGAACTGCAGCACCTGCGGGTCCATTTGCGCAGGCGTCTGGTTCATTTGTTCCTGGATCAGCCCGATGCATTGCTGCAGGGCACGCAGCAAGGCCTCTGGCAGCGACTCGCTGGCCTGGTACGGGGCACGCTGCTCCTTGTAGAGGGCGTTCCACTGCCGGTTCAACCGGTCCAGCGCACTGACCAGCCCGGGCGGTTTGCTCTGGCGCAGGGCCTGCAACTGGCCCTGGTCGAGGCTGGCGCTGTACATGCCGCGCCCGCGCTCGACCAGGTTGTGCGCCTCGTCCACCAGCACCGCGACCCGCCACTGGTTGGCCTGGGTCAGGCCGAACAACAAGGCATGGGCATCGAAGTAGTAGTTGTAGTCCGCCACCAGCACGTCTACCCAGCGCGCCATCTCCTGGCCCAGGTAATACGGGCATACCTGATGCGCCAGGGCCACTTCGCGCAGCTGAGCGCGGTCGAGCAAGGGCAACGCTGCCGCTGCCTGCCGCGCGGCCGGCAGGCGGTCGTAGAAGCCTGCGGCCAAGGGGCAGGATTCGCCATGGCAGGTCTTGTCGGGGTGCTCGCAGGCTTTGTCGCGGGCGATCAGCTCCAGCGTGCGCAAGGCCGGCTGCGGCGTGGCATCGGTGATCTGGCGCATGGCATCCAGGGCCAGGGCCCGGCCCGGGGTCTTGGCGGTGAGAAAGAACAGCTTGTCCAGCTGCTGCGGCACCATGGCCTTGAGCAGAGGGAACAAGGTACCGAGGGTCTTGCCAATTCCGGTGCTGGCCTGGGCCATCAGGCAACGGCCGGTACTCACGGCCTTGTACAGGGTTTCCGCCAGTTGTCGCTGGCCCTGGCGGAACGCCGGATAGGGGAAGCCCAGTGCTTGCAGGCCCCGGTTACGCTCGGCCAGGCGCTGCTCCTGCCCTTGTGCCCAAGCCAGAAAGCGTTGGCACTGGGTTTCGAAGAAGGCCTGCAGTTCGTCAGCCGTGCAGTGTTCACTGATCAGCGTCTGGCCATCGCTATCCACGTCCAGGTAAACCAGCGCTACCTCGATGGTCGGCAGTTGCCGTGCCTGGCACATCAACCAGCCGTAGACCTTGGCCTGCGCCCAGTGCAACTGACGATGGTTGGCCGGTTGGCGCGACAGGTCGCCACGGTGGGTCTTGATCTCTTCCAGGCGGTTGCAGACGGGGTCGTAACCGTCGGCGCGGCCACGCACTTTCAGGGTATCGAACTGGCCTTCGAGGGCAATTTCCGACTCGTAGCCCGCAGCGCGTCGCGCCACCACCCGCCGATGCCCCTCGATCCCCTCCTGGGCGGTGGGTGATGGCGTGAAGCGCAGATCCAGGTCGCCGACCTTGGCGCTGAATTCACACAAGGCGCGTACCGCCACGCTGTAGCTCACGGTGTTTCGCTCCAGCGCACGTGGCACACCGCGACAGGCAGGCCGTGGGCCCGGCAGAACTCCAGCCAGCGCAGCTGGTTGTCCTGCAGGCGGTCGCCAGGGCCCTTGACCTCGACCATGCGGTAGCGACCTTGTTCGGGCCAGAACTGGATCAGGTCGGGCATGCCGGCGCGATTGTTGCGGATGTCCTGCAGCAGGCGCAGGAAGCACTGTTTCAAATGGGCCGCCGGCAGGCAGGCCAAGGCTTGCTCAAGCAATGCTTCACTGAGCACGGACCAGAACACGAACGGCGACTGCAGCCCTTGCTTGGCGGCGTAACAGTCGAGAATCGCCCGGTGATGGCTGCCATCGTCCAGCCGCCCCAGGCAACGTTCGAACAAGGCACTGCGGCGTTGCTGGAAGTCGCTGTCGTGCAGGTCCTGCGGGGCGGCCTGGAACGGGTTGAAGAACGCGCCAGGCACCGGGGCGAAGATCGCCTCCCAGCACAGCAGGCCGAACAGGCTGTTGAACAGTGTG
Organism: Pseudomonas sp. B14(2017); assembly: GCF_002113255.1. Lineage (NCBI taxonomy): Bacteria > Pseudomonadati > Pseudomonadota > Gammaproteobacteria > Pseudomonadales > Pseudomonadaceae > Pseudomonas > Pseudomonas sp. B14(2017). Next base: position 173,464 of record NZ_NEJY01000014.1, read on the forward strand.
TTCTCCACGTAATGCACCGGCCCACCGGCTTCGGCCAGGTGCTGGCGTACCGCCTCCTCGACACCCAGCGCTGCCTGTTCCCGGGGCAGCTCCAGCTCGATCAGCTCCAGCGGCGCGACACGCTGGCGCCGCTGTGGCGGGCCACCGAGCTTGCGTGCCAGGCGTGGCAACATGCGTTCCAGCGCCTGCACTTCGAGGGCGTTGGCCGGCGCCGCCGCCAGTTGCAGCGCCAGTGCATGGGCCTGGGGCCACTGTTCGCTGCGCTCCAGCACCCGCACCTGGCGGATGCGCGCCTGGGCATGGCTGCACTGCGTGTACACAGCCATGGCCTGCGCCCAGTCGCCCAGGCGCTCGCATTGCTGGCCCAGGGCGAATTGCAGGCGCGCATGGCGCCGGGCCAGCCATGGGTTGTCGCTGTGCAGGCCCTGCATGGCTGCCAGGATCGACAGCGGGTCGTCGCCCTGCTCCAGGCGCTCGGTGCACTGGTGCAAGGCCATGGCCAGGTCGACTTCGGCGCGTTGCTGCAGGGCACGCGAATCGGTGCTGAACGGCACCTGTTCGTAGCGCAACAACCCGAGGTCGGCGAGGACGAAGTCCGACCAGTCCTGGTACAGGTTGCCGAAGAACAGCAGGCGCATGCGGTCGCACGAGGGTTGCAGGCACCACTGGAGGATGCGCACGCCGCTGTCCGGAAACCACTCGGCCAATGAACGGGCTTGCAGGCCCAGGGGTTGCAGTTGTGCAAGCAGGTCATGCTTGGCAGCGCGCGGGCGGCTCAGCTGCGGGGCAAAACAACGGGCAAGTTCGTCCTTGCGCAGCAGGGCGAACAGTTGCTGCAGTTCCAGTTGCGCGGGCTCCCTTACCCAGCCGAGGGCCAGCAGCGGCTGCAGGGCCTGCCAGGTATCGCCGATTTCGGCATAGTCGAGCCGATCGCTGCGAAACAGCTCGCCCTTGCGCATGACCATGCGCACCATCAGGGCCTGTGCCGGGGCGTCCAGTTGGCCGAAGGTGCGGATGAAAGCGAGTTCCTGATCGTCGAGCAGGTCTTCGTAGCGCTGTTCGACCCACAGCAGCACCTGGCGGAAATTGTGCAGGTAGTAGAACGGGTCGTCGACGGAATGGGCGATCACTGGCTGGGGTCAGGCGGCTGGAATGGATACTGGTTATACATACAGACCAGTATGCCTGGCAAGTGCCGTGGGTCGCTCAACGATCGGCTGTCGGCTTGGGGGCTGCTTTGCAGCCCAATCGCGACGCAAGGCCGCTTGTATGGTGATACTCGAAGGGGTGGTGGGACGAAAAAGCCGAATCTGACTGTTCACAGCAGTACAGACCGTGGGAGAACTCGCCCCACCCCTTCACCAAAGCGCCGATAAAGAATGCATCGTTTGCAAGCGACGATAGAAGCAAGCCAGCGCCTCTTGGTGAAACCCCTCCGAGCCCAAAAACCATACCGTGGGAGTTCAGGCGATGGCAATGCGAGTAGAGAAGTTCATCATTGGCGTCGATGTCGCCAAGGTCGAACTGGTCAGCTATTGCGAGGAAACCGCTCAACAACACTCGTTGAAAAATACAAAGCCTGAGATCCGCAAGTGGCTGGCACTTCAGCCAGCCAATACGGCTATCTGTGTTGAAGCCACCAACGTTTATCACCTGGACCTGGTGGAGATGGCTTACGAAAAGGGTTTTGCAGTCTATGTCGTTGATGGGTACCAACTCAGCAACTACCGAAAAGGGATTGGCGGGCGTGCCAAAACTGATGCATCTGATGCCTGCCTGCTAGCCCGTTTCC
>NZ_NEJY01000015.1:0-173209 GCF_002113255.1 Pseudomonas sp. B14(2017)
CTGTTTGGCGCAGGGACAGGCGATGCTCAAGCATGTACTTGAGCACCCGCCGCTTGAATTCCTCGGTGTAGCGGCGACCATGCGAGCGAGGGCTGAGGCTGGCATCGACTTGGTAGCCAGCAACCCAGCGCCGAAGCAGGCTGAAATCGATGCCAAAGTGTTGTGCCACCTTGCGAAAGCCCCGGCTGCCCTCTAGGTAAGCGGTGATAGCCGTGAGCTTGAACTGCTCTGTGTATTTACCCATAGATCCCCCACGGGTTGGATTGGTGTCCAACTTCTTGGGGGCAGTCCAGGGACCGCACAAGGCTCAGGGCCTGCGCTGCCACTGTGGGAGCTGGCTTGCCGGCGATGGGCCGCAACGCGGCCCCAATGGCATCAACCGTGATTCTTGCCGAGCAATGCGTGATACAGCTCGGTATCCCCAAGAATCCCCACCACCTTGTCGTTATCCTGCAACACCAGCTTGTTGCCGGTCTGATAACGAATCTGCAGCGCCTCGCGCATGCCGATATCGGCATTGACCAACGTTGGGCGGCGGCCCAGCAGCTCCACATCCTGCCCCGGCGCCCAGTTCTGCATCTCCAGCCCGTTCTGCCCCTGGCGTGCGCGCTTGATCGAGTTGCCTTCGCCCAGGTCCAGCCACGAATCGCCACCCGGGTCCAGGCACACCGAACCATTCACCCGCTTGCAGTTGTCCAGGCTGCGCATCAGGCTGCGCCCGCACAGCACGTTCAGCGGGTTGGTGTGGGCGACAAAGGTACGCACATACTCGTCGGCCGGGTTGAGCACGATCTCTTCCGGCTTGCTGTACTGGATGATCCGCCCGTCCTTCATGATGGCGATGCGGCTACCCAGCTTCAGCGCTTCGTCCAGGTCATGGCTGACGAACACGATGGTCTTGCTCAGCTTGGCCTGCAGGCCAAGCAACTCGTCTTGCAGGCCCTGGCGGATCAGCGGGTCCAGTGCCGAGAACGGTTCGTCCATCAGCAGGATGTCGGCATCCATCGCCAGCGCCCGGGCCAGGCCCACGCGCTGCTGCATGCCGCCAGACAGTTCGTCCGGCTTCTTGTTGCGCCACTGGGTCAGGCCCACCAGCTCGAGCTTCTCGTCGACCAGCTTGCGCCGTTCCTTCTCGGGACGGCCCTGCATTTCCAGGCCAAAGCTGATGTTCTCGCGCACCGTCAGCCAGGGCATCAGGGCGAATTTCTGGAACACCATCGCAATGCGCTTGGTGCGCATCATCTTCAGCTCGGCGGGGGTGCAGTGGGCAATGTCGATGTGCTTGCCTTCGTGCTCGACGAACAGCTTGCCGCGGCTGACGGTGTTCAGGCCGTTGATGCAGCGCAGCAAGCTCGACTTGCCAGAACCGGACAGGCCCATCAGCACGCAGATCTCGCCCTTCTGGATATCCAGGTTGGCTTTTTCGACACCCACCACCAGGCCGGTCTGCTTGAGGATCTGCTCGCGGGTCTGGCCCTGGTCGAGCAGGGCCAGCGCTTCGCGCGGCTTGTTGGAGAAGATGACGTCGACGTCTTCGAAACGAATGATGCTCATGCTTCACCCCTTACCGGCAGGTCCGGTTGCTTGCAGATACGGTCGAGCATGATCGCCAGCAGCACGATCGCCAGGCCCGCTTCGAAGCCCAGGGAAATATCGGCGGTGTTCAGTGCGTTGACCACAGGTTTGCCCAGGCCGTCAGCGCCGACCAGGGCGGCAATCACCACCATCGACAGCGACAGCATGATGCACTGGGTAACGCCGGCGGCGATGCTTGGCATCGCGTGCGGCAGTTCGATACGGGTGAGCAGCTGGCGCCGCGAGCAGCCAAAGGCCTTGCCGGCGTCCATCAGCTCCTGCGGGACGTCGCAGATGCCCAGGTAGGTGAGACGGATCGGCGCGGCGATGGCGAACACCACCGTCGAGATCAGCCCCGGCACGACACCCAGGCCGAACAGGGTCAGGGTGGGGATCAGGTAGACGAAGGTAGGTACCGTCTGCATCAGGTCGAGTACCGGGCGCATGGCGGTATAGAACATCGGTTTGTGCGCGGCGACGATGCCCAGTGGCACGCCGATGGCCACGCAAACCACTGTGGCGAAGGTGACCTGCGCCAGGGTTTCCATGGTTTCCTGCCAGTAACCCAGGTTGAGGATCAGCAGGAACGACAGGGCAACGAATGCGGTCAGCGCCCACTTGCGCTGGATGAAATGCGCCAAGGCGGCGAACAGAGCGATGAGCACGAACGGATTGAAGAAAGTCAGGGCACTGGTGACGCCATGGATCATGAACTCCAGGCCTTGCGCGATGGCGTCGAAGTAATTCGCGCCGTTCTGGGTCAGCCACTCGACGAACGACGCGATGTACTGGCCCAGGGGTATTTTCTGATCGATAAGCATGATAGCGAGCTTCCACCTGCATAGATTGAAATCAACCCGGGGCAGGCACGGGCCTGCCCCGAGGTAGCGCTATTGCGTATTTCGTTATTGCGTCAGCTTGGCCTTGGCCGCCTCAAGGCCGGGTTTGCCATCCACGGTGGTTACGCCGGCCAGCCAGGCATCCAGTTTGCCAGGGTTGTCCTTGAGCCACTTCTTGGCCGCCGCCTCGGGTTTCATCTTGTCGTCCAGGACATAGCCCATCATGGTGCTTTCATCCTTGAGCTCGAACGACAGGTTCTTCAACAGCTGGCCAACGTTGCTGCATTCCTGCACATAACCCTTGCGGGTGTTGGTCAATACGGTCGCCTTGCCGAAGTCGGGGCCGAAGAACTCGTCCCCGCCGGTCAGGTACTGCATCTTGAAGCGAGTGTTCATCGGGTGCGGTTCCCAGCCGAGGAACACCAGCGCATCGCCGCGTTTCTGCGCGCGGTCGACCTGCGACAGCATGCCGGCCTCGCTGGACTGGACGATCTTGAAGCCGGCGTCCTTCAGGCCGAAGGCGTTCTTGTCGATCATGCTCTGGATGGTGCGGTTGCCATCGTTGCCGGGCTCGATGCCGTAGATCTTGCTGTCGAGTTCTTTCTTGAACTTGGGAATGTCGCTGAAATCCTTCAGACCCTTGTCATACAGCGCCTGGGGCACGGCCAGGGTGTACTTGGCGTTTTCCAGGTTGGCGCGCACTGTTTCTACAGTACCGGCGTCGCGGTACTGCTTGATGTCGTTCTCCATGGTCGGCATCCAGTTGCCGAGAAACACGTCCAGGTCCTTGCCGGTGGCCAGCGACTTGTAGGTCACCGGTACCGAGATCATGGTGGTGTGGGTCTTGTAACCCAGTGCTTCGAGCACAACGCTGGTGGTCGCGGTGGTTACCGTGATGTCGGTCCAGCCGACATCCGAGAACCGTACCGTCTGGCATTGCTCGGGTTCGGCGGCCTGGGCCAGCAAAGGCGCGGACAGCAACGCAACCAGCAACAGCGAGGGTGAACCTTTCATGGATGGACTCCTGTGATTTTGTCTTCGGGTTCGCGTGGGTCGCCGGGCTTTCTCAGGGTCCGGTCGACCAGGCCTGCAGAGGGCAGGATGCGTGGCCGTGCTTTACGAGTCGCTTTCGATAATCCTCCAGCGCTGGGCAATCGCCTACTGGTGGGGTCGTAACCAGTACGGAACGGGTCGTATCCAGTATGGGCGATGTCGCTTATGGATTTTTCCACCCCCTCAGCCGCATTTTTACGTCACCAGGCCGCTGGAAAGCGGCGTGGCGAGGGCAGCTCCCCGGTAAAAAACAGCGCGGCGCTGCTGGACAAAAGTACGTCGGTTGCAGACGGCGAGGGGGTTGGTAAAAGCCCGATGATGCGTGCATTCAAGGCGGCCCGCTGCTTCAGCCTAGCAGCTGCCCCGCCCTGCGCATGGCGCGCAGAGACAAGCCCAGCAAGAGGTGATTCGACAATGGCCATCAGCGTGTTCGACCTGTTCAAGATCGGTGTCGGGCCCTCCAGCTCCCACACCGTCGGCCCCATGCGTGCTGGCGCCCTGTTCGTCCAGGGCCTGCGCGAACGCGGCGAGCTGGAACGTGTGAAGCGGATCGAAGTGCGCCTGTATGGCTCGCTATCAGCCACGGGTGTGGGGCATGGCACCGACAATGCCACCATCATGGGCCTGATGGGTGAATGGCCTGACGCCATCGACCCGACCCAGATCGCACCGCGTATCGCCGACCTGCGCGAAACCAACACCCTGCAGCTGGACAGCCGCCTGCCCATCGAATTCGTCTGGGCCCGCGACATGCTGCTACTGGACGAGAACCTGCCGTACCACCCCAACGCGATGACCCTGATTGCCGAAGGCGAGCAGGGCGAGCTGCACCGCGACACCTACTACTCGGTGGGTGGCGGCTTCGTGGTCGATGCCGCCCAGGCCGCCAGCGGCGTGCTGGATGCTGACCAGACGGTGCTGCCGTACGACTTCAACAGCGCCGCCGAACTGCTGCGCCTGTGCAAGCAAAACGACCTCAGCGTGTCGCAATTGATGATGGCCAACGAGAAGGTCTGGCGCAGCGAAGAAGAGATCCGCGCCGGCCTGCACAAGCTCTGGGAAGCCATGCAGGAATGCGTCAACAACGGCCTGAAGTACGAAGGCACGCTGCCCGGCGGGTTGAACGTGCGCCGCCGCGCCGCAAAGCTGCACCGCAGCCTGCAGGAAATCGGCAAGCCCAACGTGATCGGCTCGACCATGAGCGCCATGGAGTGGGTCAACCTGTTCGCCCTGGCGGTCAACGAAGAGAACGCCGCTGGCGGGCGCATGGTTACCGCGCCGACCAACGGTGCGGCGGGCATCATCCCGGCGGTGTTGCACTACTACATGCGCTTCAGCGATGCGGTGGACGAGTCCAGCGTGGTCGATTTCTTCCTCGGTGCTGCCGCGGTGGGCATCCTGTGCAAGAAGAACGCGTCGATCTCGGGTGCCGAAGTGGGTTGCCAGGGTGAAGTCGGTTCGGCTTGCGCCATGGCCGCGGCGGGCCTTGCCGAAGTGCTGGGTGCGACCCCGCCACAGGTGGAGAACGCTGCCGAGATCGCCCTGGAGCACAACCTGGGCCTGACCTGCGACCCGGTCGGCGGGTTGGTGCAGGTGCCGTGCATCGAGCGCAACGCGATTGCCGCGGTAAAGGCCATCAACGCGGTGCAGATGGCCCTGCGGGGTGATGGCGAGCACTTCATTTCCCTCGACCAGGTGATCCGCACCATGCGCGATACCGGGGCCGACATGCACGACAAGTACAAAGAGACCTCGCGCGGTGGTTTGGCAGTCAGCGCGATCGAGTGCTGATAGCTTGATCTGACCTCAAGGGCCTCTTCGCGGGCACGCCCGCTCCCACAGGAACTGTGCAATCCCTGTGGGAGCGGGCGTGCCCGCGAAGGGGCCCTTGAGATTGAAACAGGTGCAGTACGGAAGCCAATGCCCCCTTATGGTGCAGTACGACGCATACCGATCGTCGGGTGTCGTTATCAGTGTGGGCGTTGTCGGTGACACTCAAGAGTGTCGTTTCTGGGCATCCTACACTGCGCATGTCACCAAATTGCTCAGCCGTTACACGCACAGCGCCTAGCTCGCCAGTTCCACGAAGATTGGCCAACTCGATCAAAGCACCTGATTTGCCTGACAAAGGCGTCGTTTTCAGGTTTTTTTGGATAGCCGTTCAATTTCAGGCACGGCGTTTGCGTTGAGATTGGCACCAAGGCCCCTGCACATGAACCGGGGCCATACATAACAAGAAATCAGTGCTCGCCTGAGGCACACCCTGCATTTGTGTGAGGAGAAATCGCGATGACGTCGTACACCTCCGGGAACCCAACCCAGAACCGCACAGCCCCCCAGTCCATCGGGTTTCTCCTACTGGACAATTTCACCCTCATTTCCCTGGCATCGGCCGTCGAGCCGCTGCGCATGGCCAACCAGCTGTCCGGCCGCGAGCTGTACCGCTGGCACACCCTCACCGCCGATGGTGGACAGGTGTGGGCCAGCGATGGCTTGCAGATAACCCCTGACGCCGCCATGCACAGTGCGCCCCCCATCGATACCGTGATTGTCTGTGGCGGCGTGGGCATCCAGCGCAGCGTTACCCGCGAGCATGTCACCTGGTTGCAAACCCAGGCCCGTCAGTCGCGCCGTCTGGGCGCGGTATGTACCGGTAGCTGGGCCTTGGCCTGTGCCGGGCTGCTGGATGGTTTCGATTGCAGCGTGCACTGGGAATGCCTGGCGGCCATGCAGGAGGCCTACCCGCGGGTCAACATGAGCACCCGCCTGTTTACCCTCGACCGTAACCGCTTCACCAGCTCCGGCGGCACTGCGCCGCTGGACATGATGCTGCACCTGATCAGCCGCGACCATGGCCGTGAACTGTCGGCTGCGATTTCCGAAATGTTCGTCTACGAGCGCATCCGCAACGAGCAGGATCACCAGCGCGTGCCGCTCAAGCACATGCTTGGCACCAACCAACCGAAGCTGCAGGAAATCGTCGCGCTGATGGAGGCCAACCTCGAAGAGCCGATCGACTTGGATGAACTGGCGGTATACGTGTCGGTATCGCGCCGGCAGCTCGAACGCCTGTTCCAGAAGTACCTGCACTGTTCGCCGTCGCGTTACTACCTGAAGCTGCGCCTGATCCGCGCCCGGCAGCTGCTGAAGCAGACGCCGATGTCGATCATCGAAGTGGCGTCGGTGTGCGGCTTCGTTTCTACCCCGCACTTCTCCAAATGCTACCGCGAGTATTTCGGCATTCCGCCGCGTGACGAGCGCGTGGGCTCCAACACTGCGCAGCAGGTGGCGATGATGCCGATCCCGCAGGCCATGACCCTGTCGCCGCACAGCGGGCCGATGGCGGCCCTGAGCCAGGCGCGCAACGAGTCGACCTTTGCCAGTGTAAGGCTCTGAAACGGAGCCGGCCTCTTCGCGGGCTTGCCCGCTCCCACAGGAGCTGCACAGTGTTTGAAAATCTGTGCAATCCCTGTGGGAGCGGGCAAGCCCGCGAAGAGGCCGGTGCAGGAAAACTCTGTCAGCCGCGCTTGTTGAACTGCGCCAACGCCGGCAACAGCTGTTTGTCGATGGCCTGGCGCACCGCCGGCAGGATCGTCGCACTACCGGTATACATCTGCTCCACCATCCCCTTCAGCGCCCGTGCATTGGGCTCGGTCAGCCCACGCACCACCGCTTCGCACGCCTGCTCGGCAGTAGCGCCGGCCGGAATCTCGAACCCGCGCGCGCGCAGGTGGCCTGCCAGATCGTCCTGGTCAATCAAATCCGCATGCATCATGGCTGTTGTCCCTTTTATCGCTAAGAGAGTGCTGCTGTGATTTACGACCGATTCTGTGACGCCGGCGACATGCCCGCAACAACAGAATGGCGCCATGGCTGCTTTGGCTAAGAACAGGTCGTTCCCGGCTAAATCCACCTGCCGGGAAGTGCGCAAACTCAAGCCATCTACCGCAACGGAGGGTTTGGTCACCCTCGTTCGTGCACAGTGGATGTTGCTCGCTCTTGGCCCCGGATGCTCACGGCTTTCCGGGGTTATTTTTTTGCCTGAATACATGACCTGTGGGAGCGGGCGTGCCCGCGAATGCGGCGGTGAATCCACCATCGCATTCGCGGGCACGCCCGCTCCCACAGGTTATGTGTTGCTGCTCAGTTTGGCGTAGGCAGGGCTATCACCCGGCCGACGAACTCAGCCGGGGGCACATCCTGCTGCTCATCCACCAACCCTTGCAGCAACCCGAAACTACGCTCACTGAACGGCGCCGACTTCGGCCCTCCCAGGTCCACATGCAGCAGCATCTGCTCACTGGCCGCCAGCGCTTCGTCGAACCCTGCCCGGTGCAGGCTGTGGTAGACATGCAGGCGCTTGCGGTCGAAGCCGATGATCTGCGTCTGCACCCATACCTCGGTGGCCAGCTTCACTTCGTGCAGGTAGTTGATGTGCGCCTCCAGGGTGAACAGCGAGTTACCGCTCTGGCCGCGGCTGTCGGCATCCAGGCCGATGCGCTCCATCAGCGCGTCGGTGGCGTAGCTGAAGATCAGCAGGTAGAAGGCATCGCGCAGGTGCCCGTTGTAGTCGACCCAGTCCTCCTGGACTGGGGTGCGGTAGGTGATCAGTGCGGGCATCGCGGTCTCCTCAGTCGCCGAAAGCCATACCGTGCTTGGCCTTGCTGGTCTTCACCGCTTCCAGCACTGCCAACAGGGTGTCATCACGATAGCGCTCCAGCGCGGCGATGCTGCGGTCGCCCAGTTGCTCGGAGGTCCCTTCGACCACATCGTCGATCAGCTTGTCGGTCAGCTCTGGTGCCGGCAGGTAAGTCCACGGCAGCTGCAGCGCCGGGCCGAACTGAGCCATGAAGTGACGCATGCCTGCGTCACCACCGGCCAGGGTGTAGGTGAGGAACGTGCCCATGAACGACCAGCGCAGACCGGCGCCGAAGCGGATGGCATCGTCGATTTCGCCGGTGCTGGCCACGCCATCGTTGACCAGATGCAGGGCCTCGCGCCACAGGGCTTCGAGCAGGCGGTCGGCGATGAATCCGGGCACTTCCTTGCGTACGTGCAGCGGGCGCATGCCCAGGTTGGTGTAGATGGTCCTGGCAGCTTCGATGGCCTCGGGGGCGGTGCGGTTGCCACCGACGATTTCCACCAGCGGCAGCAGGTACACCGGGTTGAACGGGTGGCCGACCACGCAGCGCTCGGGGTGGGTGGCCGACTCGTAGAACTCGCTGGGCAGCAGGCCCGAGGTGCTGGAACCGATGATCGCGTCGGGTTTGGCGGCAGCGCTGATCTTTGCGTGCAGGTCGAGCTTCAGGTCCAGGCGTTCAGGGGCGCTTTCCTGGATGAAATCGGCATCGCGGACGCATTCCTCGATGGTGGCGACGAACTTCAGGCGGTCTTGTGAGGCGCCTGGTGCCAGGCCTTGCTTTTCCAGTGCCGGCCAGGCGTTGGCGATGCGCTTGCGCAACGCCTGCTCGGCGCCTGGCGCCGGGTCCCAGGCGACCACGTCCAGCCCGTGGGCCAGGGCGCGCGCGACCCAGCCGCTGCCGATCACGCCACTACCCAGGGCGGCGAAGGTCTTGATCTTGGTGATGAAGGTCATGTTGGGCTCCTGAAAGTGTCAGCGGCGTTTGAGGTTCATCTTTTCCCGGCCTTCGGCCGGGGTCAGTACACGGGCGCCAAGGCGCGAAATGATCTCCACCGCGCGCTCGACCAACTGGCCGTTGCTGGCCAGCACGCCACGGTCCAGGTACAGGTTGTCCTCCAGGCCCACCCGCACGTTGCCGCCCAGTAGCACCGCCTGTGCGGCCATCGGCATCTGCATGCGGCCAATGCCGAACCCGGCCCAGGTGACGTTGGCCGGCAGGTTGTCGACCATCGCCTTCATGGTGGTGGTATCGGCCGGCGCGCCCCACGGGATGCCCAGGCACAGCTGGAACAGTGGGTCGTCGAGCAGGCCTTCCTTCATCATCTGCTTGGCGAACCACAGGTGGCCGGTGTCGAAGATTTCCAGCTCGGCTTTTACCCCCAGCTCGGTAATGCGCTTGGCGCCGGCGCGCAGTTGTGCCGGGGTGGAGACGTAGATCGAGTTACCGTCGCCGAAGTTGAGGGTGCCGCAGTCGAGGGTGCAGATTTCCGGCAGCAGCGCTTCGACGTGGGCCAGGCGCTCCAGTGGGCCGATCAGGTCGGTGCCCGGGCCGAATTCCAATGGTGTTTCACCCGGGCCGATTTCCAAATCGCCACCCATGCCCGCGGTAAGGTTGACGATGATGTCCACGTCGGCTTCGCGGATGCGTTCCATGACTTCGCGATACAGCGCCACGTCACGGCTGAAGCGGCCGGTTTGCGGGTCGCGCACGTGGCAGTGGACCACGGTGGCGCCGGCTTTGGCGGCCTCTACGGCAGAATCGGCGATCTGCTTGGGGGTGACTGGAACAAGGTGGCTTTTCGAGGCGGTGTCGCCGGCGCCGGTGAGGGCGCAGGTGATGATGACGTCGTGGTTCATGGCTTGGTTCCTTGTGGTAACCGTTGTGGCCTTTTCGCGGGCACGCCCGCTCCCACAGGGTCTGCGTAGACCTTGACCTTTGCGCTGTACCTGTAGGAGCAGCCTTGTGCTGCGAAAGGGGCCTGTCAGTTGGCAGTGAGGTTGAGGTTGTCGGCAGCCGGCTTGCCATCGAAGGTGGTCACACCCTCCAGCCAGCGGGCCTTGTCCTCGGGGTGGTCCTTGAGCCACTGGCGGGCCGATTCCAGCGCATCCTTGTGGTCGAGCAGCGGCTGCATCATGCGGCTCTCGTCCTCGGCGCTGAAGTTCAGGTTGGCCAGCAGGCGATGGGCGTTGGGGCAGCGTTCGGCGTAGTCCGGCGCGGTCACCGTCCACACTGTCGCGCGGCCTTCGTCAGGGCCCAGGGCGTCCTGGCTGTCGCCCAGGTAGACCATGTCGATATTCACGTTCATCGGGTGCGGTGCCCAGCCAAAGAACACCACGGCTTCGTTGCGCCGCACCGCGCGATCGACGGCGGCGAGCATGCCGGCCTCGCTGGACTCGACCAGCTGGAACTTGCCCAGGCCGAACTGGTTCTTGGCGATCATCGCCTTGATCTGGGTGTTGGCGCCGGAACCCGGTTCGATGCCGTATATTTTCCCGCCCAGTTCCTTTTCGAACTTGTGGATGTCGGCGAAGGTCTTCAGGCCCTTGTCGGCCAGGTACTTGGGCACCGCCAGGGTGGCGCGGGCGTCTTCCAGGCTGGGTTTGTCGAGCACCTTGACCTGCTTGGCGTCGACGAACGGGGTGATGGTCTGGGTCATGATCGGGTTCCAGTAACCCAGGAACATGTCCAGGCGTTTGTCGCGGATGCCGGCGAAGATGATCTGCTGCGAGGCGCTGGTCTGTTTGGTCTGGTAGCCAAGGCCATCGAGCAGCACCTGAGCCATGGCGCTGGTGGCGATGACGTCGGTCCAGTTGACCACGCCCAGACGGACGTTCTTGCAGGCCGCAGGCTCGGCGGCGAATAGTGGGGAAGTGGCGATGCTGCTCAGGGCAAGGGTCAACAGGCTGCGGCGGATCAAGCTGTGCATGGTGGCTCTCCATCGGCAGTGCATATTGTTATTGGGGTTCGACCTCTCTGGGTCGTATGAAGAAGCTACGCTGCTGTCAGGGTGGAAAATCGCACCCTGGCGACCAACATTTGCACGGAGGCGACCACCTTTGCCGTGGAGCATGCAATGCCGCAAATCATTCACTTCCTGTTGTTGCCCGGGTTCTCGGCCATGGGTTTCATCAGTGCCCTGGAACCACTGCGGGTGGCCAACCGCTTCAAGGGCCCGTTGTATCGCTGGCAGGTATTGAGCCTGGACGGTGGGGCGGTGCAGGCCAGCAATGGCATGTCGGTGAACGCCGATGCAGCGCTGGCGGCGGGCGAACCTGGCGGCATCCTGCTGATCGTCGCCGGTTTCGAGCCATTGGCCTGTTATGGGCCGGCGCTGCAGCAGGCGCTACGCCGCCTGGATCATGAGGGGGTGGTTCTGGGTGGCATCGATACCGGCGCGGTGGTGCTGGCCGAGGCCGGCCTGCTCGACGGCCACCGCGCCACCGTGCACTGGGAGGCGCTGGAGGCGTTCAAGGAGAATTACCCGAGCCTGCAGGCCACCCAGGAACTGTTCGAAATCGACCGGCGGCGCATCACCTGTGCGGGCGGTACTGCCTCGATCGACCTGATGCTCGACCTGATTGCGCAATCCCATGGCAGCGAGCTGGCGGTGCAGGTTTCGGAGCAATTCGTGTTGGGCCGTATTCGGCCGCGGCAGGATCATCAGCGGATGCAGATCGCCTCTCGCTATGGCATCAGCAACCGCAAGCTGGTGCAGGTGATCGGCGAGATGGAAAAGCACACCGAGCCACCGTTGAGCACATTGGAGCTGGCCGCCCGTGCCATGATCACCAGGCGTCAACTGGAGCGCTTGTTTCGCTTGTACCTGAATGATACGCCCAGTGGCTTCTATCTTGACCTGCGTCTGGACAAGGCGCGTCAGCTGCTGTGCCAGACGCAGATGAGTATCACGCAGGTCAGCGTGGCATGTGGTTTCGAGCTGCCGTCGTACTTCACCCGCCGGTACAAAAGACGCTTTGGGCGCTGTCCGCGTGAAGAACGTCAGGCGCTCAAGCCACAGCTGCCGGATCAGAACTGATCGAGGTCGGAAAGCGCCTGGAGGCGGTTTTCGACCTGTACTCGTCGTGCTTCGAAAGCCCGGGCGTCGAGTTTCGCGCCCATGTGGTCCAGTTGCAGGGCAAGGCGCGTACGTGGGGCATCCGGGTCGGTCGAACAGCACAGGTTGAAGACGATCGCCAGCGGGCTGCCGCTGTCATCCAGATCAAATTCGATGCGCAGGTGCGAGCTGGCCGAAGTGCTGCGCAGCAGGGCGAGGTCTGGTTGTTTCAAACCATCCAGTATGTCCTTGGCAACCCGCTCGAGCTTGAGGTTGCGACGCTGGGGCGCTGGAATCCAGCCGTTGAAGACGTCTTGAAACACAGCATCCGTGGGTACGCAGTTGATGCTTTTCGTTGTCCGTTCGATCAGTTCGACACCGCTGTTTTCCAGGCCAAGCAGAAAACGGTTGAACCAACGCTGGCCATCCTGTTGGCGATCGTGAGCCTGGTTGGCCTCTAGTTGCGCCAGGCGCAGGCAGGCATGAAGGTCTTCCCAGGGTTGGTTGGCGGGTTTGGTGGGCATGCTTGTGGTCCTCGTTGCAGGCGTAGGAAGGGGAGCCTGGCGCCGCTGGGCGGCGCCAGGTGCAGGTCAGAGTTCCAGCGCCAGGATGTCGAACGCCTGGCTGGCCAACTTCATCCTGACGGCTTCGCGCATGGCGTCGAAGTGGCGAACACTGAACGAGCCCTGTTGCGAGGCCCGGTATACACGGGTATTCGACTTGTCGATGATGCGGCCAGCGGACCCTGCGGCTTTCTCGGCCTTGTCATAGCTCAGCTGAACGCTGGTCATGTGCATGATCGGCAGGCCTTGCGGTGTCATCTCGCAGGCCGAAATCTGGATGGTGCTGGATTTGCCCGAAACGCTCACGCTGCTTTCTTCGAGCAGTTGCTGCGCCTTGGGTGTTTGCACGATCACTTCGAAGGAACGTTTTACACAGCGGCTCAGGCGATGGCTGGCGCCGATCTGGACGGTGACGATCTGCGGCACCAGGGTGGCCAGCGTGTGGGTGTCCTTGTCGATTGCCTCCTCGACATGGGCGGCGCCGGTCAGCGTCCAGCCGAACTTGCCCAGGCCGTCGTTGTAGAAGTTGTACCACTCGCGCTGCTGGGTTTCCTTGTCGAACTTCTTGTTTGCCGACAGGTTCATCAAGCGCATGCCATCGAGCACGTCTTCGGCAACGCTGGCAGGTACATCCGGGGCAAAGATGCAGACGGTGTTGGCAACCATGACGGCGCGTTCTTCGCCTTCTTTCTTCAGGGCGGCAATGGCGCTGTTCATGTCGGTCTTGCTGATAGTAGAGGTCATGTCTTGGTTTCCGATCGAGTTCATCATCGGCACCTCGGGTGAGGCGCCGGGGACGCACTTTGGTTCGGATCGTCAAGACAGATAAGCCGAAAGCCTTTCCTGCCGAGGAACTCCCTTACTGCTGGCCGATGGACTGCAGGTACTCCGAGCGGTCATCACTGCGTTGTGCCACGCAGGTGTTCCACGCTGCTTCGAACGCCTTGCTGCCCGGTTTCTCGGCATAGGTTTCGACCTTGCAGTCGGCATCGCGCAGTTGCGTCCACAGTTTCTCGGCCGCCTCCATCCGCCCGGCCAAGGCGTCTGCCTTGTCGCCTTCGTCGGCGTACTGGTCGCGAATGCGCTGTATCAGGTCGTCATACGCCGACTTAAGTTCACGCTCGGCCGTCTGCTTGTTGAACGCCGCGCAAGCGAATGTCTGCTGGTCGGTCTCGACGTTGTCGCACGGGGTGCTTTCTTCCTCGCCGGCCTGGGCGCCCGATACGACAGCCAGCAATACCAGCCATGCCATTGATTTCATCCGTTTTCTCCTCAACAAGGCTGACGAATCGGCTGGATTCTCGCTCAGCCGCCGACAAGACGATAGCTCCCTGAAGAAATGTTCATGAAACGGCCGGAAATGTCGTTATCGAGACTGTCTCTCATCGCCAGACGGCGCGCCAGAGGGCGCGATGTCGCGCATTGACGCTTTCGGCAAACCCCCTGTCGTTTTTGCATCGGGGCGCCTTTGGGCACAGGCATATGCTGGCCCCAAAGCGCCGGCAATAAGGTTTGGCGCAAACCCATTCAATAAAAGGGGACAGCCTGATGAGCCCAGCCGAACTTCACGCCGACAGCATCGTCATCGACGGCCTGATCATTGCCAAATGGAACCGCGAGCTGTTCGAGGACATGCGCAAAGGCGGGCTGACTGCGGCCAACTGCACGGTGTCGGTCTGGGAAGGCTTCAAGGCTACCGTCGACAACATCGCCGCCAGCCAGAAGCTGATCCGCGATAACAGCGACCTGGTGATGCCGGTACGCACCACCGCCGACATCCGCAAGGCCAAGGAGCTGGGCAAGACCGGCATCCTCTTCGGCTTCCAGAACGCCCACGCCTTCGAAGACCAGATCGCCTACGTCGACGTGTTCAAGCAGCTGGGCGTGGGCATCGTGCAGATGTGCTACAACACCCAGAACCTGGTCGGTACCGGCTGCTACGAACGTGACGGCGGCCTGTCGGGCTTCGGCCGCGAGATCGTTGCCGAAATGAACCGCGTCGGCATCATGTGCGACCTGTCCCACGTCGGCTCCAAGACCTCCGAAGAAGTCATCCTCGAGTCGAAAAAGCCGGTCTGCTACTCGCACTGCCTGCCTTCGGGCCTGAAAGAGCACCCGCGCAACAAGTCGGACGAAGAGCTGAAGTTCATCGCCGACCACGGCGGTTTCGTCGGCGTGACCATGTTCGCGCCGTTCCTGGCCAAGGGCATCGATTCCACCATCGACGACTACGCCGAAGCCATCGAGTACACCATGAACATCGTCGGTGAAGACGCCATCGGTATCGGTACCGACTTCACCCAGGGCCACGGCCAGGACTTCTTCGAGTACCTGACCCACGACAAGGGCTACGCCCGTCGCCTGACCAACTTCGGCAAGATCATCAACCCGCTGGGCATCCGCACTGTGGGCGAATTCCCCAACCTCACCGAAACCTTGCTCAAGCGCGGCCACTCCGAGCGCGTGGTGCGCAAGATCATGGGTGAGAACTGGGTCAACGTCCTCAAGGACGTGTGGGGCGAGTAAGCCGCTCTCCAAGCCTGAAAGCCCCTGCCAGCAACGCCGGGGCATCCCAATAAAAAATTTTATGGAGTTGAGTTTCCATGGCCAAGATCGCCCCGCAATTGCCAATCGAAGTAGACAGCGAGACCGGTGTCTGGACCAGCGACGCCTTGCCGATGCTGTATGTGCCGCGCCATTTCTTCGTCAACAACCACATGGGCATCGAAGAAGTCCTGGGCGCCGACAAGTACGCCGAGATCCTCTACAAGGCCGGCTACAAGTCCGCCTGGCACTGGTGTGAAAAAGAAGCCGAGTGCCATGGCCTGGAAGGCGTGGCGGTGTTCGAGCACTACATGAAGCGCCTGAGCCAGCGTGGCTGGGGCCTGTTCGAAATCCAGGACATCGACCTCGACAAGGGCACCTGCAGCGTCAAGCTCAAGCACTCCGCGTTCGTGTACGTCTATGGCAAGTGCGGCCGCAAGGTCGACTACATGTTCACCGGCTGGTTCGCCGGCGCCATGGACCAGATTCTCGCTGCCCGCGGCAGCTCGATCCGCACCGTGGCCGAACAGGTCTATGGCGGGTCGGAAGAAGGCCACGAAGATGGCCTGTTCGTTACAAAGCCGTTGTAAGCCGGAGATAGCGTCATGGCATTCGAAGCAATGTTCCAGCCGATCCAGATCGGCAAACTGACCATCCGCAACCGTGTGCTCAGCACCGCGCACGCCGAGGTCTACGCCACTGACGGCGGCATGACGACCGACCGCTACGTGAAGTACTACGAAGAGAAGGCCAAGGGCGGTATCGGCCTGGCGATCTGCGGCGGCTCGTCGGTGGTGGCCATCGACAGCCCGCAGGAGTGGTGGGCGTCGGTCAACCTGTCGACCGACCGCATCATCCCGCACTTCCAGAACCTGGCTGACGCCATGCACAAGCATGGCGCCAAGATCATGATCCAGATTACCCACATGGGCCGTCGCTCGCGCTGGGACGGCTTCAACTGGCCGACCCTGATGTCGCCGTCGGGTATCCGTGAACCCGTGCACCGCGCCACCTGCAAGACCATCGAGGTGGAAGAGATCTGGCGCGTGATCGGCAACTACGCGCAAGCTGCCCGCCGCGCCAAGGAAGGTGGCCTGGACGGCGTGGAACTGTCGGCCGTGCACCAGCACATGATCGACCAGTTCTGGAGCCCGCGGGTCAACAAGCGTACCGACGAATGGGGCGGTACCTTCGAAGGCCGCATGAAGTTCGGCCTGGAAGTACTGAAGGCCGTGCGCGCCGAAGTCGGTGACGACTTCTGCGTGGGCATGCGTATCTGTGGCGACGAGTTCCACCCCGATGGCCTCAGCCACGAGGACATGAAGCAGATCGCTGCCTACTACGACGCCACTGGCATGCTCGACTTCATCGGCGTGGTCGGTTCGGGTTGCGACACCCACAACACCCTGGCCAACGTCATCCCGAACATGAGCTACCCGCCGGAGCCGTTCCTGCACCTGGCGGCCGGCATCAAGGAAGTGGTCAAGGTTCCGGTGCTGCACGCGCAGAACATCAAGGACCCGAACCAGGCCACGCGTATCCTCGAAGGCGGCTACGTGGACATGGTCGGCATGACCCGTGCGCACATGGCTGACCCGCACCTGATCGCCAAGATCAAGATGGGCCAGATCGACCAGATCAAGCAGTGCGTCGGTGCCAACTACTGCATCGACCGCCAGTACCAGGGCCTGGATGTACTGTGCATCCAGAACGCCGCGACCTCCCGTGAATACATGGGCGTGCCGCACATCATCGAGAAGACCACCGGTGCCAAGCGCAAGGTGGTGGTGGTTGGCGCCGGCCCGGCCGGCATGGAAGCGGCCCGCGTGGCTGCCGAACGTGGCCACGACGTGACCCTGTTCGAGAAGAAGGAGCAGATCGGCGGGCAGATCACCATCGCCGCCAAGGCCCCGCAGCGCGACCAGATTGCCGGTATCACCCGCTGGTACCAGCTGGAGCTGGCGCGCCTGAAGGTAGACCTGCGCCTGGGCACCGCCGCCGACGTGGCTGCCATCCAGGACCTGCGCCCGGACATCATCGTGCTGGCGGTGGGTGGGCATTCCTTCCTGGAGCAGAACGAGCACTGGGGCGCCGCCGAAGGGCTGGTGGTCAGCAGCTGGGACGTGCTCGACGGCAAGGTTGCGCCGGGCAAGAACGTGCTGGTGTACGACACCATCTGCGAGTTCACCGGCATGTCGGTGGCTGACTTCATCGCCGACAAGGGCAGCCAGGTCGAGATCGTAACCGACGACATCAAGCCGGGCGTGGCCATGGGCGGTACTACCTTCCCGACCTACTACCGCAGCATGTACCCGAAAGAAGTGATCATGACCGGCGACATGATGCTGGAAAAGGTCTACCGCGAAGGCGACAAGCTGGTGGCGGTGCTGGAAAACGAATACACCGGCGCCAAGGAAGAGCGCGTGGTCGACCAGGTGGTGGTGGAGAACGGCGTGCGTCCTGACGAGCAGCTGTACTACGCACTGAAGGAAGGTTCGCGCAACAAAGGCCAGATCGACGTGGAGGCACTGTTCGCCATCAAGCCACAGCCGATCCTCAGCCAGCCGGGCGAAGGCTACCTGCTGTACCGCATCGGCGACTGCGTGGCCCAGCGCAACGTGCATGCGGCGATCTACGACGCCTTGCGCCTGTGCAAGGACTTCTGATCGAGAAAAATCGTCGCCACCGGGCGCGGTCCCTGTGGGAGCGGGTTCACCCGCGAAAGCGTCAGCACAAGCAACAGAGTTGTCTGATCTGACGCATTCGCGGGTAAACCCGCTCCCACAAGGGGCCAATCCCACCTTCAGAGTGGCGCAAGAATCCAGCTGTTGTGGGAGCCTCCCATGTTGAACACCCTTCTACCTATCCTGCTGTTCGCTGCCCTTGGCCTGGCAGTGCTCGGCGCCCTGCGCCGGGTGCGCATGTGGCGGCGTGGCCGGCCGTCCAAGGTCAACCTGATCGGCGGCCTGCTGGCCATGCCGCGCCGCTACCTGGTGGACCTGCACCATGTCGTCGAGCGCGACAAGTACATGTCCAAGACCCACGTGGCTACCGCTGGCGGCTTCGTGCTGTCGGCCGTACTGGCGATCCTGGTGCACGGCTTCGGCCTGCAGAGCAAGATCCTCGGCTACGCGTTGCTGGTGGCCACGGTGATCATGTTCAGCGGCGCCATCTTCGTCTTCAAACGCCGCCTCAACCCGCCTTCGCGCCTGTCCAAGGGCCCGTGGATGCGCCTGCCGAAGAGCCTGCTGGCGTTTGCCGTGAGCTTCTTCATCGCCACCTTGCCGGTCGCCGGCATCCTGCCGGCCAACACCGGTGGCTGGGTGATGGTGGGCATTCTCGGCCTGGGCGTGCTGTGGGGCGTGTCGGAGCTGTTCTTCGGCATGACCTGGGGCGGCCCGATGAAACACGCCTTCGCCGGTGCCCTGCACCTGGCCTGGCACCGTCGCGCCGAACGCTTCGGCGGCGGCCGTTCCACCGGCCTCAAGCCGCTGGACCTGGAAGACCCGAACGCGCCGCTGGGCGTGGAAAAGCCGGTGGACTTCACCTGGAACCAGCTGCTGGGCTTCGACGCCTGCGTGCAGTGCGGTAAATGCGAAGCCATGTGCCCGGCCTTTGCCGCCGGCCAGCCGCTGAACCCGAAAAAGCTCATCCAGGACATGGTCATCGGCCTGGCCGGTGGCACCGATGCGCAGTTCGCCGGCAGCCCATACCCGGGCAAACCGATCGGTGAGCATGGCGGCCACCCGCACCAGCCGATCGTCAATGGCCTGGTCGACGCCGAAACGCTGTGGTCGTGCACCACCTGCCGTGCCTGCGTCGAGGAATGCCCGATGATGATCGAGCACGTCGATGCCATCGTCGACATGCGCCGTCACCTCACCCTGGAAAAAGGCGCTACCCCGAACAAGGGCGCCGAAGTGCTGGACAACCTGATCGCTACCGACAACCCGGGCGGCTTCGCCCCTGGCGGGCGCATGAACTGGGCCGCCGACCTCAACCTGCAACTGCTGTCGGAGGTGAAAACCACCGAGGTGCTGTTCTGGGTCGGTGACGGTGCCTTCGACATGCGCAACCAGCGCACCCTGCGCTCGTTCGTCAAAGTGCTCAAGGCGTCGGGCGTGGACTTTGCCGTGCTCGGTCTGGAAGAGCGCGACAGCGGCGACGTGGCGCGCCGTCTGGGCGATGAAGCGACCTTCCAGCAACTGGCCAAACGCAATATCCAGACCCTGGCCAAGTACAAGTTCCAGCGCATCGTCACCTGCGACCCGCACAGCTTCCATGTGCTGAAGAACGAGTACGGCGCCCTGGGCGGCGACTATCAGGTGCAGCACCACAGCACCTACATCGCCGAACTGATCGCGGCCAACAAGCTCAACCTCGGCCAGCACAAGGGCGGCAGCGTCACCTACCACGACCCGTGCTACCTGGGCCGTTACAACGGCGAGTACGAAGCTCCGCGTGCCGTGCTCAAGGCCCTGGGTATCGAAGTGCGCGAGATGCAGCGCTCGGGCTTCCGTTCCCGTTGCTGCGGCGGTGGTGGCGGTGCGCCGATCACCGACATCCCTGGCAAGCAGCGTATCCCGGACATGCGCATGGACGACATCCGGGAGACCGAGGCCGAGCTGGTAGCTGTGGGTTGCCCACAGTGCACCGCCATGCTCGAAGGTGTGGTCGAACCGCGGCCGCAGATCAAGGACCTGGCCGAACTGGTGGCCGACGTGCTGATCGAAGAGGACGCGCCCTCTGCCCCAAAGCCGCAAACGGCCAAACGTGAACCTGCGGAGGTGCACTGATGAGCGACATTATCCGCCGCGACCCACGCGCCGAGTGGATCGCCCGTAACCGTCTGCACCCGCTGCATGCAGCGATGCAGACGCAGCAGACCAGCTGGATGGGGCCCAACGGCCTCATCCGCAAGAACCCCCACGCGATTGCCGCAGGCTTCATCGGCCCGGCCGGCATCAAGCGCATCGACCGCAGCGGCGCCCAGCAGGGCACCGCCGTGGGCGGGCGACGCACGGCGGCGGCCGAAGTCAAGCTGCCGCTGCACCAGGTGCCGGCGCCGGCGTTCTACATCGCCGTGGTGCCGGACATGGTCGGTGGCCGCCTGAGCAGCCACGACCGCGACCTGCTCGGCCTGGCCCACAGCCTGGCCGGCAGCGACGGTGCAGTGCTGGCAGTGGTGTTTGGCGAGCACAAGGAAAGCAACTTTTCCACAGCCGGGGTCGACCGCCTGCTGGTCATCGAAGGCGAGGCTTTCGAAGGTTATGCACCGGAACAACTCGTTCAAGGCCTTCGGGCTGTGGATAACCAGTTCACCCCGCGCCATTGGCTGCTGCCCGACAGCCGCACCGGTGGTGGCGAACTGGGCCGGCGCCTGGGCGCGGCACTGGGTGAGCGCCCGGCAACGCGGGTATGGCAGGTCAAGGACGGCCAGTGCATCGGCCGTGCCGGTGCCGGCCAGCAAGACCTGCAGCGCGCCGTACCACGCTTGATCCTGGCGGCGGCCGAGTGCGCCGAGCCAGTCAGCGAAACCCGTCACGAAGCGCTGCCGGTGGAGTTGTCCACAAGCGTGGCACGCAGCCTGTCGCGCATCGAAGACCTCGGCTCGGTGGCCGTGGACCCGGCCACCATTGCCATGGCCGAAGCCGAGTTCATTGTCTCGGGTGGCAACGGGGTCAAGGACTGGGACCTGTATCACAAGGCCACCGCGGCCCTTGGCGCCACCGAAGGCGCCTCGCGGGTGGCGGTGGACGACGGCTTCATGCCGCGCAACCGCCAGGTGGGTGCCACCGGTACCTGGGTTACCGCGCGGGTCTACGTGGCTGTGGGTATCTCGGGCGCGATCCAGCACCTGCAGGGCATCGGCGCCTGCGACAAGGTGGTGGCGATCAACATGGACCCGGGCTGCGACATGATCAAACGGGCCGACCTGTCGGTAATTGGCGACAGTTCGGCGATTCTCCAGGCACTGATCGAGGCTGTGGACAACTACCGCAGCGGCGGCCAGCGCGACGCGGCATAAGGGCACGAGCATGAGTACGAAAGTGATCAGCCTGGTTTCCATCGGTGCCCACCCCAGCTCCGGCCGCGCTCGCCGCGCCGAGCAGGATGCACGCGCCGTGGAGCTGGGTTTGCAGCTGGCTGGGGATAACTTACAGGTGGTGCATGCCGGCGACCCACGGGAAGAGGCGCTGCGCGCCTACCTGGGAATGGGTCTGGGCCATCTGGATGTGCTGGAGCAGCCGGCTGGTGCCGACGTGCTGGGCGTGCTCGGGGATTACCTGCGCGATGCCGGGGCACAGCTGGTGCTGACCGGCAGCCAGGCCGAGACCGGCGAAGGGTCGGGCATGTTGCCGTTCCTGCTGGCCGAAAAGCTCGGCTGGCCACTGATTGTGGGGTTGGCTGAAGTGGAGTCGATCGACAACGGCACCGCCCAGGTATTGCAGGCGCTGCCGCGCGGTCAGCGGCGTCGGCTGAAAGTGCGCCTGCCGTTGCTGGCGACTGTGGATAACGCCGCGCCCAAGCCGCGCCAGAGTGCTTTCGGGCCGGCGCGTCGGGGTGTGTTGGCGGCACGCAACGTGGCTATCGTCGAAGACGAACTGCTGGCCGAAGCCGAACTGCAGCCCGCCCGCCCACGGCCCAAGCGGCTTAAGGTGATCAAGGCCAAGAGCGGTGCCGACCGGATGAAGGCGGCGACGGCCAAGGCCAGTGGCGGCGGTGGCAAGGTGTTGAAGGACGTTTCTCCACAGGAAGGCGCCGAGGCCATCCTCAAGCTGCTGGTGGAAGAGGGCGTGCTGCGCTAGAGCCTCACGCGGTCCCGGTGTAGGAGCGGCCTTGCGTCGCGATGGGCTGCGCAGCAGCCCCCGGCAATCTTGACTCGTAGTCGAGATACTGGGGCCGCGCTGCGGCCCATCGCGACACAAGGCCGCTCCTACATTCCATACACAGCCTCGATCGGGCGCTTTTGCCCACCAAATCTGTTCGCCAAGGTGTGGATAAAGTGTTGGCGCATGGCCGCAGCCCTTGTATGACGGGGCCTCCAAGATTATGGTCAAAAAACAACCAGTCTTATCCCTGCCTTCGCATGCAACGCGCGGCAGTACCCTCCTGATTTTGCCCACAATCGCTGTTAGCCGGTCTGTGGATAATCTGTTCGGTAGCGCCTGTAAGCCACATAGTTAAAGGCTTTGACAGGTTTGTTCAGAAAGTGATCAATCTCGCCATAATCCTGCTCGATCCTTGATAATCATGGTCGTGAGTGGCTTATCCACAATCCGATTGCACAAACTGCATCAGTTGCTCACAAACTCTGTTGGTGTTTCTGTGGACAAGGTGTAAGAAGTCCGCTGTAGCCCAATATCCACGCCATCTTGGCCGGTCTGATCAAACAATGATCAGTGGTCTGCCTGATATTTTTGCCAGTACGCAAACCTGGCGTCCGTCGTTACCCTGTCCACACGCGATCAGTGTGAGTCAACCATGGCGGCATCCCTGTTGAATATCGATCGGCAGCACTCTGTACTGGGCGTGCTTTCCTTGGGTCCGCGTGCTTACTCACCCTATGGCTTCCTTAGCGGTTCCCTGGGTTCAGGGCTGGCTTTTTGTGGCCAATACCAAGATCCGTTGACGCATAATTATCTGTTGGGCAGTGGCCATCGCTCCTACAGCCCGGGCCTGATGCGGTTCATCACGCCGGATTCGCTTAGCCCATTCTCCAAGGGCGGCATCAATGGATACGCCTATTGTGAGGGAGACCCGATTAACAGGCACGATTCAACGGGCCGCGTTTGGCAGTGGATACCTCCACTGGCTCAGGCCGCCTCTAGTGTTTCAACAGGACTCGGCGCGGTTAACCGCAGGTCGCTTGCTGTGGTTAGACAGCGGATTCAGAGGATGAACGGGGAGTTACCCGACCAGGAACTTGTGCGCGCACAGCTTGCAGACTCGCTCCAGTTTTATTCCTCTATCCCTATGGGGGCTGGTGCCAATCTCGCCCGAAATACCCTCAATGCACCTGTGTCGCCGGCAGATCCACTGGTCAGTCAGCTTGTCTGGACCGGAGCTGGGGGAAGTTCTGGCGTTGCCATAGGCACCAATTTAAACGGCTATTCGGTGTATCAAACATGGACGCAACTCGCAGATCGACATGGCATCAACCGGTGGAGCGTGGTGGCCGAGGCCATAGGGCAAGTCTTGCTCCCACCTTTCGTCAGGAGGGGGAGTTTGCAGGCGGGGCAATGGGCAGCGGAAGCGCTCGGTAGCGGAATAGCCGGGGCCTACCGTGTGCCGGGGAGGGTGATGGCCAAGGTACATAGCGATGATGGAGGAGAAGTTCTGGGAGCTGTCCGTGTCGTTAGACGGAGTTGATGCTATTAGCGCCCCTTACTGAAACGCAGGTGTGTCGTGCCTCGTCATACCGGACGAGGCACGGCATCATCGTTTACTGCGCCTGAACTTCCTTCAGATACGCCGCCGGCTCCGCCCCCAGGTTGTTCAGCAAGCGCTGGCTGTACCAGTCAATGAAGTTGACCACGCCAAACTCGTAGGTTTTCGAGTATGGCCCAGGCTGGTAAGCGGTGGAGTTGATACCACGCTGGTTTTCCTCGGCCAGGCGACGGTCCTGGTCGTTGGTGGCGTCCCACACCTTGCGCATGTTCTCGGGGTTGTAGTCCACACCCTCCACGGCATCCTTGTGCACCAGCCACTTGGTAGTGACCATGGTTTCCTGGGCGCTGATCGGCCACACGGTGAACACGATCATGTGGTCGCCCATGCAGTGGTTCCAGGAGTGCGGCAGGTGCAGGATGCGCATCGAGCCCAGGTCCGGGTTCTGGATACGACCCATCAGCTTCTGGCAGGCCTGCTTGCCGTCCATGGTCATCGACACGGTGCCCTTGAGCAGTGGCATGCGCACGATACGGTTACGCAGGCCATGGCTCTTGTGCAGGTACGGGATCTTCTCGGCTTCCCAGGCGGCAGCGGAGGCGGCCACGTGGTCCTTGAATTCCTGGCTGGCGCGCGGGTCGTTGGTGTCGTCCCATTCCAGCAGGGTTTGCAGCAGCTCCGGGTGCGAACCGTTGCAGTGGTAGCACTCGCGGTTGTTTTCCAGCACCAGCTTCCAGTTGGCCTTTTCCATCAAGGTGGTCTGTACCGCCACCTTGGTGTTTTCCATGTCGTACGGTTCCATGTAGTGGTCCAGGGTGGCCAGGAACTCGTCGATGGCAGGCGGGTTTTCCGCCAGGCTGATGAAGATGTAGCCGCCGGCGACCTTCACGTTCACAGGCTTCAGGCCATACTGGTTCATGTCGAAGTCGGCACCCATTTCGGTACCGGCGAACAGCAGGCGGCCGTCCAGCTCGTAGGTCCACTGGTGGTACGGGCAGACCAGCTTGGCCACCTTGCCCTTGTCGCTGACGCACAGGCGCGAACCGCGGTGGCGGCAGACGTTGTGGAAGGCGTGCACCTTACCTTCGGCGCCACGCACCACAATGATCGGGTTCTTGCCGATCTGCAGGGTGATGTAGTTGCCCTTGGCCGGGATCTCGCAGGTCATGCCGGCGATCAGCCACTCCTTGTGGAAGATCTCCTGCATGTCGATCTGGAACAGACGCTCGTCGGTGTAGAAAGGCTGGGGCAGCGAGTAGGTGCGCTCGCGGGTCTGCAGCATCTCGGCGGTAGCCTTGCGTGCAGGTTCCAGTGGATCGCCCAGGCTCAGGGTTGCGGTGACGTCCATCGTGTATTCCTCGGGGCCGTGTGCGGCCGGCAAAAGGTGGCTAATCGTTGTTGTGGTGCCGCAAGGCTGCTTATCAAGAAACAGCTGGTTGTTTTGCCGTGGAGTGTGCGTCCGAAGGCGTCATGAACCGTATCCATGGGCGACATGGCCGATTTGAATTACGACGCGCCAGCCCTTGCAGCGCGGGGCTGGTCGCGATAAGCACGCCGATGTCGCTGGCAGGAATGTACGTCGTCTTCAGCTTGCGCATTATCCAAGCCATAAAAAGGCCAATAGTCGGCTGCTGGAGATGAACATGTCCGATACCTTCCTCAATCCGGTCACTACCCAGACCTGGGCCAACGGCCGCCACATCGTGCGCTGCGTCAAGGTCATCCAGGAGACCTGGGACGTGCGCACGTTCTGCTTCATGGCCGATCAGCCGATCATGTTCTTCTTCAAGCCGGGGCAGTTCGTCACCCTGGAGCTGGAGATCGAAGGCAAGCCGGTGATGCGTTCCTACACCATCTCCAGTTCACCGTCGGTGCCCTACAGCTTCTCGATCACCGTCAAGCGTGTACCGGGCGGCCTGGTGTCCAACTTCCTCCACGACACCATGCACGAAGGCGCCGAGCTGCCGGTGCACGGTCCGGTGGGGCTGTTCAACGCTATCGATTTCCCGGCGCAGAAGGTGCTTTACCTCTCGGGCGGTGTCGGGATCACCCCGGTCATGTCGATGGCGCGCTGGTTCTACGACACCAACGGCAATGTCGACATGGTGTTCGTGCACAGCGCCCGTTCGCCGAAGGACATCATCTACCACCGCGAGCTGGAGCAGATGGCCTCGCGCATCCCCAATTTCAGCCTGCACATCATTTGTGAAAAGCATGGCCTGGGTGAGCCGTGGGCGGGTTATCGCGGTTACCTCAACCAGCGCCTGATGGAGCTGATTGCGCCGGACTACATGGACCGCGTGGTGTTCTGCTGCGGCCCGACGCCATACATGACTGCGGTCAAGCGCATGCTCGAAGCGGTCGGCTTCGACATGAAGAACTATCACGAGGAATCGTTCGGCGCGACGCCGCCCGAGGCCAAGGCCGATGCGGTGGAGCATGCCGAACAGGCTGCCGACGCGCCGGAACTGGATGCGGCCGATCTCAACCTGGTGGAGTTCATCGGCAGCGAGAAGAGCATCCGCATCGCCCCGGGCGAGACCGTGCACGCGGCGGCGGCCAAGGTTGGCCTGATGATCCCGAAAGCCTGCGGCATGGGCATTTGCGGCACCTGCAAGGTGCTCAAGCTGGGCGGCGAAGTGGAGATGGAGCACAACGGCGGCATTACCGAAGAGGACGAAGCCGAGGGCTATATCCTGTCGTGCTGCAGCGTGCCGAAAGGGGATGTGCGGATCGATTACTGATCTGAAATTGCAGGGGGGCTGCTTTGCAGCCCATCGCCGGCAAGCGCGGCTCCCACAGGTACTGCGCTTGCGGTCGGTGTGGGAGCCGCGCTTGCCGGCGATGGGCCGCAAAGCGGCCCCAGCTTCTTCAGGTGCGGAAACGGGCTACGAGGCCGTTGAGGTCTACAGCAAGGCGCGACAACTCCGCACTCGCCGCACTGGTCTGATGCGCCCCGGTAGCACTCTGCACCGACAGGTCATTGATGTTCACCAGGTTGCGATCCACTTCCCGCGCCACCTGCGCCTGCTCTTCCGCCGCGCTGGCAATCACCAGGTTACGCTCGTTGATCTGCGCCACCGCCCCGGCAATGGTGTCCAGCGCCATGCCTGCGCCACGGGCAATGTTCAGGGTGGATTCGGCGCGCTCGGTGCTGGTGCGCATCGATTCCACCGCTTCTTCCGTACCGCCCTGGATACTGCCGATCATCCGCTCGATCTCGCTGGTCGACTGCTGGGTACGATGAGCCAGCGCCCGCACCTCATCCGCCACCACGGCAAAGCCACGGCCCGCCTCACCGGCACGTGCCGCCTCGATCGCGGCGTTCAGCGCCAGCAGGTTGGTCTGGTCGGCCAGGCCACGGATCACGTCCAGCACCTTGCCGATATCGCGCGACTGTTCGGCCAGGTGAGTGATCAGTTTGGCAGTGGCCTGCACATCGCCACTCATGCGCTCGATGGCACCCACGGTCTC
Organism: Pseudomonas sp. B14(2017); assembly: GCF_002113255.1. Lineage (NCBI taxonomy): Bacteria > Pseudomonadati > Pseudomonadota > Gammaproteobacteria > Pseudomonadales > Pseudomonadaceae > Pseudomonas > Pseudomonas sp. B14(2017). The sequence goes on from NZ_NEJY01000015.1 coordinate 27,137, forward strand.
CATCACCAGGTCACGTCCATCACCGGTGGAGCGGCTGGCTTCACTGGACGCTTCCGAGGTGCTCACGGCATTGCGCGCCACTTCTTCCACAGCGCTGGTCATTTCAGTTACCGCAGTGGCAGCCTGCTCGATCTCGTTGTTCTGCTGCTGCAGGCCACGGGCACTTTCGTCGGTGACGGCATTCAACTCTTCGGCCGCCGAGGCCAACTGGGTGGCGGAGCCGGCGATCTGTTGCAGGGTATCGCGCAGCTTGTCCTGCATGCGGGCCATGGCACGCAGCAGGCGGGCGGCTTCGTCGGTGCCTTCGGCGCGGATGACGTGGGTCAGGTCACCGTCGGCGACCTGTTCGGCGCTTTTGAGGGCTTCTTCGATCGGCTTGACGATACTGCGGGTCAGCAGCAAGGCGCAGACGAACGTCAGCACGGTGGCGGCGACCAGCAGGCCGATCACCAGGGCGAAGGCAGCGTCGTACTGGTTGGCGGCCTTCTCGTTGGTGGCGCGGGTCTGGTCCGTGTTGATGCGCACCAGAGTGTCCATGACCTTGTTGATCTGTTCGGAGTTGGCGAGCAGGTCGCGGTTGAGCAGGTCGCGCAGTTCGTCGGTGCGGTCGGCCTGGCTCAGGCTGCGCATGCGCGACTCAAGTTGGCGGTACTGGTTGAGCAACTGGCCGTACTGGTCGAACGCAGCCTGTTCGTCGGCGGCGCCGATCAACGGCAGGTAGGCCTGGCGTGCACGGTCGATCTGGCTGTTGCGCTCGTCCAGCAGGCTCAGGGTCTCGCGCTGGGTCGCCGGCTCGCGGTTGAGCAGCAGACGGTAGGAGAGGGTGCGCATGCGCAGGTTCAGGGCGGTGAGTTCGTCGAGGATCTTGATGCTGGGCACGCTGACCTGTTCGATGACGACGCCAGCCTGGCGGATGTTGCCCATCTGGATGAGGGAGAAGATGCCGAGGCCAAGCATCAGCAGGCCGATGAGCACGAAGCCGAGCAGCGCGCGCGGGGCGATGTTCATATTACGTAGAGACATGAAGGGACGATCCAGGCAAAGGAAAAAGGGTGCGCAAAGTGCGACAGAACATGACTTGCCGGGCTATCGGTTGTGACTGCTCAGTCTTGAGTGCCGTTGGCGAAAATTGTGAGGTTGCTAACCTTTTCCTGACCGGCGGTTGACCCATGTCGGAACAAGGGGGTGGTTCCTCTGTCAATCTGCGGGTTAGACACCTTGTGAATCCGATATTTAATGGCGATGGGCCGCACTTTTCTTTATCGTGTGCGCCCCTCGCAACAACCTGAGATAGACCCATGCTGGAAGCTTCCCTGAACCAAATCGAGCAACTGGTCAGCGACCTGATGCAGAAGAACGCTCAACTCACCGAGCAGAACACCGCCCTCGGCCAGGAATTGGCCCAGGCCAAGGAAGAGAACGAAACCCTGCAGCTGTCGCTGATGGAGCAGGAAGAGAAGAACGGCAGCACCGCCGCACGCCTGCAGGCCCTGCTCGAGCGCGCCAACGCCGGCGTCGTAGGCGCATGACACTGCGAGCGCAGCCGATCAATGTCGTGTCGATCCTCGGCAACGACTATTCGATCAAGGCGCCTGAAGGCCAGGAAGCGACCCTGGCCCAGGCGGTGCAGATGCTCAACACCGCCCTGGCCCAGACCAAGCGTCAGTACCCGACCCTGATCGGCGACAAGCTGCTGGTGCTGGCCGCGCTGAACCTGTGTTCGCGGCAGATCGAACTGCAGGATGAGCACCGCAAGACGCTGGAGCGTACCCAGGCGCAGATCGACGCCACGGTGGACGCCATCGTGCGGACCATAGCCGAACAATAAGGCCTGATGCCGAGCCCCCCTGTGGGAGCGGGCGACCCCGCGAACACCGGCGCAGCCGGTGCCAGCCACCGCGTTGAATTCTTCGCGGGCATGCCCGCTCCCACAGGATCAGCGCTGTTGTTCTAGATCACTGGATTAACTGGATACGTAAGTGTATACACTTTCCGCAAAACAATAATTATGCGGGGAGTAGAGGCATGCGTATCTGGCGCAAGAGCATCCAGTGGCAGTTGATCACCAGCATGGGTGCCGCCCTGCTGGCGAGCATCCTGGTGGTGGTCATCATTTTCACGGTGGCGCTCAACCGCCTCACCGAACGCTACCTGGTCGATACCGCGCTGCCCGCCAGCATCGAGGCCATCCGCAACGACATCGAGCGCATGCTCGGCCAGCCGCTGGTGGCGGCGGCGGATATTGCCGGCAACACCCTGCTGCGCGACTGGCTTGCCGCCGGTGAAGATCCCGCCCAGGCCGCTCCATTCATCGAATACCTGACCGCCGCCAAGCAGCGCAACCAGGCCTTCACCACCTTGTTCGTCTCGACCGAAACCGGCCACTACTACAACGAGAATGGACTGGACCGTACCCTCAGCCGCAGCAATCCCAAGGACAAATGGTTCTACGGCTACATCGACAGCGGTGCCGAACGCCTGATCAACATCGACATCGACGGTGCCACCGGCGAGCTCGCGCTGTTCATCGACTATCGCGTGGAAAAGAACGGCCAACTGGTCGGTGTGGCTGGCATGGGCCTGCGCATGACCGAACTGTCGAAGCTGATTCATGACTTCAAATTTGGCGAGCACGGCAAGGTGTTCCTGGTGCGTAACGATGGCCTGATCCAGGTTCATCCGGACGCTGCCTTCAGCGGCAAACGCCAGCTCACCGAACAGCTCGGCGCGGATGCCGCCAAGGCGCTGATGACCGGCGGCGAAGGCCTGCGCAGCAGCCGCTTCAGCCGTGACGGCGAAAGCTACCTGGCGCTCGGCCTGCCCCTGCGCGACCTCAACTGGACCCTGGTGGCCGAGGTGCCGGAGGAGGAAATCTACGCGCCAATGCACCAGGCGGTATGGCTGACCAGCCTGATCGGTGGTGCCGTGGCCCTGGTATCGCTGCTGCTGGTGGTGCTGCTGGCGCGTGGCCTGGTGCGGCCGATCCGCCGCGTTACAGCGGCGCTGGTGCAGATTGGCAGCGGCGCGGGTGACCTCAGCCACCGGCTGGACGATTCACGCCAGGACGAACTGGGCGACCTGGCGCGTGGCTTCAACCGCTTCCTCGACAGCCAGCGCCGGTTGATCGGTGAGGTATTGCACACTTCCGAGCGGCTGCATCTGGCGGTCGAGCAGGTGACACAGGTGGTGGACAACACCGCCGAGCGTTCCGGGCGCCAGCAGGAAATGACCGAAATGGTCGCTACCGCCGTGCACGAAATGGGTTTGACCGTGCAGGACATTGCTCGCAATGCCGGCGATGCGGCCCAGGCCTCGCAGTCGGCGAGGGACGAAGCCCTGCAGGCGCGTGAAGTGGTGCAACGCTCGATCCGCGGTATCGAGGGGATGTCGGGTGATATCGGCAAGGCGGCCGATGCAGTAAGCCAGCTGGCCGATGAAGTGGCCTCGATCGACGAAGTTCTGGCGGTTATTCGTAGCATTTCCGAGCAAACCAACCTGCTGGCGCTGAATGCTGCCATCGAAGCGGCAAGGGCAGGAGAGATGGGCCGTGGGTTTGCCGTGGTGGCCGATGAGGTGCGTACTTTGGCTCGGCGCACGCAGCTGTCCACCGACGAAGTGCAGCAGATGATCCAGCGCTTGAAGCAGGGCGCAGGTTCGGCTGTGAGTTCGATGCAGGCGGGGCAGCAGGCGACGGGTAGCGGGGTGGAGTCGAGCCAGCGCACCGGGGCGTCATTGGGGGCGATCACTGAGCAGGTGGAGCACATCAGCGACATGAACCACCAGGTGGCTACTGCGACCGAAGAGCAGTCGGCGGTGACCGAGGAGATCAACCGTACGGTGCAGGGGATTTCCGACCTGGCGCGGGAGACCGCGGCGGAGGTGCAGGGCTGTCGCGAGGAGTGCCAGGCGCTGCGTGGCTTGGCTGATGACCTGGCGCGGCAGATGGGTGGGTTCAGGCTTTAGATCCGTGTTGGCTTCTTCGCGGGCTTGCCCGCTCCCACAGGTACTGCACAGCTCTCGACGGCTGCGATATTCCTGTGGGAGCGGGCATGCCCGCGAATGCGGCCTGTCAGGCGCCGATGATGGCGCGGATATCCGCCGCCAGTTCGCGCACTCGCTCTTCCTCGGTATCCCACGAGCACATGAACCGCGCCCCGCCACTGCCAATAAAGGTATAGAACCGCCACCCTCTGCCGCGCAGCGCCTCGATCGCGTGTTCCGGCATCTGCAGGAACACCCCGTTGGCCTCAACCGGGAACATCAGCTCCACCCCCGGCAAGTCACTCACCAGCGAGGCGAGCAACTGCGCGCAATGGTTGGCATGCGCGCCATGGCGCAGCCAGGCGCCATCTTCCAGCAGGCCCACCCAAGGCGCCGACAGGAAGCGCATCTTCGATGCCAGCTGCCCGGCCTGCTTGCAGCGGTAGTCGAAGTCCTCGGCCAGTTGGCGATTGAAGAACAGGATCGCCTCGCCCACCGCCATGCCGTTCTTGGTGCCGCCAAAGCACAGCACATCGACGCCGGCCTTCCAGGTCAGCTCTGCCGGGCTGCAGCCCAGGAACGAACAGGCATTGCTGAAGCGGGCGCCGTCCATGTGCAGGTTCAGCCCCAGCTCCTTGCAGGTGGCGCTGATCGCTTTCAGCTCGTCGGGGCGATAGACGGTGCCCACCTCGGTGGCCTGGGTAATGGTCACCACCCGTGGCTTGGGGTAGTGGATGTCCTGGCGCTTCAGCGCCACTTCGCGGATCGACTGCGGTGTCAGCTTGCCGTTGACGCTGGGCGCGGTCAGCAGTTTGGAACCGTTGGAGAAGAATTCCGGCGCACCGCATTCGTCGGTTTCGACATGGGCGGTCTCGGAGCAGATCACGCTGTGGTAGCTCTGGCACAGCGAGGCAAGGGCCAGGGAGTTGGCGGCGGTGCCGTTGAAGGCGAAGAACACCTCGCAGTCGGTTTCGAACAGCTTGCGGAAGTATTCCGCGGCGCGTTCGGTCCACTGGTCGTCGCCGTAGGCGCGGTCGTGGCCATGGTTGGCCTTTTCCATTGCTGCCCAGGCTTCGGGGCAGATGCCGGAATAGTTGTCGCTGGCGAATTGTTGGCTCTTATCTGTCATGACACTGTCCTGTGAACGACGCAGAACAGCACTCTAAACCATCGATTCAGCAGTTGCCTATACAAGCGGTGCATCGGCGACTTCAGCGGTGCCTGTACTGGCCCTATCGCCGGCAAGCCGGCTCCCACAGGTACTCCACAGGGCTTGAGAACAGTGTCATTCCTGTGGGAGCCGGCTTGCCGGCGATGAGGCCAGAGAGGCCAGTGCAAAACGAATGTCGTAAACGCGCCATTGCAAGGCGTGCGCAGGCATCTGACCCGCCCCGGCCAGTCATAACATCGCCACAAAGGGCCACAGTGCCCCACGACAAAAAATGATCGCTGCCGGGAGATACACGATGTTCAGCAAGCAAGACCAGATCCAGGGTTACGACGATGCACTGCTGGCGGCGATGAATGCCGAAGAACAGCGCCAGGAAGACCACATCGAGCTGATCGCCTCGGAAAACTACACCTCCAAGCGCGTGATGCAGGCCCAAGGCAGCGGCCTGACCAACAAGTACGCCGAAGGCTACCCGGGCAAGCGCTACTACGGTGGCTGCGAGCACGTGGACAAGGTAGAAGCCCTGGCCATCGAGCGCGCCAAGCAGCTGTTCGGTGCCGACTATGCCAACGTCCAGCCGCACTCCGGCTCCTCGGCCAACGGTGCCGTCTACCTGGCCCTGCTGCAGGCTGGTGACACCATCCTCGGCATGAGCCTGGCCCACGGCGGCCACCTGACCCACGGCGCCAAGGTGTCGTCCTCGGGCAAGCTGTACAACGCTGTGCAATACGGCATCGACACCAACACCGGCCTGATCGACTACGACGAAGTCGAGCGCCTGGCGGTCGAGCACAAGCCGAAAATGATCGTTGCCGGCTTCTCGGCCTACTCCAAGACCCTCGACTTCCCACGCTTCCGCGCCATCGCCGACAAGGTCGGTGCGCTGCTGTTCGTCGACATGGCCCACGTAGCCGGCCTGGTTGCCGCTGGCCTGTACCCGAACCCGATCCCGTTCGCCGATGTGGTTACCACCACCACCCACAAGACGCTGCGCGGCCCACGTGGCGGCCTGATCCTGGCCAAGTCGAACGAAGAGATCGAGAAGAAACTGAACGCCGCGGTGTTCCCTGGCGCCCAGGGCGGCCCGCTGATGCACGTTATCGCCGCCAAGGCCGTGTGCTTCAAGGAAGCGCTGGAGCCTGAATTCAAGGCCTATCAGCAACAAGTGATCGAAAACGCCCAGGCCATGGCCCAGGTGTTCATCGACCGCGGCTACGACGTGGTTTCCGGTGGCACCGACAACCACCTGTTCCTGGTCAGCCTGATCCGCCAGGGCCTCACCGGCAAAGATGCCGACGCCGCCCTGGGCCGCGCGCACATCACCGTCAACAAGAACGCCGTGCCGAATGACCCGCAGTCGCCATTCGTCACCTCGGGCCTGCGCATCGGCACCCCGGCTGTCACCACCCGCGGCTTCAAGGTCGCTCAGTGCGTGGCCCTGGCCGGCTGGATCTGCGACATCCTCGACAACCTCGGTGACGCAGACGTCGAAGCCGATGTGGCGAAGAACGTCGCGGCCCTGTGCGCAGATTTCCCTGTTTACCGCTGAGTGGAGTCACACACCATGCAACGTTACTCGGGCTTCGGCCTTTTCAAGCACTCCCTCAGCCACCACGAGAACTGGCAGCGCATGTGGCGCACGCCAACCCCTAAAAAGGTCTACGACGTGGTTATCGTCGGCGGTGGCGGCCATGGCCTGGCCACGGCCTACTACCTGGCCAAGGAACACGGCATCACCAACGTTGCCGTGATCGAGAAGGGTTACCTGGGCGGCGGCAACACCGCCCGTAACACCACCATCGTGCGTTCCAACTACCTGTGGGACGAGTCGGCGCACCTGTACGAGCACGCCATGAAGCTGTGGGAGGGCCTGTCCCAGGACCTCAACTACAACGTGATGTTCTCCCAGCGCGGCGTGTACAACCTGTGCCACACCCTGCAGGACATGCGTGACTCCGAGCGCCGGGTCAGCGCCAACCGCCTGAACGGCGTGGATGGCGAGCTGCTCAACACCGCCCAGGTCGCGGCCGAGATCCCGTACCTGGATTGCTCGAAGAACACCCGCTACCCGATCCTCGGTGCCACCGTGCAGCGCCGTGGCGGCGTGGCGCGTCACGACGCCGTGGCCTGGGGCTTCGCCCGTGCCGCCGACGCCCTGGGCGTGGACCTGATCCAGCAGACCGAAGTGATCGGCTTCCGCAAGGAAAACGGCGCGGTCATCGGTGTGGAAACCAACAAAGGCTTCATCGGCGCCAAGCGCGTCGGCGTGGTTACCGCCGGTAACTCCGGGCACATGGCCAAGCTGGCCGGCTTCCGCCTGCCGCTGGAATCGCACCCGCTGCAAGCACTGGTTTCCGAGCCGATCAAGCCGATCATCGACAGCGTGATCATGTCCAACGCCGTGCACGGCTACATCAGCCAGTCCGACAAGGGCGACCTGGTGATCGGTGCCGGTATCGACGGCTGGGTCGGCTACGGCCAGCGCGGTTCGTACCCGGTGATCGAGCACACCCTGCAGGCCATCGTCGAGATGTTCCCCAACCTCTCGCGCGTGCGCATGAACCGCCAGTGGGGCGGCATCGTCGATACCTCGCCGGACGCTTGCCCGATCATCACCAAAACCCCGGTCAAGAACATGTTCTTCAACTGCGGTTGGGGTACTGGCGGCTTCAAGGCGACCCCGGGTTCGGGCAACGTCTTCGCCGCGAGCCTGGCCAAGGGCGAAATGCACCCACTGGCCGCGCCGTTCTCCATGGACCGTTTCTACAACGGCGCACTGATCGACGAACACGGCGCCGCCGCCGTCGCCCACTAACCGGAGACACCGTCATGTTGCATATTTTCTGTCCCCACTGCGGCGAGCTGCGCTCCGAAGAAGAGTTCCACGCCTCTGGCCAGGCGCACATCGCCCGCCCGCTGGACCCTAACGCCTGCTCCGACGAGGAGTGGGGTACCTACATGTTCTACCGTGACAACCCACGCGGTATTCACCACGAACTGTGGGACCACGTTGCCGGCTGCCGCCAGTATTTCAACGTCACCCGCGACACCGTGACCTACGAAATTCTGGAAACCTACAAGATTGGCGAGAAGCCGCAAGTGACCGCCAGCGGCAAGCAGAACAGCGCCGCGTCGACCGTCAAAGGCCAAGGGGAAAAAGTATGAGCCAGACCTATCGCCTCGCCAGCGGCGGCCGTATCGACCGCAGCAAGGTCCTGAACTTCACTTTCAACGGCAAGACCTACCAAGGTTATGCCGGTGACAGCCTGGCCGCCGCACTGCTGGCCAACGGCGTCGACATCGTCGGCCGCAGCTTCAAGTATTCGCGTCCACGCGGCATCATCGCCGCCGGTACCGAGGAGCCGAACGCCATCCTGCAGATCGGCTCCAGCGAAGCCACCCAGATCCCCAACGTGCGTGCCACCCAGCAGGCGCTGTACGCAGGTCTTGTAGCTACCAGCACCAACGGCTGGCCGAACGTCAACAACGACGTCATGGGCATCCTGGGCAAGGTGGGCGGCAGCATGATGCCGCCGGGCTTCTACTACAAAACCTTCATGTACCCGAAATCGTTCTGGATGACTTACGAGAAGTACATCCGCAAAGCCGCAGGCCTTGGCCGCGCGCCGCTGCAGAACGACCCGGACAGCTACGACTACATGAACCAGCACTGCGACGTGCTGATCGTCGGCGCTGGCCCTGCCGGCCTGGCCGCAGCCTTGGCCGCTGCCCGCAGCGGTGCCCGCGTGATCCTGGCTGACGAGCAGGAAGAGTTCGGCGGCAGCCTGCTCGACACCCGCGAAACCCTCGACGGCAAGCCTGCTGCCGATTGGGTCAGCGCTGTGGTGAAGGAGCTGGAAAGCCTGCCGGAAGTGACCCTGCTGCCACGTGCCACGGTCAACGGCTACCACGACCATAACTTCCTGACCATCCACGAGCGCCTCACCGACCACCTCGGCGACCGCGCCCCGATCGGCCAGGTACGCCACCGCGTGCACCGCGTCCGCGCCAAGCGCGTGGTGCTGGCTGCCGGCGCCCACGAGCGCCCGCTGGTGTACGGCAACAACGACCTGCCGGGCAACATGCTGGCCGGTGCCGTGTCCACCTACGTACGCCGCTACGGCGTGGCCCCGGGCCGCAAGCTGGTGCTGTCGACCAACAACGACCACGCCTACCGCGCCGCGCTGGACTGGCACGACGCCGGCCTGCAAGTGGTCGCCATTGCCGACGCCCGCCACAACCCACGTGGCTCGCTGGTTGAAGAAGCTCGTGCCAAAGGCATCCGCATCCTTACCTCCAGCGCCGTGATCGAGGCCAAGGGCAGCAAGCACGTCACCGGCGCCCGCGTGGCCGCCATCGATGTGCAGGCACACAAGGTCACCAGCCCTGGCGAAACCCTCGAGTGCGATCTGATCGCCACCTCCGGCGGCTACAGCCCGATCGTGCACCTGGCTTCGCACCTGGGCGGTCGCCCGGTATGGCGTGAAGACATCCTCGGCTTCGTGCCGGGCGATGCCCCGCAGAAACGCGAATGCGTGGGTGGCATCAACGGCGTCTACGCCCTGGGCGACGTGATCGCCGATGGCTTCGAAGGCGGCGTTCGCGCAGCCACCGAAGCGGGCTTCAAGGCCACCGTCGGCAGCCTGCCGAAAACCGTTGCGCGCAAGGAAGAGGCCACCGTGGCGCTGTTCCAGGTGCCGCACGACAAGGGCACTGCCCGCGCACCCAAGCAGTTCGTCGACCAGCAGAACGACGTCACCGCGGCTGCCATCGAACTGGCCACCCGCGAAGGCTTCGAGTCAGTCGAGCACGTAAAACGCTACACCGCGCTGGGCTTCGGTACCGACCAGGGCAAACTGGGCAACATCAACGGCCTGGCCATCGCCGCCCGTTCGATCGGCATTACCATTCCGGAAATGGGCACCACCATGTTCCGCCCCAACTACACGCCGGTTACCTTCGGTGCAGTAGCGGGCCGTCACTGTGGTCACCTGTTCGAGCCCGTACGCTTCACCGCCCTGCATGCCTGGCACGTGAAGAACGGCGCCGAGTTCGAAGACGTCGGCCAGTGGAAGCGCCCATGGTACTTCCCGAAAGCCGGTGAAGACATCCACGCCGCCGTGACCCGTGAATGCAAGGCCGTGCGCGACAGCGTGGGCCTGCTGGACGCCTCGACCCTGGGCAAGATCGACATCCAGGGCCCGGATGCGCGTGAGTTCCTCAACCGCATCTACACCAACGCCTGGACCAAGCTCGACGTGGGCAAGGCCCGCTATGGCCTGATGTGCAAGGAAGACGGCATGGTCTTCGACGACGGCGTGACCGCCTGCGTCGGCGATAACCACTTCATCATGACTACCACCACTGGCGGTGCCGCCCGTGTGCTGCAGTGGATGGAGCTGTACCACCAGACCGAATGGCCGGAACTGAAGGTGTACTTCACCTCGGTCACCGACCACTGGGCCACCATGACCCTGTCCGGCCCCAACAGCCGCAAGCTGCTGAGCGAGCTGACCGACATCGACATGGACAAGGAAGCCTTCCCGTTCATGACCTGGAAGGAAGGCAACGTCGGCGGCGTACCGGCCCGGGTGTTCCGTATCTCGTTCACCGGCGAGCTGTCGTACGAAGTCAACGTGCAGGCCAACTACGCCATGGGCGTGCTGGAACAGATCATCGAGGCAGGCAAGAAGTACAACCTGACCCCGTACGGTACCGAGACCATGCACGTACTGCGTGCCGAGAAGGGCTTCATCATCGTTGGCCAGGACACCGATGGCTCGATGAACCCGGACGACCTGAACATGAGCTGGTGCGTGGGCCGTAACAAGCCGTTCTCGTGGATCGGCCTGCGTGGCATGAACCGCGAAGACTGCCTGCGCGACAACCGCAAGCAACTGGTAGGCCTGAAGCCGGTCGACCCGAACCAGTGGCTGCCGGAAGGCGCCCAGCTGGTGTTCGACCCGAAACAGCCGATCCCGATGGACATGGTTGGCCACGTCACCTCCAGCTACGCGTCCAACTCCCTGGGCTACTCGTTCGCCATGGGTGTGGTCAAAGGCGGCCTCAAGCGCATGGGCGAGCGCGTCTACTCGCCGCAGGCGGATGGCAGCGTGATCGAGGCGGAGATCGTGTCTTCGGTGTTCTTCGATCCGAAGGGTGAGCGGCAGAACGTTTGACTCCGGGCCCTGTGGGGGCAGGCCAGGCCTCATCGCCGGCAAGCCGGGCTCCCACAGGATCGATGCAGCTTCGAAGGTTGGTGAGGTCCCTGTGGGAGCCGGCTTGCCGGCGATAGGGCCGGTAGATCCAGCACAGAAGCTGCGTCGCATCGACGAACAAGAATTCAAGGCAGGTAAGAAATGAGCGCTATCAACGTCTTCCAGCAAAACCCCGGCGCCGAGGCCAAGGCCCAGTCGCCACTGCACCACGCCGACCTGGCCAGCCTGGTTGGCAAAGGCCGCAAGAACGCAGGCGTAACCCTGCGTGAACGCAAGTTCCTCGGCCACCTGACCATCCGTGGCGACGGCCACAACCCGGAATTCGCCGCCGGCGTGCACAAGGCCCTGGGCCTGGAGCTGCCAGTGGCCCTGACCGTGGTCGCCAACAACGAAATGTCGCTGCAATGGGTCGGCCCCGACGAGTGGCTGCTGATCGTGCCAGGCGGCCAGGAACTGGCGGTCGAGCAGAAACTGCGCGCAGCCCTCGAAGGCCAGCACATCCAGGTGGTCAACGTCAGCGGCGGGCAGAGCCTGCTGGAACTGCGCGGCCCGAATGTGCGCGAAGTGCTGATGAAGTCCACCAGCTATGATGTTCACCCGAACAACTTCCCGGTGGGCAAGGCAGTCGGCACCGTGTTCGCCAAGTCGCAACTGGTGATCCGCCGCACAGCCGAAGACACCTGGGAACTGGTGATTCGCCGCAGCTTCGCCGACTACTGGTGGCTGTGGCTGCAGGACGCTTCGGCCGAGTACGGCCTGAGCATCGAGGCTTAAGGAGAACAGAGCATGAGTCGGGCACCGGATACCTGGATTCTCACCGCCGACTGCCCGAGCATGCTCGGCACCGTCGACGTGGTGACGCGTTACCTCTTCGAGCAGCGCTGCTACGTGACGGAGCACCACTCCTTCGATGACCGGCAGTCTGGGCGTTTCTTCATTCGCGTGGAGTTCCGCCAGCCGGACGATTTCGATGAAGCCGGCTTCCGCGCCGGCCTTGCCGAGCGCAGCGAGGCGTTCGGCATGGCGTTCGAGCTGACCGCACCGAATCACCGCCCCAAGGTGGTGATCATGGTGTCCAAGGCCGACCACTGCCTTAACGACCTGCTGTATCGCCAGCGTATCGGTCAGCTGGCCATGGACGTGGTCGCGGTGGTGTCCAACCACCCTGATCTCGAACCACTGGCACACTGGCACAAGATTCCTTACTACCACTTTGCCCTCGACCCCAAGGACAAGCCCGGGCAAGAGCGCAAGGTACTTCAGGTGATCGAGGAAACCGGTGCCGAACTGGTGATACTTGCGCGCTACATGCAGGTGTTGTCGCCAGAGCTGTGCCGGCGCCTGGATGGCTGGGCGATCAACATTCACCACTCGTTGCTGCCAGGGTTCAAAGGCGCCAAGCCTTACCACCAGGCGTACAACAAGGGCGTGAAGATGGTTGGCGCTACGGCGCACTACATCAACAACGACCTGGACGAAGGCCCGATCATCGCCCAGGGCGTGGAGGTGGTCGACCACAGCCATTACCCCGAAGACCTGATTGCCAAAGGGCGCGACATCGAGTGCCTGACCTTGGCGCGAGCGGTGGGGTATCACATCGAGCGACGAGTGTTCCTCAACGCCAACCGGACCGTAGTTCTGTAATAACCAGTACCGGCCTCTTCGCGGGCTTGCCCGCTCCCACAGGTTCAGCGTGAACTTGAAGCCAGCGCAGGACCTGTGGGAGCGGGCAAGCCCGCGAAGAGGCCGGCACAGGTCACCCCATCCGTTCCCCCATATCCTCCAACGACAACCCTGCCGCTAAAAGGCATCTCCCTGTCGCTCCCAGTCAGTGCATCCGGCCCCATCAGGCCCACAATTCCCTGCATTCCAGTAACACATGCCGCCCACGGATGGCGGCGCGTTCAACCACCGCTGCATAAATAAAAATCAAGCGAGGTAAGAGCATGTCTGGCAATCGTGGAGTGGTATATCTCGGCGCCGGCAAGGTCGAGGTGCAGAAGATCGACTACCCGAAAATGCAGGACCCACGCGGCAAGAAGATCGAGCACGGCGTGATCCTGAAGGTGGTCTCCACCAACATCTGCGGCTCCGACCAGCACATGGTCCGCGGCCGCACCACTGCCCAGGTCGGCCTGGTCCTGGGCCACGAAATCACTGGTGAAATCGTCGAGAAGGGTCGTGACGTCGAGCGCATGCAGATTGGCGACCTGGTCTCGGTGCCATTCAACGTCGCCTGTGGCCGCTGCCGCTCCTGCAAGGAAATGCACACCGGTGTCTGCCTCACCGTCAACCCTGCCCGCGCTGGCGGTGCCTATGGTTACGTCGACATGGGCGACTGGACCGGCGGCCAGGCCGAGTACGTGCTGGTGCCGTACGCCGACTTCAACCTGCTGAAACTGCCCGAGCGCGACAAGGCCATGGAAAAGATCCGTGACCTGACCTGCCTGTCCGATATCCTGCCGACCGGCTACCACGGTGCCGTGACTGCCGGTGTAGGCCCAGGCAGCACCGTCTACGTTGCTGGCGCCGGCCCGGTCGGTCTGGCTGCCGCTGCCTCGGCGCGCCTGCTGGGCGCTGCCTGCGTCATCGTTGGCGACCTCAACCCGGCCCGCCTGGCCCACGCCAAGTCCCAAGGCTTCGAAGTGGTCGACCTGTCCAAGGACACCCCACTGCACGAGCAGATCGTCGACATCCTCGGTGAGCCGGAAGTGGACTGCGCCGTCGACGCCGTCGGCTTCGAAGCCCGCGGCCATGGCCATGAAGGTGCCAAGCATGAAGCCCCGGCCACCGTGCTGAACTCGCTGATGCAGGTTACCCGCGTTGCCGGCAACATCGGTATCCCGGGCCTTTACGTGACCGAAGATCCGGGTGCGGTGGATGCTGCCGCCAAGATCGGCGCGCTGAGCATTCGCTTCGGCCTGGGCTGGGCCAAGTCGCACAGCTTCCACACCGGCCAGACCCCGACCATGAAGTACAACCGCCAGCTGATGCAGGCGATCATGTGGGACCGAATCAACATTGCCGAAGTGGTGGGTGTGCAGGTGATCAACCTGGATCAGGCGCCGGAAGGGTATGGCGAGTTCGATGCCGGTGTGCCGAAGAAGTTCGTGATCGACCCGCACAAGATGTGGGGGGCGGCATAACTAACGCCGTGTAAGAAGAGCCCCTCGAGTCGAGGGGCTTTTCCTTTCCTATCACCGAATTACGTTAGTCCCTCAGGAGCCGTCGCTTCCTCTCTAATGAGGGCTGATAGCCAGGTGTGAATAGTACTCTGGTTGCTTCTGTAGAAGCCCTGTTTCCAGATCGCAATGCCTCATTTATAAAGTCCCTATCGTTACTTTCTGACATCACGGCGTAGTTGAACTCCGCAATATGATTTAGTCTTTTTAAATAACGTTCGGTCATTGGGGAAAGAGGGTTTACCGGTTTCGGTGCTGAGGGCTCATATCTGGCAAGATCCTTAAGTGATGGGACCCCCGCCTTTGGATTATACGAGACAGGCCTCTTCGGCTTGGCGATTGGGAGAGGAGAGAGCACAGGTTCGGAAATCGAGTTGCTTGCAAGTGGGTTGAAAGGTTCAGGTCTCGAGTATTCGGCAGGCAGGTCTATCTCAGGTAGCGATTGACTCAGACCTGGATTTGAAACGGATGGCCTGTTTTTTTTGAATAACCTTCTGACAGATTTTAAAAAGTTTAGCTTGATATGGCCGGTCGGGTCTGAATGGTTTATTGGGTCGCAAGAGCAGTAACCGTAGCCACTGATGTTGTCTTTCGCAAACGGCGCAATACTGTCGAAAGACATGAAGCGCATCAGTGACGGGCTGAAAAGACGATAGCTACCGAGTAGGTAGTTTCCATTGCAATTGGGCAGTTCACCATTGAAACCAAAAATTGATAGTCTTTGGTGCATTTGGTCGATATGTCCGTAGCATGAAAAGCTATTGTTTACTATGCCTGTCTTGTTAGGCGCGGCAATTGCCGTTCCGAGCCTGTCTACTGCCAGCGGTATTGCACGCCTTTCTAGAGAGTCCGCTTGTATTTCCGCTATGAACTGACTTGCGGTGCAGAATTTTGACACTTGTAGATTGCTGTAGATGACGTTTTTAATGTGCTTCGATTGGTAAAAAATATATAGCGGTGCGCCGGTTATCATAAGTTATACCCAGCTTGTGGTAGAGAGGAGTCCTCAGCTTCGTCAGCCAGAAGGAGCATTGCAACTGGTAAAAATGCTAGGTAATTATCCAGCAGCCTTCGATATACGGCTCGGAACAAGTTGCGCATTAGTCGGTCAAACCTCTCGTTTCCCAGGCCATCCCGGCCGACGAGGTCCCTCCCGATGAAAGCATTCACCCTGGCAACCCTGATGACCCTGGCCGCAAGCCCGGTGTTCGCCTTCAACCTCAGCGACGCCGCCAACGCCGTGTCGGCCATGCAGAACCAGAGTCAAAGCCAGCAAGGCCAGGTGCAGGCACCCGAGGCGCAGGCAAACCTGCTCAACACTTTGGGCAGCCAATTGAATATCACCCCGGAGCAAGCCGTGGGCGGTGCAGGGGCCATGCTTGGGCTGGCGCGCAACAACCTGAGCAGCGACGACTACGGCCAACTGACCAAGGCCGTGCCGGGGCTGGACCTGCTTGCCGGGGCCAATGTACTGGGCGGCTTGAGTGGCCTGGGTGAGTTGCTGGGCAAGAACAGCGAGAGCCAGTCGGCGTTGAGCAATGCGTTGGGCAACAATATGGAAAACCGCAGCGACCTGGACAATGCGTTCAAGGCGCTGGGGATGGATACCGGGATGATCGGGCAGTTTGCGCCGTTGCTGCTGCAGTACCTGGGGCAGCAGGGGATTGCCGGGTCGTTGTTGCAGAATTTGGGGAGTTTGTGGACCACTCCTGCTCCGTTGACCGGGCCTTCGGTCTGAGGATTTTGCCAGCATCACAGCCTTGAAGGCTGACGCCGTACCTGTAGGAGCGGCCTTGTGTCGCGAGAGGGCCGCAAAGCGGCCCCACTATTTCAGCGTCGATGCAGATATAGCCGGGGCTGCTCTGCAGCCCTTTCGCGACACAAGGCCGCTCCTACAAAGGCCAGCGCAGGCCATGAGATTGGTGTATCCCGCAAAGGCGAGTCAGGTCGCTTCGGTGAAGTCCACCAGCCGCACCGGGCGGCGGAAGCCGGCGGTCAGTACTGCCAGGTATGCAAGACCCAGCGCAAACCAGCACAGGCCGATCACCAGTGTCAGCGCCGACAGGCTGGTCCACAGCCACAAGGTCAACCCCAACCCCACCAGCGGCACCGCGCCATAACACAGCAGCCCTTTGACGCTACGCTGGCTGGCTTCGTCCACCAGATGGGTTTTAACCACCGCCAGGTTCACCGCCGAAAACGCCACCAGCGCACCAAAGCTGATCAGCGAGGCAAGGGTCGCCAGGTCGATCACCAACGCCAGCAACGAGAACGCCGAAACCAGCAGAATGGCGAACACCGGCGTGCCAAAGCGCGGGGACAGGTAGCCGAACGTTCGCTGCGGCAGCACCTTGTCACGGCCCATGGTGAACAGAATGCGCGACACAGCCGCCTGCGAGGCCAGCGCCGAGCCCAGGCTGCCAGCCACATAGGCCGCAGTGAAGAAGTTGGCCAGGAACTGCCCGCCCGCCTTGAACATCACTTCGTTGGCCGCCGCATCGGCATTGGCAAAGGTGGTGCCCGGCAGTACCAGTTGGCTGACATAGGCCAGCACGGTGAACAGCAAACCGGCGAACAGGGTGGTGAGGATGATTGCCCGTGGCACATCGCGGCGGGCATCGCGGCATTCTTCGGCCAAGGTCGAGACAGCGTCAAAGCCGAGGAACGACAGGCACAGCACCGCCGCACCAGCCATCAGCGCGCCGAAGCCCGGCTGCGAACCGTCGCCCAGCAGTGGCGAAAGCAGGTCGAGCGGCTGGCCGGCCAGGGACTGGCAGGACAGGGCGACGAACACCACGATGAAGACGATCTGTGCGCCGACGATCAGGTTGCTGGTCTTGGCCACAGAGTGAATGCCGACCACGTTGAGCAGCGTGACCAGGGCAATCGAGGCCAGCGCGATAGACCATGCGGGGATGGCCGGGAAGGCGATGTTCAGGAACAGGCCGATCAGCAGGTAATTGATCATCGGCAGGAACAGGTAGTCGAGCAGCAGCGACCAGCCGGCCAGGAAGCCAACGTTCGGGCCGAAGGCCATGTTGGTGTAGGAGTACGCCGAGCCCGCGACCGGGAAGCGTTTGACCATGAAGCTGTAGGAGGTGGCGGTGAACAGCATGGCCACCAGCGTGACGATATAGGCGCCGGCCGTGCGGCCACCAGTAAGTTCGGTGACGATGCCGTAAGTGGTGAAGATGGTCAGCGGGACCATGTACACCAGGCCGAAGAACACCAAGGCGGGCAGGCCGAGGACACGGCGGAGCTGGACGGGGGTAGAGCTGGGTGGGTTGGCCATCGTTCGATCCAGAGCATTTTTTGTAGTTGTGCTTTGGTCGATTTTTATCCACTTAGGTGGTGTGTGACAAAGAAGTAATCCTAATGCTGATTATTAGCCAGGTTTTTAATCGGATTCTTGTAATGCCTGTTCCGGCCTCTTCGCGGGCTTGCCCGCTCCCACAGGACCTGCACAGAATTCGAAAACTGTGGATATCCTGTGGGAGCGGGCAAGCCCGCGAAAAGGCCGGATCAGGCAGTAAAGATCTCAGCCCATTTCGGCCCGCAGCTGCTCGATCCGCAAGTCCTTCTCCACCCACAACTGGTTCACCCAGGCCTGCACGGTCTGCCTGAACTCAGCATCATTCTCGTAATCCCCCGCCCACAGCATCGGGTCCAGTTCACGCACACGAATGTCGATAATCACCCGGCTGATGCTGCCATTGAGCAAATCCCAGAAACCCGGCGCCTTGTTGCCGGGGTAGACGATGGTCACGTCCAGCAAGGCATCCAGCTGCTCGCCCAATGCCGCCAGCACGAACGCCACGCCACCAGCCTTGGGCTTGAGCAGGTAGCGATACGGCGATTGCTGCTGCTGACGCTTGGCTTCGGTGAAGCGTGTGCCTTCCAGGTAGTTCACCACGGTCACCGGCTGGCGCTTGAACAGTTCACAAGCAGCCTTGGTGATTTCCAGGTCCTTGCCCTTCAGCTCGGGGTGCTTCTCCAGGAAGGCCTTGCTGTAGCGCTTCATGAACGGGTAATCCAGCCCCCACCAGGCCAGGCCCAGCAGTGGTACCCAGATCAGCTCCTTCTTCAGGAAGAACTTGAAGAACGGTGTACGGCGGTTGAGGCTCTCGATCAGCGCCGGAATATCGACCCAGGTCTGGTGGTTGCTGACGGCCAGGTACGAAGTGTCCTTGCGCAGGTTCTCGACGCCGCGGATATCCCACTGGGTAGGAATGCACAGGGCAAAGATGGCCTTGTCGATCTCCGACCAGGTCTCGGCCACCCACATCACCGCCCACGAGGCATAGTCACGCCCACGCCCCGGCAGCACCAGTTTGAGCAGGGCGAAGACCAGCAGCGGGCAGATCAACACCAAAGTGTTGAGCAGCAGCAGGGTGGTAGTGAGGATGCCGGTCAGCAGGCGACGCATAAAGAGACTCTTGTTGTGGGAGATAAACGGTTGGCAATGATAAGCAGGGCAGTGGCCTACGCCAAATTTCCAGTGCCCTGCGGCGAGGACAAATGTTTCACATTATGTTGGTTAGGCTTGTGACAGCGAACCTATCCTGCCAGTGCAGTCTAAGCACTGACCCTCCTCAAGGAAGCTTGCCTGTGAAACCTCTGCTTGCCCTGTTGTCGTTGTTGGCGCTGCCGGTCATGGCCGCCGAGCCCACAATCTATGGCCGTTACGAGAACATAGCCCTGCCCGAACTGGGCGAAACCCTGAAAGCCAAGATGGATACCGGTGCCTTCACCGCGTCGCTGTCGGCCAAGGACATCGAGCTGTTCACCCGTGATGGCGACGAGTGGGTGCGCTTCCGCCTGGCTACCAAGGACTCGGACGGCAAGGTGTACGAGCACAAGGTCTCGCGCATCAGCAAGATCAAGGGCCGTGCCGATGAAGAGGAGGAAGGCGATGCGCCGGAGATCTCCAAGCGCCCGGTGGTCGACCTGGAGCTGTGCCTGGGGGACGTGAAGCGCACCGTCGAGGTCAACCTGGTGGACCGCAGCAGCTTCAACTACCCGCTGCTGGTGGGCTCCAAGGCTTTGCGCGAGTTCAAGGCGGCGGTCAACCCGGCCAAGAAGTTCACCGCTGGCAAGCCTGACTGCTGATCGCAAGCCACCTTTGCCGGCCTCTTCGCGGGCACGCCCGCTCCCACAGGGATGGCGCGTGTCCTTGTGGCTGCGCGGTATCTGTGGGAGCTGGCTTGCCTGCGATGGGTCGCATAGCCCCACGATCTCAGCGCTGATGCAGACATTGTCGGGGCCGCTCTGCGGCCCTTTCGCTACACAAGGCCGCTCCTACACAATAGTGCGTCGCCATAGATATCTGCACAGGCCCGGACGCCATGCCCCACATCCTCATCGTCGAAGACGAAGCCGCCATCGCCGACACCCTGGTCTACGCCCTGCAGGCCGACGGCCATAGCACCGAATGGGTAACCCTGGGCAGCGCCGCCCTCGACCAGCAGCGCCAGCGCCCGGCCGACCTGGTCATCCTCGACATCGGCCTGCCCGATATCAGTGGCTTCGAAACCTGCCGCCAGCTGCGCCGCTTCAGCGAAGTGCCGGTCATGTTCCTCAGCGCCCGCGATGGCGAAATCGACCGGGTGGTGGGCCTGGAAATCGGCGCAGACGACTATGTGGTCAAACCCTTCAGCCCGCGTGAAGTGGCGGCGCGGGTACGGGCGATCCTCAAGCGCATGGGCCCCAGGGTCGAGCCCGCTGTCGAGGCCACGCTGTTCCAGCTCGACACCTTGCGCATGCAGATCACCTACCGCAGCCAGCCACTCCCCCTTACCCGCCACGAATTCCGCCTGCTGCAATGCCTGCTCGAGCAACCGCACCGGGTATTCAGCCGCGAACAGCTGCTCGACGCCGTGGGCGTGGCCTCTGACGTGGGCTACGAGCGCACCATCGACAGCCATATCAAGAGCCTGCGCGCCAAGCTGCGCCAGGTGGCCAGCGACGCCGAACCGATCCAGACCCACCGTGGCCTCGGCTACAGCTACAGCCCGGACCATGCCTGATGCGCCTGGGCATCCGGATCTTCCTGGTGTACTTCCTGTTCGTCGGGCTGGCGGGCTACTTTCTGCTCAATACGGTGCGCGAACAGATCCGTCCGGTGGTGCGCCAGTCCTCTGAAGAAACGCTGGTAGACACCGCCAACCTGCTGGCCGAGATCCTGCACGATGACGTCAAGGCCGGCACCCTGAACCAGAGCCGCCTGCCCGAAGTGCTAAAGGCCTATGGCTCGCGCAGCCCGGGTGCGCAGATCTGGGGCCTGGCCAAGAACCAGGTGAGCCACCGCATCTATGTCACCGATGCCAAGGGCACCGTGCTGCTGGACTCCAGCGGCGAGGACCTGGGCAAGGACTACTCGAAGTGGAATGACGTGTACCTGACCTTGCGTGGCCAGTACGGCGCCCGCTCCACCCGCAGTGACCCCGACGATGAAAGCACCTCGGTGATGCACGTGGGGGCACCGATCATCGACGATGGCAAGATCATCGGCGTGGTTACAGTGGCCAAGCCCAACAGCTCGCTGCAACCGTACATCGACCGCTCCGAACGGCGCTTGCTGACCCTGGGCCTGGGGCTGATCGGCCTGGGCCTGCTGATCGGTGCCGCGTTGTCGTGGTGGCTGGCGCGCTCGCTGCGCCGGCTGGCCCGCTACGCCCAGGCGGTCAGCGAGGGCGAGCGTGCCGCCCTGCCGCACTACAAGGGTGGCGAACTGGCACACCTGGCCCAGGCGGTCGAGCGCATGCGCACGCAACTGGAGGGCAAGGCCTATGTCGAGCGGTATGTGCATACCCTGACACACGAGCTGAAAAGCCCGCTGGCGGCCATTCGTGGCGCTTCCGAGCTGTTGCAGGGCGATGACATGCCGGCTGACCAGCGGGCGCGCTTTGCCGGCAACATCGAGCGCGAGAGCGAGCGTTTGCAGCAGATGATCGAACGCCTGCTCAACCTGGCCCGGGTCGAGCAGATGCAGGCGCTGGAGGATGAGCAGCAGGTGGCGCTGGCGGCGTTGGTGGACGAGTTGCTGTTGGCCCATGCGGCGCGTATCGAAGGTGCCGATTTGCAGGTGCGCCAGCGGGTGCCGGCTGGTTTGCGCTTGTTGTGTGACCCGTTCCTGATGCGCCAGGCGCTGGCCAACCTGCTCGACAACGCGTTGGACTTCACCCCGGAGGGAGGCGCGCTGTTGTTCGACCTGGAGCGCGATGGCGAACGGGTGGCGCTGAGTGTGTTCAACCAGGGGCAGGCGATACCGGCCTATGCCATTGGGCGGGTGAGCGAGCGGTTCTACTCGCTGCCGCGGCCGGGGAGTGGGCGCAAGAGCACCGGGTTGGGGCTTAATTTTGTGGCCGAGGTGATGCAGCTGCATGGCGGGGCGTTGGCGGTGGATAACGTCGATGGTGGGGTGCGGGTGAGGTTGTGGCTGCCGGTGCGGCGTATCAGTTGACATTGCCGGGGCTGCTGCGCAGCCCAATCGCCGGCAAGCCAGCTCCCACAGGTTTTCGCAGGCCTCAGGCAATGTGCATAACCTGTGGGAGCTGGCTTGCCGGCGATTGGGCCCTTGAAAAACACACAATCTCCACACCATCTCCCCGAAGCCTCCACGCAAGGCGCAGACACTGCGCCCACTGCCACAGGAGGCCCCATGAACAAGACCCTCGGTTTCAAACTCGGCATGATCGGCGTATTGATCTTGCTGCTGCTCGTCCCGCTACTGCTGATCAGCGGCCTGATCGGTGAACGCCAGGCCCTGCGCGACAGTGTGCTGCGCGATATCGCCCAGAGCGCCAGCTTCGACCAGCAACTCAGCGGCCCGCTGCTGGTGGTGCCCTACCGCAAGTACCAGCGCCGCTGGATCGAAAAGGACGGCGAGCGCACCCAGGAAACCAGCACCATTGCCGGCCACCTGTACTTCCTGCCGGAAACCTTCGACGCCGATCTGGGCGTGGACACCGAACTGCGCGCCCGTGGCATCTACCAGGCCCGGCTGTTCCATGCCAAGGGCCGTATCAGTGGCCGCTTCAAGCTCCCGGAACGTTGGGGTATCGACAAGGACTTCGACGACTACCGCTTCGACAAGCCGTTCCTGGTGGTAGGCATCAGCGATATCCGCGGCATCGAGAACGGCCTGGAGCTGAGCATGGGCGAGCAGAAAGTGCCGTTCGAAGCCGGCACCCGGCTCGACTGGATGCGTGGTGGCGTGCACGCCAGCCTGCCGGGGCTGGACGGCCTGCAGGCGCGTGAATTCAGCTACGGTTTCGATCTTGCACTGCAAGGCACCGGCCAGCTGCACGTGGTGCCGGTGGGCCGCACCAGTGCCGTGGACCTGCGCGCCAACTGGCCGCACCCGAGCTTCGTCGGCAACTACCTGCCCAGTCGTCGCGACATCGACGCCCAGGGCTTCAGTGCCCACTGGCAGACCTCGTTCTTTGCCACCAACCTCGAAGACGCCCTGCGCCAGTGCGCCATCGCCGGGCAGTGTGCGGACTTCAGCGATCGCAGCTTCGGTGTCAGCTTCGTCGACCCGGTGGACCAGTACCTGAAGAGCGAGCGGGCAATCAAGTACGCCTTGCTGTTCATCGCCCTGACCTTCGCCGGCTTCTTCCTGTTCGAAGTGCTGAAGAACCTCAGCGTGCACCCGGTGCAGTACATCCTGGTGGGGGTGGCGCTGGCGTTCTTCTACCTGCTGTTGCTGTCGTTGTCCGAGCACATCGGCTTTGGTTTGGCGTATGGGCTGTCAGCTTCGGCATGTGTGCTGCTGATCGGCTTCTACCTGAGCCATGTGTTGCGCAGCCTGGGGCGTGGGGTGGGCTTTGCGGTGGGGTTGGCGGCGCTGTATGCGCTGCTCTACGGGCTGCTGAGTGCCGAGGACTATGCGCTGTTGATGGGCTCGTTGCTGTGCTTCGGCCTGCTGGGGGTATTCATGGTGCTGACCCGGCGGCTGGATTGGGCACGGGTGGGGAGGGCGGCATGAGGGAGGACAGAGAGATCGGGCGGTGGCTGGCACTCAGGATCGGGCAGCTGTTTCCTGTGATACCGAGGTGAGGCGGGGCTGCTTTGCAGCCCAATCGCCGGCAAGCCAGCTCCCACAGGTACAGCACAGGATTCAAGAGCTGTGAGTACCTGTGGGAGCTGGCTTGCCGGCGATAGCGGCCTGTCAGGCTGCCGGTGCTGTTGCCACCATCGACGGCCGCTTGGCCACCTCGGCATACCACGCCGCCAATCCAGGCTGGTGTTCACGCCAGCCAAACTCGGGCTGGCGCAAATCCAGATACCCCAGCGCACAGGCCACGCCGATCGCTGCCAGGTCGAACCCGGACATCAACTCGGGCAAATGCTCCTGCTCCAGATTGGCCAGGCTACGGCGGATCTTGTCGCCCTGTGCCTGCAGCCAACCATCCCAGCGCTTGTCTTCAGGGCGCAGGAAGCTCTCATAGCGGCTCGACACCGCCGCATCCATGATGGCATCGGCCTGTGACGCCAGCGTCATGCGCCGCCAGCGCGCCAAGCCTTCGCGCGGCAGCAGCGGCAGGCCGACGTGCTGCAGGTCGAGGTACTCGCAGATCACCCGGCTGTCATGCAGCACGGTGCCGTCTTCCAGGCGCAGGGCCGGGATCTTGCCGATCGGGTTGTCCTGGTTGAGCTGTGGGTCACCGCTGACCGGGCTGATGTTCACCGGCTGCAGCTGCACGCGCTCAAGCTGGCCAGTCTCGTGCAACACCACCATGACCTTGCGCACGAAAGGCGACAACGGCGAGTGGAACAGAGTCATCGTGCTCATGCTTCAGTTACCCTGCAGGCTCGGTGGCAGGCACACGCCGGTACCGCCGATACCGCAGTAGCCGTCCGGGTTCTTGGCCAGGTACTGCTGGTGGTAGGCCTCGGCGAAGTACACGGTCGGTGCCTGGTCGATTTCGGTGGTGATCTCGCCGAAGCCGGCCTTGCTCAGTTCGGCCTGGAAGGCGTCGCGGCTGGCCTTGGCCTGTTCCAGCTGTTCAGGGCTGGTGCAGTAGATGGCCGAGCGGTACTGGGTGCCGATGTCGTTGCCCTGGCGCATGCCCTGGGTCGGGTTGTGCAGCTCCCAGAACATCGCCAGCAGCTCGCGGTAGCTGACCTTGTCCTTGTCGAACACCACCAGCACCACTTCGGTGTGGCCGGTCAGGCCCGAGCAGACTTCTTCGTAGGTGGGGTGGGGAGTGAAGCCGCCGGCGTAGCCGACCACTGTGCTGACCACGCCTTCACGCTGCCAGAAGCGGCGCTCGGCGCCCCAGAAGCAACCCAGGCCGAAGATGGCGAAGTCGATGGCGCCTTCGAAGAATGGGCCGAGCAGCGGCGTGTCTTTGAACACGTAGTGGAACTCGGGCAGGCTCATTGGCGTTTCGCGGCCAGGCAGGGCCTGTTCCGCGGTTGGCATGACGTTTTTGTTCACCAGGATTTCCGAACGCAGGACCATGGCCGTTCCTCTGTGTTTATTCAGTTGGATAGGTGGTGGGGCCATCGCCGGCAAGCCAGCTCCCACAGGGATATCACAGGTTTTGAGATATGAGCGGTCCCTGTGGGAGCTGGCTTGCCGGCGATAGGGCCCGAATGGGCTCTATAGTGCCCGAGGTTTGCGCGGCTGTCAGGCCACCGGACCACGCGGATAGCGCTTCAGCCGTTCAGCCAGCTCGCGCCCCGGAATCGGCCGGTCGAACAGGTAGCCCTGGCCCACGTCGCAGCGGTGCCGACGCAGGAACGCCAGCTGCTCCGGCGTCTCGATACCCTCGGCCACCACCTTCAGCTTGAGGTTGTGAGCCATGGCCACCACCGCCGAGGTGATTTCCATGTCGTCCTGGTTGTCCGGGATCTCGTTGATGAAGCTGCGATCGATCTTGAGGATGTCGATCGGAAACTTCTTCAGGTAGCTCAGCGACGAATAACCGGTGCCGAAATCGTCCATGGCCAGGGTCAGGCCCAGGGCCTTCAGCTCATCCAGCTGGCGGTGGGTGTCTTCGGTGGCCTCCAGCAGCAAACCTTCGGTCAGCTCCAGCTCCAGCAAGTGCGGGGGCAGGGCTTCTTCCTCGAGGATGGTGCTGATCGACGCCA
This sequence comes from Pseudomonas sp. B14(2017), assembly GCF_002113255.1. Classification (NCBI taxonomy): domain Bacteria; kingdom Pseudomonadati; phylum Pseudomonadota; class Gammaproteobacteria; order Pseudomonadales; family Pseudomonadaceae; genus Pseudomonas; species Pseudomonas sp. B14(2017). Next base: position 52,789 of record NZ_NEJY01000015.1, read on the forward strand.
CCAGGTCCGGGTCGGAGAACTGCTTGGGGGACAGGTTGATGGCCACATGCAGGTTGCCCATGCCGGCCTCGCGCAGTTGCTGGCTCATGCGGCACGACTGGCGCACCACCCATTTGCCGATGGGGATGATCAGGCCGGTTTCTTCCGCCACGCTGATGAACTGGTCCGGGCGGATCATGCCGCGTTCGGGGTGGTTCCAGCGCAGCAGTGCTTCCAGCCCCAGCAGGCGGCCGCTGCGCAGGCACAGCTTGGGCTGGTAGAACACCTCCAGCTCGTTCTGGGTCAGGGCGCGACGCAGGTTGTTCTCGACGAACAGCTTGTAGCTGGCTTCTGCATTGAGCACTTCGGTAAACACCTGCACCTGGTGCTTGCCGTTGGCCTTGGCCTTGTGCAGCGCCAGGCCGGCGTTCTTCATCAGGCTGGCCGGGTCGGCGCCATGCAGTGGCGCGCAGGCCAGGCCCACCGAGGCGGTGACGTTGATCAGCTGGTTGTCGACGAACATCGGCTTGTCGAGGGTGCGCAGCAGTTGCTGGGCGACGCCCTGGCCATCTTCCAGGCTGGTGTCGTCGAGCAGTACGGCGAACTCGTTACTGGCAAAGCGCGCCAGGATACCGCCGGCGTGCAGGCTGTTGCGCAGGCGCCGGGCCAGGCTGATCAGCAGCTTGTCGCCGGTCTGGTGGCCGAGGCTGTCGTTGATGCGCTTGAAGTTGTCGATGTCCACCAGCAGCAGGCACATCGAGTACTCGCCATCGCGGGCAAAGCGCTCGTCCAGGCTGCGGATGAACGCCGGGCGGTTGCCCAGGTTGGTCAGGTTGTCGGTGTAGGCCAGGCGCTCGATGCGCTGCTGGGCCAGCTTGGTCTGGGTGACGTCTTCGTAGATGCCGATGTAGTGGGTCAGCTCACGGTTGTCGCCGTATACCTTGGAAATCGACAGCTGGCCCCAGTAGGGCTCGAGGTTCTTGCGCCGGCTCTTGAACTCGCCCTGCCAGCTGTTGCCCATGGCCAGGCTCGACGGCGAGTCGAACAGCAGCTCGCTCAGGTTCTCCAGCGCCGGCAGCTCGCCCAGGTGGCGGCCTTGCACTTCCTCGGTGCTGTACTGGGTGATGGCGGTAAAGCTGGGGTTGACGTACTCCACCACGCCGTCGCGGTTGACCAGCAGGAAGGCGTTGGCGCTCTGCTCGACCGCACGCTGGAACAGGTGCAGAGCGCTGGCGGCGGTGCGCCGGTTGTGGTTGGTGATGACCTGGGCGAACTGGTCGGCCAGTTCGCCGGCGAAGGCGATTTCGTCCGACTGCCAGGCCCGTGTCTGGCCGGTCTGTTCCAGGCACAGCACGCCGACTACCTGGCCATCGACACGGATGCTGGCATCGAGCATGGCCTTGTTTTCCGGGCGCAGGCTTTGCGCCAGGGCCCGGGTACGCGGGTCGTGGCCGGCATTGTGGGCGTCGATGGCGCGGCTGGCGTGCAGCGCGTCGAGGTAGTCGGGGAAGCGGCTGGCATCGATGGCTTCGGGCTGGCGGTGCTCCTGCGCGTCCCGGTACCAGGCGATGATCGGCTCCAGGCGCTGGTCTTCCAGGTGCCAGATGCTGGCGCTGTCGACCTTGTAGATTTCGCAGGCGCTCTGGGTAATCAGCTGGGCGGCTTCCCGCAGCGAGTTCCCGGCGCTGTAGCGCTGGCGGGCCAGGCGCAGGATCAGGTCCTGCTGGCCGCGTACCCGGTCCAGATGCTCGAGTTGTTCCTGCTGCGCGCGCTGGTTCAGTTGCAGGGCCAGTTGCAGGCGGTTGTTGCGCGATTCCAGGTCGCTGGCACCGGCTTCGCCAGTATCTTCGGCCTGGTCGTCGAGCACGCTCAGGTAGCCGCGCAACAGGTGGCGGTTGTGCTGCTTGTAGGCTTCCCCAGCCTCCAGCAGGCGTAGCGATGCAGTTGGCGTGTGCAATGTGTAGCGCACGCGGTAGTAGCCGCGCTGGGCCAGTTGCAGCTGGATCTCGTCGTGTAGCCGGTAGCGGGCTTCGGGTTCCATCAGGCTGGCATAGGGCGCGTCTACCAGGGCGCACAGGTCGCCGGCGTGCAGGCCGAACTGGCGCTCGCAGGCCGGATCGAGGTAGAGCATGGTCCAGCTGGCTTCGTTGAGCCTTTCGAAACGCAGCATGCCGAGCCGCGAGGGCACGGGTAACTGCGTGACGACCTCGGCCGCCACACGGCTGGCGGCATCGGGTTGGCTTTTCATCGAAGACTCGCTTGAAGAGGAAACGCGGCCTTGGGGGCGGCAGGTCTGGCAAGGTTGCATCATGTCCCGGGGGCTGGCAAGCAGCCATGCGTGATGCTGTGGACGGGTTATCGGCTGGTGGGTGGGAATCTGTAGTCTGGCTGATAGTTCCGGGGCCGCTTTGCGGCCTGTGGGAGCGGGTTTATCGAGGCGTCGAACCGCCGCGAACAATCCAACACAGTACATGGCACCGGCTGCGCCGGTGTTCGCGGGTGAACCCGCTCCCACAGAGGGTGCAGCCCTCCCGGAAAATCCGGGCAAAAAAAAGCCCCGCCAATCGACGGGGTTGAGGTACGAGCGTGGCAGCTCGAAAAGGGTACTGCCCCTCGCGGGGAGGGGCAGTGGGCTGCCTTACAGCAGCATGGTGCGGATATCGCCCAGCACGTCGCCCAGGCGCTTGGTGAAGCGCGCGGCGGCAGCGCCGTTGATCACACGGTGATCGTAGGACAGCGACAGCGGCAGCATCAGCTTCGGCTGGAAGGCCTTGCCATCCCATACCGGCTGCATGGTCGCCTTGGAGACGCCCAGGATAGCCACTTCCGGCGCGTTGACGATCGGCGTGAAGCCGGTGCCGCCAATGTGGCCGAGGCTGGAGATGGTGAAGCAAGCGCCTTGCATCTCGTCGGCCGACAGCTTCTTGGTGCGGGCTTTTTCGGCCAGCGCAGCCGCTTCGGCAGCCAGTTGCAGCAGGCTCTTCTGGTCGACGTTCTTGATCACAGGGACCAGCAGGCCGTCCGGGGTGTCCACGGCAAAGCCGATGTGCACGTACTTCTTGCGGATGATGGCCTTGCCGCTTGGCGCCAGCGAGCTGTTGAAGTCCGGCAGTTCCTTGAGCAGGAAGGCGCAGGCCTTGAGCAGCAGTGGCAGCACGGTCAGCTTCACGCCAGCCTTCTCGGCCACGGCCTTCTGCGCAACGCGGAAGGCTTCCAGCTCGGTGATGTCGGCGGAGTCGAACTGGGTCACGTGCGGCACGTTCAGCCAGCTGCGGTGCAGGTTGGCAGCACCGACCTGCATCAGGCGGGTCAGGGCCACTTCTTCCACTTCACCGAACTTGCTGAAGTCCACGGCAGGGATCGGCGGGATGCCGGCGCCACCGGTTGCGCCAGCAGCTGCCGGTGCTTCCTTGGCCTTCTGCATCATCGCCTTGACGTAGACCTGCACGTCTTCTTTCAGGATGCGGCCGTGCGGACCGGTCGCGGCAACCGCGCCCAGGTCGACGCCGAATTCACGGGCCAGCTGGCGAACCGCCGGGCCTGCGTGAACCTTGGCGTTGCTGCCGGCAGCCGGTGCGGTAGCAACCGGTGCAGGGGCAGCAGCCGGGGCAGCAGCGGCAGGTGCGGCGGCCGGAGCCGCCTCAGCCTTGGCCGGGGCAGCAGCAGCGGCAGGTGCCGGAGCTGCAGCCGGGGCAGCGCCCGCGACTTTCAGCTTGAAGATCAGGTCGCCAGTGCCGACTTCGTCTTCCAGCTTGCACAGGACTTCTTCGACCACGCCGGCAGCCGGCGACGGGATTTCCATGGAGGCCTTATCGGACTCCAGGGTAATCAGCGACTGGTCGGCTTCAACGGTGTCGCCGACCTTGACCAGCACTTCGATGATCTTGGCCTTGCCCGACGAGCCGATGTCCGGCACGTGGATGTCCTGCACGCTGGCGGCAGCCGGGGCTGCTGCCGGAGCAGGGGCAGGGGCGGCTTCGGCGGCCGGAGCCGGCGCAGCAGCCTGGGCCGGGGCTGCGGCCGGCGCCTCAGGGGCCGCAGCAGCGGCGCCCTCGGCTTCCAGGACCAGCAGCTCGTCGCCTTCTTTCAGGCGGTCGCCCAGCTTGACCTTCAGTTCCTTGATGACGCCGGCTTTCGGGGCCGGGATCTCCATGGAGGCCTTGTCGGACTCCAGGGTCAGCAGGCTCTGGTCAGCCTCGATACGATCACCGACCTTGACGAACAGCTCGATGATTTCACCTTCACCGCTGCCGATGTCAGGTACGCGAATGAGTTCGCTCACTTAAAAATACTCCTCAGCAGTCCAGTGGGTTGCGCTTGTCCGGGTCGATACCGAACTTGACGATAGCGTCTGCAACAACCTTTGGTTCGATCTCGCCACGGTCAGCCAGGGCTTCCAGGGCAGCCAGCACCACGAAGTGGCGGTCGACTTCGAAGAAGTGACGCAGCTTCTTGCGGCTGTCGCTGCGACCGTAACCGTCGGTACCCAGGACCTTGAACTCTTTGCTCGGTACCCACTGGCGAATCTGCTCGGCGAACAGCTTCATGTAGTCGGTGGAGGCGATGACCGGGCCCTTGCGACCGTTCAGGCACTGCTCGACGTAAGTCTGCTGTGGCTTCTGGCCAGGCTTCAGGCGGTTGGCGCGTTCCACGGCCAGGCCGTCGCGACGCAGTTCGTTGAAGCTGGTGACGCTCCACACGTCGGCACCGACGTTGAACTCTTCACGCAGGATCTTCGCTGCTTCGCGGACTTCGCGCAGGATGGTGCCGGAGCCCATCAGCTGTACGTGGTGCGCGGCTTCGCGGGTGTCTTCTTCCAGCAGGTACATGCCCTTGATGATGCCTTCCTCGACACCGGCCGGCATGGCTGGCTGCTGGTAGGATTCGTTCATCACGGTGATGTAGTAGAAGATGTCCTGTTGCTCTTCGGTCATCTTCTTCATGCCGTCCTGAATGATCACCGCCAGCTCGTAGCCGTAGGTCGGATCGTAGGTGCGGCAGTTCGGGATGGTGCCCGCCATCATGTGGCTGTGACCGTCTTCGTGCTGCAGGCCTTCACCGTTCAGGGTGGTACGGCCGGCGGTACCGCCGATCAGGAAGCCACGGGTGCGGCTGTCGCCAGCGGCCCAGGCCAGGTCGCCAATACGCTGGAAGCCGAACATCGAGTAGAAGATGTAGAACGGCAGCATCGGCTGGTTGTGGCAGCTGTACGAGGTACCGGCAGCGATGAACGACGACATGGCGCCGGCTTCGTTGATGCCTTCCTCGAGGATCTGGCCCTTCTTGTCTTCGCGGTAGAACATCACCTGGTCTTTATCGACTGGCTCGTAGAGCTGGCCGACCGACGAGTAGATGCCCAGCTGGCGGAACATGCCTTCCATACCGAAGGTACGGGCTTCGTCCGGGATGATCGGGACGATGCGCTGGCCGATTTCCTTGTCCTTGACCAGCTGCGCCAGAATACGCACGAAGGCCATGGTGGTGGAAATTTCGCGGTCGCCCGAGCCGTCCAGGATCGCTTTCAGCGTTTCCAGTGGCGGGGTCGGTACGCTGAAGCTCTTGGCGCGGCGCTGTGGCACGAAACCGCCCAGGGCAGCACGGCGCTCGGCCAGGTACTTGGCTTCGGCAGAACCTTCTTCCGGCTTGAAGAACGGCAGGTTCTCCAGGTCGGCATCCTTGACCGGGATGTCGAAGCGGTCACGGAAGTGACGCAGGCTGTCGACGTCGACCTTCTTGGTGTTGTGCGCGGTGTTCTTGGCTTCGCCGGCACCGGTACCGTAACCCTTGATGGTCTTGGCCAGGATGACGGTAGGCTGGTCCTTGTGGTTGACCGCCTGGTGGTACGCCGCGTAGACCTTGTACGGGTCGTGGCCGCCACGGTTGAGCTTCCAGATCTCTTCGTCGGACAGGTCTTCGACCATGGCCTTGAGCTCTGGGGTGTTGAAGAAGTTCTCACGAACGTACGCGCCGTCTTTGGCTTTGTAGTTCTGGTACTCGCCGTCGATGACTTCGTCCATGCGGCGCTGCAGAGCACCGTTGGTGTCCTTGGCGAACAGTGGGTCCCAGAAACGGCCCCAGACGACCTTGTTGACGTTCCAGCCACCGCCACGGAACACGCCTTCGAGTTCCTGGATGATCTTGCCGTTGCCGCGAACCGGGCCGTCGAGGCGCTGCAGGTTGCAGTTGATGACGAAGATCAGGTTGTCCAGCTTCTCGCGGCCGGCCAGGGCGATTGCGCCCAGGGATTCCGGCTCGTCGCACTCGCCGTCGCCCATGAAGCACCAGACCTTCTGCTTGCCGGCCGGGATGAAGCCACGGGCTTCCAGGTACTTCATGAAGCGTGCCTGGTAGATGGCCTGGATCGGGCCCAGACCCATCGAAACGGTCGGGAACTGCCAGAAGTCAGGCATCAGCCATGGGTGCGGGTACGAAGACAGGCCGTTGCCGTCCACTTCCTGACGGAAGTTGTTCATCTGGTCTTCGTTGATGCGGCCTTCCATGAACGCACGGGCGTAGACGCCTGGCGAAGCGTGGCCCTGGAAGAAGATCAGGTCGCCGCCGTGTTCTTCGGTCGGGGCCTGGAAGAAGTAGTTGAAGCCGATGTCGTACAGGGTGGCGCTGGAGGCGAAGCTGGAGATGTGTCCGCCCAGGTCCGAGTCTTTCAGGTTGGTACGCATGACCATGGCCAGGGCGTTCCAACGCACCATCGAGCGAATGCGGCGTTCCATGAACAGGTCGCCAGGCATGCGTGCTTCGTGGGTGACAGGGATGGTGTTGCGGTATGGCGTGGTGATCGCATACGGCAGCTGGGAGCCACTACGGGTGGCCAGCTCGCCCATACGGGTCATCAGGTAATGAGCGCGGTCTTCGCCTTCTTTGTCGAGGACCGACTCCAGGGCATCCAGCCATTCCTGGGTTTCGATTGGATCGAGGTCTTGCATGGCTTGCTCCAGGGCGGAAAGGCAACCAGAATCGATTGCCTGAGATTGCGACTGGCCTTATGGGCAGACGTCGTGAATTCTTGGATTACCGGGGTGTCCTCCGGCGCCGTGTAGTTTTACTACATTTGCTTTCGCATTTCATGCTTTTACACGACACGAGTAGTAGTAAAACTACATTTGTGCGACGTTTCGTCGCATGCTGGCTTGTGAGGAAAAACGTTCATGTTGGTTGGCATTGTGTCGCGAACGGGTAACTCTTGATGTTTGTTGCCAATTTTTCGTTTCTTTCAGCTATTTCCAACTTTTGTACGACAGTCCAACCGTGGTCCGGCTTCCCCTTGGCCGCTTCTTCCCCTCTATTTCACGCCGATCAAGGATAGACCATGCGCCTACCTTTGCCGTCCGATCTGCCCGCTACCCTGCAGCCGCTGGTCGCGCGCAACCAGCAATTCATCAGCGATGCGGTGGCTGCCCACCCGGAACTCGATCTCCAGGCCTGGAGCCCGCTGCACCGGCAACAGTTCGACCGGGTAGCCGCCGCCAGCGACTTCGTGCTCGGCCTGGTCCGGCGCGAGCCGGCCATGCTGTTCGGCCTGCTGGCCAGTGGCGAGCTGGATCGGCGTTACGCCGCGGGTGAACTGCGCGGGCACATTGCGGCAGCCGCCCAGGCGGCGCAGAGCGAGGACGAGCTGGCGCGCAACCTGCGCCGCGAGCGCAACCGCCAACAGCTGCGCATCATCTGGCGCGACATCACCCGCCAGGCCGCGCTGGGCGAAACCTGCCGCGACCTGTCCGACCTGGCCGACGCCGCCATCGATGAAGCCTACCAATGGCTGTACCCGCGCCACTGCCAGCAGTTCGGCACGCCTGTCGGCAACCGCAGCGGCCAGCCGCAGCACATGGTGGTGCTGGGCATGGGCAAGCTGGGCGCGGTGGAGCTGAACCTGTCGTCGGACATCGACCTGATCTTCGCCTTCCCCGAAGGCGGCGAAACCGAAGGGGTGAAGCGCTCGCTGGACAACCAGGAGTTCTTCACCCGCCTGGGCCAGCGCCTGATCAAGGCGCTGGACCCGGTCACCGTCGACGGTTTCGTGTTCCGCGTCGACATGCGCCTGCGCCCGTATGGCTCGGCCGGCGCGCTGGTGCTCAGCTTCAATGCCCTTGAACAGTACTACCAGGACCAGGGCCGTGACTGGGAACGCTACGCGATGATCAAGGCGCGGGTGGTGGCCGGCGACCAGGCGGCCGGCGCGCAGCTGCAGGAGATGCTACGGCCGTTCGTGTACCGCCGCTACCTGGACTTTTCCGCGATCGAAGCGCTGCGCACCATGAAGCAGCTGATCCAGCAGGAAGTGCGGCGCAAGGGCATGGCCGACAACATCAAGCTGGGTGCCGGTGGCATTCGCGAGGTGGAATTCATCGCCCAGGCCTTCCAGCTGATCCACGGCGGGCGCGACCTCAGCCTGCAACAGCGGCCGCTGCTGAAAGTGCTGGCCACCCTCGAGGGCCAGGGCTACCTGCCGCCAGCCGTGGTCGCCGAGTTGCGCGAGGGTTATGAGTTCCTGCGCTATACCGAACACGCCATCCAGGCCATCGCCGACCGCCAGACGCAGATGCTGCCGGACAGCGAGACCGATAAGGCGCGGGTGGCCTACATGCTCGGTTATGCCGACTGGCAAAGCTTCCATGACCAGCTGACGCACTGGCGTGGCCGCATTGACTGGCACTTCCGCCAGGTGATCGCCGACCCGGATGATGAAGACGGCGAGGGCGAGCTGGTGGTGGGTGGCGAATGGTCGCCGCTGTGGGAGCAGGCGCAGGATGAAGATGCTGCTGGCCGTCAGCTACAGGAGGCCGGTTTCCAGCAGCCCGCAGAAGCCCTGCGGCGCCTGGCCGCGCTGCGCTCCAGCCCGCAGCTGCGTTCGATGCAGCGGATTGGCCGTGAGCGCCTGGACGCCTTTATCCCGCGGTTGCTGGCCCAGGCTGTGGAACATGACAACCCCGACCTGGTGCTCGAGCGCGTGCTGCCGCTGGTCGAGGCGGTGGCACGCCGTTCTGCCTACCTGGTACTGCTCACCGAAAACCCCGGCGCCTTGCGCCGCCTGCTGACCCTGTGTGCCGCCAGCCCGTGGATTGCCGAGCAGATTGCCCGCTACCCGCTGCTGCTCGACGAACTGCTCAATGAAGGCCGCCTGTTCAGCCCGCCACTGGCGCCGGAGCTGGCCAGCGAACTGCGCGAGCGCCTGACGCGCATCCCCGAGGACGACCTGGAACAGCAAATGGAGGCGCTGCGCCACTTCAAGCTGGCCCACAGCCTGCGCGTGGCCGCCTCGGAAATCAGCGGCAACCTGCCGCTGATGAAAGTCAGCGACTACCTGACCTGGCTGGCCGAGGCCATCCTCGACCAGGTACTGGCCCTGGCCTGGCGCCAGACCGTGGCCCGCCACGGCCAGCCCAAGCGCAGCGACGGCAGCCTGTGCGACCCGGGCTTCATCATCATCGGCTACGGCAAGGTAGGTGGCCTGGAGCTGGGTCACGGTTCGGACCTGGACCTGGTATTCATCCATGACGGCGACCCGCAGGCGGAAACCGACGGCGCCAAGCCGATCGACAGTGCGCAGTTCTTCACCCGCCTGGGCCAGCGCATCATTCACCTGCTGACCACCCAGACCAACTCGGGCCAGCTGTATGACGTGGACATGCGCCTGCGCCCGTCAGGGGCCTCGGGCCTGCTGGTGAGTTCGCTGGGAGCGTTCGAGCGCTACCAGCAGAACGAGGCCTGGACCTGGGAGCATCAGGCCCTGGTGCGGGCCCGGGTGCTGGTGGGCTGCAAGCAGGTGGGCACGGCGTTCGAAGGCGTGCGCGCCAAGGTGTTGGGCCAGGCCCGCGACCTGGAAAAACTGCGCAGCGAAGTGAGCGAAATGCGCGCCAAGATGCGCGACAACCTCGGCACCAAGGCCACCGCAGCCGGTACCGCGGCAAACGCCTTCGAGGCCGGTGTGCCGTTCGATATCAAGCAGGATGCCGGCGGTATCGTCGATATCGAATTTATGGTGCAATACGCCGCTTTGGCCTGGTCCCACGACCACCCGGCCATACTCCGATGGACCGATAACATCCGCATTCTGGAAGAGCTGGAGCAGGCGGGTTTGATGCCGGCCAGTGACGCGGTGCTGTTGCGTGAAGTGTACAAGGCGTTCCGCTCGGCCTCGCATCGCCAGGCCCTGCAGAAGCAGGCCGGGGTTATCGATGCGGCGCAGTTTGCCGATGAACGCCGTGAGGTGCGGCGGATCTGGGGTGAATTGGGTTTGACCTGATACCGAGTTGGCCTCATTTGCGGGCATGCCCGCTCCCACAGGGAAAGCGCAGACCTAGAGGACCGTGCAATACCTGTGGGAGCGGGCGTGCCCGCGAATGGGCCATGTGAGTGGTACACTGTCCGCCACATAGCCTGAATATAAAGAGGGGAGGCCAGGCTGTACCGCAGCCTGTAGCCTCCCCGAGCGTTTCTGGACTAAGCATGAGAATACTGATCATTGGCCCCAGCTGGGTCGGCGACATGGTGATGGCGCAGACCCTGTTCCAGTGCCTGAAACAGCAGCACCCCGACTGCGTGATCGATGTGCTGGCCCCCGAGTGGAGCCGGCCGATCCTCGAACGCATGCCCGAGGTCCGTCAGGCCCTGAGCTTCCCGCTCGGCCACGGCGCACTGGAACTGGCCACGCGGCGGCGCATCGGCAAGTCCCTGGCCGGCCAGTACGACCAGGCCATCCTGCTGCCCAACTCGCTCAAGTCGGCGCTGGTGCCGTTCTTTGCCGGTATCCCCAAGCGCACCGGCTGGCGTGGCGAAATGCGCTTCGGCCTGCTCAACGACGTGCGCAAGCTGGACAAGGCCCGCTACCCGCTGATGATCGAGCGCTTCATGGCCCTGGCCTACGCGCCCGGCGCCGAGCTGCCGCAGCCGTACCCGCGCCCCAGCCTGCAGATCGAAGCGCAAAGCCGCGACGCCGCCCTGGCCAAGTTCGGCCTGGAGCTGGACCGCCCGGTGCTGGCGCTGTGCCCCGGTGCCGAGTTCGGCGAGGCCAAGCGCTGGCCTGCCGAGCACTACGCCACCGTGGCCGATGCGATGATCCGCCAGGGCTGGCAGGTGTGGCTGTTCGGCTCGAAGAACGATCACCCGGTTGGTGAGCAGATTCGCGACCGGCTGATCCCGGGCTTGCGTGAAGAATCGTCCAACCTGGCCGGCGAAACCTCGCTTGCCGAGGCTATCGACCTGATGTCCTGCGCCCATGCCGTGGTGTCCAACGACTCGGGCCTGATGCACGTGGCCGCCGCGCTGAACCGCCCGCTGGTGGCGGTGTACGGCTCGACCTCGCCAGGCTTCACCCCGCCGCTGGCCGAGCACGTGGAAGTGGTGCGCACCGGCATCGAGTGCAGCCCGTGCTTCGACCGCACCTGCCGCTTCGGCCACTACAACTGCCTGCGCTTGCTGGAACCGGGTAAAGTCATTGCTGCCCTGCACAGCCTGACCGGGCCGGACCTGATCGATACCGTGGCCGAGGTCGACTAAGTGCGGGTACTGATCATCAAGACTTCGTCGCTGGGTGATGTGATCCACACCTTGCCGGCGCTTACCGATGCCGCCCACGCCATCCCGGGCATCCGCTTCGACTGGGTGGTGGAAGAAGGCTTCGCCGAAATCCCCAGCTGGCACCCGGCGGTCGACCAGGTGATCCCGGTGGCCATTCGCCGCTGGCGCAAGAACCTCTGGCAAACCATCAAGAGCGGCGAGTGGAAGGCGTTCAAGCAACGTGTACGCGAGCGCAAGTACGACCTGGTGATCGACGCCCAGGGCCTGGTCAAATCGGCCTGGCTGACCCGCTACGTGAAGGCGCCGGTGGCTGGCCTGGACCGCTACTCGGCCCGCGAAGGCTGGGCCAGCCGCTTCTATGACCGGCGCCTGTCGGTTGCCACCGGCCAGCACGCGGTGGAGCGGGTACGCCAGCTGTTCGCCATGGCCCTGGCCTACGACCTGCCGGAAGGCATCGGCAACTACGGCCTCGACCTCGAGCGCCTGCAACTGCCGCCGGCCGCCCCCTATGTGGTGTTCCTGCATGGCACCACCTGGGCGACCAAGCACTGGCCCGAAGCCTACTGGCGCGAACTGGCCGAGCGCATGGGCCGGCGCAAGCTGGAAGTGCGCCTGCCGTGGGGCAACCCGGCCGAGAAGGCGCGGGCCGAGCGCATCGCCCAGGGCTTGAACAACTGCCAGGTGCTCCCCAAATTGAACCTTGCCGGCGTCGCACGCGTGTTGGCGGCGGCAAAAGCCTGCGTGGCGGTCGATACCGGCCTCGGCCACCTGGCGGCGGCACTCGATGTGCCCACCATTTCGCTGTTCGGCCCGACCAACCCGGGCCTGACCGGCGCCTACGGACGGACCCAGATTCACCAGGCCAGTGACTGGCCCTGCGCGCCCTGCCTGCAGAAAAAGTGCACCTACAAACCGAGCGCCGATGACCTGCGCCGGTTCGATCTGAAACGCGAGTGGCCATTGTGCTTCACTCGCCTGAATCCCGAGCATGTGGCGAGCCGCTTGAGCGCGTTGCTGCTGGCTGAGGATGTCCGTTGATGCAACTGGCTTTCGTGCTTTACAAATATTTCCCCTTCGGCGGGCTGCAGCGCGACTTCATGCGCATTGCCCTGGAATGCCAGAAGCGGGGCCACCAGATCCGTGTGTACACGTTGATCTGGGAGGGTGACATTCCGCCGGGCTTCGAAGTGCTGGTGGCGCCGGTGAAGGCGATTTTCAACCACCGCCGCAACGAGAAGCTCAGCGCCTGGATGGCCGCCGACCTGGCCAAGCGCCCGGTCGACCGCCTGATCGGTTTCAACAAGATGCCTGGGCTGGACGTGTACTACGCCGCCGACGGCTGCTTCGAGGACAAGGCGCAGACCCTGCGTGGCGGCCTGTACCGCCGCTGGGGCCGCTACCGGCACTTTGCCGAGTACGAACGTGCGGTGTTCGCCAAGGACGCCCATACCGAAGTGCTGATGATTTCCGAGGTGCAGCAGCCGCTGTTCATCAAGCACTACGGCACCCCGGTGGAGCGTTTCCACCTGCTGCCGCCGGGCATTTCCCAGGACCGCCGCGCGCCGGCCAATGCCGGCGAAATCCGCGCCGAGTTCCGCAAGGAATTCAACCTGGGCGATGACGACCTGCTGCTGGTGCAGATTGGCTCGGGCTTCAAGACCAAGGGCGTTGACCGCAGCCTCAAGGCCCTGGCCGCACTGCCGTCGGCCCTGCGCAAGCGCACCAGGCTGATGGTGATCGGCCAGGATGACCCCAAGGTGTTCCAGCTGCAAAGCGCTACCTTGGGCCTGGGCGAGCAGGTGCAGTTCCTCAAGGGCCGCAGCGACATCCCGCGTTTCCTGCTGGGCGCCGACCTGCTGATCCACCCGGCGTACAACGAGAACACCGGCACGGTGCTGCTCGAGGCGCTGGTGGCCGGCCTGCCGGTGCTGGTGTCCAAGGTGTGCGGCTACGCCCACTACATTGCCGAGGCCGACAGCGGCCTGGTGCTGGACGAGCCGTTCGAGCAGGAACAGCTCAATGGTTACCTGCAGCGCATGCTCGAAGACCAACAGGCCCGCGCCAGCTGGTCGCGCAACGGCCTGGCGTTTGCTGAGACCGCCGATCTGTACAGCATGCCGCAGCATGCCGCCGACGTGATCCTGGGGCAGGAGTCCGCATGAAGCTGATACTGGCCGAACCGTTCAAGCGCCTGTGGGCCGGGCGTGATGCCTTCGATGCCGTGGAGGCGCTGCAAGGCGAGGTCTATCGCGAACTGGAAGGGCGCCGCACGCTGCGCACCGAGGTCGCTGGCGAGGGCTTCTTCGTCAAGATCCACCGCGGCATCGGCTGGGGCGAGATCTTCAAGAACCTGCTTACCGCCAAGCTGCCGGTGCTTGGCGCCGGCCAGGAATGGCAGGCCATCCAGCGCCTGCACCAGGTTGGCGTGCCGACCATGACTGCCGTCGCCTATGGCGAGCGTGGCAGCAACCCGGCCGCGCAGCATTCGTTCATCATCACCGAAGAACTGGCGCCGACCATCAGCCTGGAAGACTTCAGCATCGACTGGGTCAGGCAGCCGCCCGAGCCGCGCCTGAAGCGCGCGCTGATCGCCGAAGTGGCGAAGATGACCGGCGGCATGCACCGCGCCGGGGTCAACCACCGCGACTGCTACATCTGCCACTTCCTGCTGCACACCGACCGCCCGGTGACGGCGGACGACTTCAAACTGTCGGTGATCGACCTGCACCGCGCGCAGACCCGGGCGAAAATCAGCCGACGCTGGCGCGACAAGGACCTGGCCGCGCTGTACTTCTCGGCGCTGGACATCGGCCTGACCCAGCGCGACAAGCTGCGCTTCCTGCGCGGTTACTTCCAGCGGCCGCTGCGGCAGGTCCTGAAGGATGAAGCCGCGCTGCTCGCCTGGCTGGAGCGCAAGGCGCAGAAACTCTATGACCGCAAGCAACGTTATGGGGATGCACTCTGATGGCGGGGTGGACACTGGCGCCAGGCTATGAACACCTGGCGGCGGACTTCGGCAGCCTGGAAGCGGTATTTGCCCTGCAAGGCGAGCGCCTGACCCGCGACCCGATCAGCGAGGTGGTGCGTATCGAGCGTGACGGGGTCAATTACTACGTCAAGCGCTACACCGGGGCAGGCAAGCACATGCGCCGTTACCTGGGCCGGCCGCGGATCAAGGCCGAATGGCAGAACCTCAAGCAGTTCGACAAGTGGGGCATCCCCACTGCCGAAGTGGTGGCCTGGGGCCTGGAGCGCAATGGCCTGGCCTTTGGCCGGGGGGCCATGATCACCCGCGAACTGCCGCGCACCGAAGACCTGTCGGCGCTGGCCGAGCGCAACGATGCACGCCTGGCCGATCGCGCCTGGGTCGGGCATGTCAGCAGCCAGCTGGCGCGCCACACCCGGGTCATGCACCAGCACCACTTCGCCCACAACGACCTGAAATGGCGCAACCTGCTGGTCGACGACCAGGGCACGCTATTCTTCATCGACTGCCCCACCGGCGATTTCTGGCGCGGCTTCATGTGGCGGCACCGGATGATCAAGGACTTGGCGTGTCTGGACAAAGTGGCCAAATACCACCTGTCGGCAACCCAGCGCCTGCGTTTCTACCTGCAATACCGTGGCCGCGACCGGCTGAATGCGCGTGACAAGAAGCGCATTCGCCAGGTGGTGAGCTTTTTCGAGGGAAGGGAATGACCGATTACCTGGCCAGCGCGGACCTCGCGCTGCTCAAACGCCATGGCCTGGACGACTTCGAGGCGCTGTGGGCGCTGCAACTGGATGCCGTGGACGAACCGAACACCGGCCGCGGTGGCTGGAGCAGCGTGTTCCGCCTGGAGCTCGAAGGCAAGGGCTACTACCTCAAGCGCCAGAGCGACTACCTGACCCGTACCCTGCACCGGCCATTCGGCGAGCCGACCTTCGCCCGCGAATTCCGCAACATCAGCCGTTACCAGAAGCTGCAGATTCCGGCCTTGCAGGCGGTGTTCTATGGCGAGCGCAAGAAAGGCGGCACGCACCGGGCGATCCTGATGACTCGCGCCCTGGACGAATGGGCCGACCTCGACAGCCTGCTGGCCCAGTGGCCACAACTGAGCGATGCTGAACGCAATGGCGTCCTGCAGGCCTGCGGCCAGCTGGCGCGCACCCTGCACAGCGCCGGCCAGGTGCATGGTTGCTTCTACCCCAAGCACATCTTCCTGCGCCAGCGCCGCGAAGGCTGGGACGCGCAACTGATCGACCTGGAGAAGACCCGCCCCCTGCTGTTCGGCATGCGTGACCGTCTCAAGGACCTGGAGCCGCTGCTGCGTCGTGCCCCGGTCTGGAGCGAGCGTGATGTACGTACCTTGCTGGCCAGCTACCTGGCGCAGCCTGCCGATGGCACGCTGGTCGATACCTGGCTGCAACGCCTGACGCAACGCCGTCGTGAAAAAGAGGCCCGCTGATGCGTTTGTCTGAATTGAAAGAGGCCGGGCGCAGCCCCTCGTTGCCCCTGAGCATCACCCTGGCCGATGCTGCCGGCACGGCCGACCTGCAATTGCTCAGCCTGCTGCGCGTGCTGCCGGGCCAGCGCTATGTGGGCGCCGGCGTGTGGCGCGGCACTCCGGTGCTGGCCAAGCTGCTGGTCGGTGGTAACGCTGCACGGCATTTCCAGCGCGAACTGCAGGGCGTGAAGCTGCTGGCCGAGCAGGGCCTGACCACGCCGAAGCTGCTGGCCGACGGCCTCAAGGAAGGCGAGGGCGGCTGGCTGCTGTTCGAATTCCTCGACGGCGCCGAAAGCCTGGCCGATGCCTGGGCGGCAGTGGAGAGCTTGCCGGTACTGGCCGACGAGCAGCACCTGGTGCTGGGCGAGGCGCTCACCGCAGTGGCGCACATGCACGCCCGGGGCCTGTGGCAGGAAGACCTGCACCTGGACAACCTGCTGCGCCACGGCGGCAAGCTGTACCTGATCGACGGCGCCGGCATCAAGGCCGAAACGCCTGGCCAGCAGCTGTCGCGCCCACGTGTGCTGGAAAACCTGGGGGTATTCTTCGCCCAGCTACCCAAGCGCCTGGAGCCGTTCATCGAAGAACTGCTGGTGCACTACCTGCTGGCCAACGCCGAGCATGCGCTGCCGCTGGAAGCCTTGCAGAAGCAGGTGGACAAGGTGCGCAGCTGGCGCCAGAAGGATTACCTGGAAAAGGCTGGTCGTGAATGCAGCCTGTTCAGTGTCGAGCGCAGCCTTTCGGGCTTGCGGGCAGTCCGCCGCGACGAGGCCGAAGCCATGTTGCCGGTGCTGGAGCAGGCCGACGCGTTGATCGACCAGGGCCACCTGTACAAGACCGGTGGTGCGGCCAGCGTGGCGCGCATCGAGGTTGGCGGCCGCACGCTGGTGCTCAAACGCTACAACATCAAGAACACCGCGCACTGGTTCAAGCGCTTCTGGCGCCCGAGCCGGGCCTGGCATTCCTGGGTCGAAGGCCACCGCCTGGAATTCCTCGATATTGCCACGCCGCGTCCACTCGCGGTGCTGGAACAACGGGTGATGGGGCTGCGAAGCCGTGCCTACCTGGTCACCGAGTATATCGATGGCCCAGACCTGGCCGAATGCTTCGCGCCCTACGTGGATAACGGCGATGCGCCCGAGGAGCAGGTGGATGCCCTGGTGCATGTGATGCAGCAGCTGATTCGCGAGCGTATCAGCCATGGTGACTTCAAGGGCCACAACCTGTTCTGGCACAACGGCCAGTGGTCGCTGATCGACCTCGACGCCATGTGCCAGCACGCCACCCAGCTCAGCTTTGCCCCGGCCTACGCCCGTGATCGGGCGCGGCTGCTGCGCAACTGGCCGAGTGGCAGTGCCTTGCATCAGCGGCTGGACCGGCTGCTGCCCAAGCTGGCCGAGTAGTCCGCCGGCAGTGCCAGCCAGTCGCTGCTGCGGCCTGGCTGGCGCACGCGAATACGCCATTGGCCGCCCTGTTGGCGCAGTACTGCCCAGGCGTGGACTGCGCCCAGTGCCTTCTCGGGCAGCAGCAGATGGTAATGCCCGGCGAGCAGGTGCCGACGAACCGGCAACTGCTGGTCACCCAGCTGTAGATAGAGTTGCCCCCCGGCGTCGTGCAGGTCGGCTTCCCCTGCCACCGATTCGCCCTCGAGCGGCGGTTGCAGGCGTACCTCTTCCAACAGCTGGGCTACGTCAGGCAACCCGTCATGCCATAGCACGATGGAATCGACCACCCAATTGCCATTGCGCAGCCGTTTGATCGGCAGCTGCGCGTAGGCATCCGGCTGCCTGGGGTCGAGCACCCGCCAGCGATAGCCGTCGAAGTGGACGTTGTACAACCGCCCCTGGCTGTCCTTGACGAAGTAACGGTCCGGGCCTGGCACGCTGTTGATCTGTTCGTACACTTCCTCGCCATGAACCCCGTCGATCCGGTAGCGCAGCTTGCTCACGTCCACGGCCGCTTCGTGGGTTTTCGGCAGTGGGCGCGGGGGTTGCGGTGGCAGGCCGCGCATCGCCCTGCGCATGAGGGGCGAGCCAGCGAAACTGGACAACCCGTCGGCGCTGTGGCTCAAAGCGGCCATGGCGTGGTGGAAGGTTGCTGCGTAATCCTCTTTTTCCAGGGCTTCGAAGCCGTCCCACAGCGAAATCGACATACGGCCGAAGGCTAGGGCTGACATTGTCGGGGCCGGTAGCACGAGGCTGATCATGTCGAGAACCAGGCGCAGCGTCGACAGCCCGTACTCGCCGAGCAGCTCGCGGTTGCTGCGGCTGTTGGTATCGGCCTCGGCGATCATGGCGTGGACCTGGGCCTTGTAAAGGGCATCGAAGAGGTTGCCGTTGATCATTGGCCTTTGCACATATGGCCCGAGGCGGCCCTTGCGCACCAATTTGTCGAGCCGCTTGCCATCAGCCAGAGGCGCGCGCTGGATCAGGTATTTTCGCAAGGACGGCGTGCTGCGAAGGGTTCTGAGCAGCGCCCGGGTATCGGGGTATTCACGCCATGCGCGCCGGTCGGGTGCGTCCGGTGTATACAGCACCAGCGACGGCTGGTTGTCGCTCTCGGCATTGAGCAGCAGTACCCCTTGCAGCGTGTGCCCGTCGATGATCAGCTGGCGCACCGCGATACGATGCTCGTCGATGGTAGGGCGCCAATTGTTGTCGGGGTGGTCGGTGACGGCTTTGACCCAGCGATAGCCTCGCTCGTGGGTATCGTTCAGAAAGTGCCTGGCATAGCGGGCCTTGGCCGCCTCGGCGCGCATGCGGGCGCGGTTCATGTTGCCGTGGCATTGCATGCGCCAGCGCGCACCTGGAGACTCCAGCAGGTGGGTTCGCAGGTAGCGGATGTAGCCACTGCCGGCGTCAAGCTCGCGCACCAGGCGCTTTACCCCTTCTGCGGATATTGACTCCAGCGTGGAACCGTCTTCGTGGTGTATTCGGGCAGTCAGCCAGTAATCGACGTCGAACCAGCCGATGTTCAGCAGGGCCAGCTCGTCCAGGCGGTAGGTGGTGGTTACCAGTTCGATGGTGCCACCGACATGGCGACGGTTGGCAACGGCCACGTAACCCGAAGGTGCCAGCGGGTTGATCAGCGGGCCGGTGCGGTGTGCAAGCGTGACGGTTATGCAGACTTTTTCGGCAGGCAAGTCGATGGAGAATTCGCGCCGCAGCGCCTTGCCAAGGCGTTCGCGCACCCATGCCAGCAGGTGGTGGCGATTACCGAATGCCTCCAGGGTCAAAAGGCCGGGTGCAGCAGCCTGGGTGATGGCCCCGGCGAGCTCCTGGATCGTTTGCATGATGTGCGTCAGGCTTTTCGTGGAGCTCTGGCGCAGCCAAGCGGGCAGGTGTTTTTCCAGCAGCAGCGCATAACGGGTGGACAACGCATATTGGCTGCCCATGAGATCGGTCAGTGACTGCTGTTTGGCCAGGGTGCTTTTCAGTGCCGGTAGATCCGGGTTCTGGTCAAGCGCCCAGGCGGCGTGCCAGGCGATGGTGAGCCGTTGATGCTGCGCGTCGATCACGTCAGTGGCCTGTTGTTCGACCAGGTCGCCGGTAAACCACTCGTAGCGCAGCCGGTCGGCACACCGGACCAGTTGCTGGTCCTGCAGGCGGGGTAGCAGTTGCAGCATTGGCCGGCTTTGCATGGGGTCGTCCAGGCGCTCGCACAGCTCCCTGTGCAGTTCGGCCAGGTTGGCGAAGCCTTCAACGCCATGAGACACGCTGCACAGCAGTGCCTGGCCTGTGGCTGTTGCGGGCTCGGCAATGGCCCCTTCCGGTGCTTCTGCCACCATTACCAGCACGCCGGGTAACGGCAACCGGCCATGGGGGCTTGAACGGTTGAATACCGGCCGATAAACCTGGGCCCGGTGGGTGTCTGGCAGGTGGTTGCGCTGCCAGGGTAGCGGCAGCTCCAGGGAGGTGCGCAGCAGGCTGATGTGGCTGTAGTCCAGGGTCTGGTCGGCGAGGCGCAGTTCCAGTTCGGCCAGAAGTTGCTCATGACGCAGTTCGCGCAGTTGCCGGACGCGGCTGTGGCCTGTTTCGACAGGGGCGTTCCAGAACGCTGCCAGGTCACCAAAAAAACGCTGGCGCAGGGCGGCCGGTTCCGTTTCGCCCGCCAGTTCGGGTTTGCCTTGCTCAAGGGCGATGAGTTGTTGATCGAGCGCTTCGAGGCGCTGCAAAGGTGTCATGGTATGGCTCCTTGGAAAATGGGAGCCAACCATGTCGCGGCAAAAGAGGGTGCGGGTATTACCCGGTTACTGCCGTGGACGAGGGTAGAAACCTTGCAGGCCGAGAGCCGCCGACACCCCCAGGCCGAGCCAGGCCAGGCTGTCCCAGACCCCGTCCCCCAGCAAGGCGGCAAACAGCCCCACGGCAGTGAGCAAGGCCACGACCATCGGCCAGATGAAGATGCGCCAGGTCGGCTGTGACTTGTGGCTCATGCCCGCGCCTCCCGCTTCGTGCGTTGCTTGCCCCACCACAGGTACAAGCCGCTGCCGAGGACGATGATGGTCAGCACATCGAGTAGCGCCCACAGGATTTGCATTGGCCGGCCGCCGTAGTCGCCGAAGTGCAGTGGTTGCGACAGGCCCATGGCATCCATGTACCAGGGGCGTTCGCCGACGGCGGTCACCGCCAGTGTTCGCGCATCGATCAGCACGGGCGTGAGCAGGTGCGAGGTCAGGTGCGTGGCGCCCTTCATGAACACCGCATAGTGGTGCTCACTGGAAAAGCGTGTGCCGGGGAAGGCGATGAAGTCCGGGCGCATGCCGGGGGCGGCCTGTTCGGCGATGGTCAGCAGGTGGGTGGCCGGGGCGCGTTCGGTGAGCGGTGGGGCATCACGGTACGGGGCAACCATGGCGGCCAGGCTGTCGTTGCGCCAGGCGGCGATGACCAGGTCCGACAGCGCGCTGATGACGCCGGTCACGCCTACCGTCAGTGCCCAGGCCAAGGTGACCACGCCGATCAGGTTGTGCAGGTCGAGCCAGCGCAGTCGACGGGATTTGCCGTGGCGCACCGTGCCGAAGTCCAGGCGGCGCATGAACGGTGCATAGAGCACGGTGCCGGAGATGATCGCCACGACGAACAGCACGCCCATGAAGGCCAGCAGCAGCTTGCCGGGCAGGCCGGCGAACATGTCCACGTGCAGGCGCAGCATGGTCATCATGAAGCCGCCGTTGGCGGCCGGCATGGCCACGGCTTCACCGGTGCGGGCGTCGAGCATGAAGGTGTGCGACGAATTGGGTTCGGTGCCGGCGGTGGCGGCGGTTATGGCCACTACGCCGTTGGCTTCGTCCTCGTCGTAGCCGAAGTACTGCATGACCTCGCCGGGGCGGTGCTGCTCGGCCTTGATCACCAACTGCTGCAGGTCGAGGTGTGGTGTATCGGCTAGCATTTCCCGCAGTTCGGGGGCGTCGCCGAGCAGGTGTTCGAGTTCGTGGTGGAAGATCAGCGGCAGGCCGGTGACTGCCAGCAACAGCAGGAACAGGGTGCAGACCAGGCTGCTCCAGGTGTGGATCACCGACCAGCGGCGGATGGTTGGGCTTTTCATCACGGTACCGATTTTTGCCTGTTGGAAGCTGGGGCTGCTGCGCAGCCCTTTCGCGACACAAGGCCGCTCCTACAGGGGAGCACGTTTTCCTGTAGGAGCGGCCTTGTGTCGCGAAAGGGCCGCAAAGCGGCCCCCGTTCACTCAGAACTTGTAATTGACACTGGCCACCACGTTGCGCTCGTCGCCGTAGTAGCACCAGTAACCGTCACAGTTGGCCAGGTAATCCTTGTTGAACAGGTTCTTCGCCTCCACGGCTACCGTCACGCCTTTCATGCTGTTGTCCAGGCGGCCCAGGTCGTAGTGCACCGAAGCGTCGTATACCGTGTACGAGCCTACATGGGCCAGTTCGGTATTGGCGGTGTTGCCGTAGGTGTCACCCACATAGCGCACACCACCGCCAATGCCGAAGCCGTCCAGTGGCCCGCTGTGCCAGGTGTAGTCGGCCCACAGGGTTGCCTGGTTGCGCGGGATCAGCGCCATGCGGTTGCCTTTGTCGTCACCCTTCAGGATCTCGGTGTCGGTATAGGTGTATGACGCGATGGCCTTGAGGTTCTCGGTAACCTGAGTGGCGGCCTCCAGTTCCAGGCCGCGAACCTGCAGTTCACCCACCTGGCGGGTGATGCTGCCTTCCGTGACGCTGACGTTCTGCTGCTTCAGGTCATAAACCGCTGCAGTGAGCAGGGTGTCAGTCCCGACGGGCTGGTATTTCACACCCACTTCATACTGACGGCCTTCGGTTGGCTTGAAAGATTCCGTGGAGTTGACGTTGGCACCACTGGCCGGCTGGAACGACTCGGTGTAGGAGAAGTACGGCGTGATGCCGTTGTCGAAAACGTAACTCAGGCCGACGTTGCCGCTGAAGGCTTTGTCGCGCTGGGTATTGGTTGCGTCGGCGCTGTTGTGGAACACAGTGCCGGTGTGAATCCAGTCTTCACGACCACCCAAGGTCAGGCGCCAGTTGTCGAGTGACATCTGGTCCTGGACGTAGGCACCTGTCTGGTGGGTTTTCTGCTGGAAGTCCTGCATGGCGAAGTAGGTGACGTTCGACAGGTCGGCGCCATATACCGGGCGGTTGACATTGATCGGAGGTACGCCCATGCCATACAGCCACTGATAGTTGGTATTCGAACGCTGATGGTCCAGGCCCAGCAGCACGGTGTGGCTGATGTCGCCGGTCTGGAAGTCGGCCTGGAAGTTGTTGTCGACGGCGAACTGGCTGATGTCTTCGTTGACGATACCCGACTCGCGATTGACGTTGCCATCGGCATCGATGCTGTTGATGGTGGCCACCTGCACGGCCTGGAACGACAAATCGCTCTTGGTGTAGCGCAGGTTCTGGCGGAACTGCCAGGTGTCGTTCAGTCGGTGCTCGAAGGCATAGCCCAACGCGTAGTAACTGCGGTCGTAGAAGTCCCAATCCGGTTCGCCAAGGTTCTTGTGGTGGGAAATCTTGCCGGTCGGGCCGTCCAGTTTGGTGCCTTGCAGCGGCAGGAACTGGCCGGTGATGCCGGTATCGTCCCGGGTGTACTGGGAGATGAACGTCAGCTTGGTATCGTCATCGATGTTCCAGGTCAGGCTGGGTGCGATGTTGTAGCGCTTGTCCGGGATGTGGTCGACGGGCGAGTTGCTGTCACGCACCACACCACTCACACGGTAGAGAAACTTGCCCTCTTCATCGATCTTGCCTGTGCTGTCGAAGTTGATCTGCTTGTGTTCGTTGCTACCCACCTGGGCTTCGATCTGGTGTGCACTCTCAAGCTGCGGACGGCGGCTGACCATGTCGAGCATGCCGCCCGGTGGTGTCTGGCCATACACCGACGATGCCGGGCCGCGCAGTACAGTAATGCGTTCGAGGTTCCACGGCTCGACCTTCGGGTTGGCGAACGAGCCCTTGGGCAGCGGCAGGCCGTCAAGGAACTGGGTCGGGTCGAAACCACGCACACGCAGCCAGTCGGCACGCGAGTCCGAACCGTAACCGCTGCTTTGCACGCCAGCGGTGTAGCGCAGGGCGTCATTGAGGTTGAGTACCTGCCGATCGTCCAGTTGCTGGCGGGTGATGACAGTCATCGAGCGTGGGGTTTCGACGATTGGTGTGTCGGTCTTGGTACCCGCGGCAGTGCGCGTGGCCACGTAGCCGCTGGAGGCACCCCAAGCGCTTTCATAGTTGGAAGTCGCATTGATCGCAGTCTCCGGCAACGCCAGTGTCCCTTCCGGCGTAGCCTCCAGGCTGTAACTGCCCACGCTGCTTTGCTGCAGCTGCAGGCCGGTGCCACGCAGGGCGGCCTGCAGGGCACCAAGGCCATCGTACTGCCCGCTCACCGGGGCCGAGGTGCGGCCGCTGACCAGTGCCGGGTCGATGGCCAGGGTGATGCCGGCCTGGCTGGCGATCTGGTTGAGAGTGGTGGCCAGCGGGGCGCTGGGCAGGTCGTAGGCGCGCTGAGCGGATTGCTCGGCGGCGAACAGGGCAGGGCTGGCCAATGGCGCGGCCACGGCGATGGCCAGGGCCATCAGGCTGGGGCGCAGGATACGATCAACAGCACGGGACATGCAGCGGCTCCTCGACGGATAAGTGCTTTCTGCTTCCTTGCCGAGCGAGATTTGAAAAGTGACAGGGTGAATCTGAAAAAAATTGAGAATTATTTGAAGTTGGCTTTTGCCTGTACCGGCCCTTTCGCGGGCTTGCCCGCTCCCACAGGTACCACACAGGTTTCAAGCACGGTGGGGTACTTGTGGGAGCGGGCGAGCCCGCGAAGAGGCCGGTACAGGTTTACTTCGGAACGACGGTCACCCACCACGGCGTATGCCGCTCGACCTTCACCGGCAGTGCCGGCACCAGCGACGACAGCGCCAGGTCGGTGTCGGTCAGCGGGAAGCTGCCGGTCACACGCAGGTCGGCGACTTGGTCGTCCACCCCGAGGTAACCGCTGCGGTACTGGCCGAGCGCGGCCAGCAGGTCAGCCAGGCGCACGTTGTCCACCACCAGCATGCCGCGGGTCCAGGCGTCGGCACCGGCTGGCACAGTGCCGATCCGGCCAAGGCCGTTAGCGTTCATCAGCACCTGCTGGCCTTCGCGCAGCACCTGTTCGTCGCCGCTGTTCAGCGGCATGGCGGCGACCGAGGCTTGCAGCACTTCCAGGCGCGTGCCGTCGTCCTCGCGGCGTACCAGGAAGCGCGTGCCCAATGGGCGCAGGCGGCCATCGTCGGTGCGCACCAGCAGCGGGCGCGGGTCCTGATGGCCGGTTTCGACCGAGATCTCGCCCTGGTGCAGCACGATCACCCGTTGCTCGCCGGCGTAGTCGATATCCACGGCAGTGTGGCTGTTCAGGCTCAGCAAGGTGCCGTCTTCCAGGCGCAGGGTACGCAGTTCGCCGGTGGCGGTACGCTGGTCGGCCAGCCAGTAGCTCGGTGCCAGCGATGGTGCGCCGACCCAGGCCAGCAGCGAGCCCAAAAGAAACATGCCGGCCAGCCCGCCGCCGACCTTGCCGATGCGTCGGCGCAGGCCGGCGCGCGATTGCAGCAGGGCCTGGCGTGCCGGGCCGGCAGCGGCGCTCACGCGCTGGTCCATGGCGCCGAGCTGGCGCCAGGCGCGGGCGTGCTCCTCGCTGGCGGCATGCCAGCGCATGAATTCGCTGCGCTCGTCGGGTGTGCCGCTGCCGTTGTCGAGGCTGAGTTTCCAGGCAATGGCAGCTTCCAGCACCCGCGACGAAACCGGTGCACTGCTCACGTCGGCTCCCCGTACAGGGCCACGTAGCACTGGCGCATGCCCTGGGCGATGTACTGGCGCACCCGCGACACCGAAACCCCCATGCGCTCGGCGATTTCGGCATGGCTCATACCGTCCAGGCGATTGTGCAGAAATGCTGCGCGGGCCTTGCTCGACAGCTTGCCGAGCAGGCGGTCGATGGCCTTGAGGTCCTCGAGGATCAGGTGCTGCACTTCCGGGGAAGGTTGTTCGGCTTCCGGCATCAGGGCCAGTTCGGCCAGGTAGGCCTGTTCCAGCGCGGCGCGGCGGAAGTGGTCGAACATCAGGCCCTTGGCCACGGCGGCCAGGAATGCGCGGGGTTCGCGGGGCGTATCCAGTTGCTCACGGCCGAGCAGGCGCACGAAGGTGTCCTGGCTCACGTCTTCGGCACGTTGGCGGCAGGCCATGCTGCGTTGCAGCCAGGCGAGCAGCCAGCCGCGGTGGTCGCGGTACAGCGCACCGACCAGATCGGCGTGTGGGCTCTGTGCAGAAGACAAGCAGCGTCCCCCCGGAACGAATGCATTAACTAACGATAATTATTCGCGATTGTTGCAGAGGGGAGGGGGTGGGTGCAATGGACGCTTATCGGATGGCCATCATGAAAAAGGCAGGTGGCCAATCGCCGGCAAGCCAGCTCCCACAGGAAACGCGTTGATTCTGGAACTTGTGCAGTACCTGTGGGAGCTGGCTTGCCGGCGATTGGCCCTGTCAGGTCAATACAAATCTACAGGCCGTGGTTGTGCACCTTGCGCCTGCGCCACCCACGCAGCCGCTGCTCCAGCTGCAGCGGGCTGTCCAGCTGCTGGCGCCGGGCCTGGCTGAACAGGATCAGCGCCAGCTCGGCGGTCACCAAGGCATCGGCGCTGGCATGATGGCGCTCCTCTACCTGCAGGCCAAACCGCGCCACCCAGTCATCCAGCCCGGCCTCGCGCAGCACTGTGTCGGGGTTGAGCATCGGTGCCAGCTCGGCAACATCCAGGAAGGGCGAGTGCAAGCGATAGCCCAGGCTTTCCTTCAGCGCACGGGCCAGCATGCGCTGGTCGAACGGCGCGTGGAATGCCAGCACCGGGCTATTGCCAATGAAGTCGAGCAGATCGAGCAAGGCCTCGGCCGGGTCGCAACCGGCAGCCAGGGCACTCGGGCCCAGGCCATGGATCAGCACGCTGGCGTTGGTCTTCTGCAAAGGCCGGTGCAGGGTGCGTTCGAACTGCTGGGCAAAGTCGATGGCGCCATCTTCGATGGCCACGGCGCCAACCGACAGCACCTGGTCACGGTTGGGGTTCAGGCCGCTGGTCTCCAGGTCGAGCACCACCCAGCGCTGCTCGCGCAGGGTACACACCCCCAGGGGCGCGGCCTTGGGCAGCCGGGCCAGGCGCTGGCGCGTGGCATGGTCCAGTTCGGGCGCACTGGGGCGCAACCAGGCGAACAGGCTCATAGCTGGTACCGCAAGGCCAGGCTGCTTTGCAGGCGCTGGGCCTGGCGCAGGGACTCGCGCAGGATGCGCCGGTCCAGGTGGTTGAGGCTGTCCGGGTCCAGGCGGTTGGAATAGGGCAGGTTGTCGCGGGTCTGGCGCTGGTGCTGCTGCATGCGGGTTTGCTGGATGAAGTGGTAGGCCTCTTCATACGCTGCGCCGTCCAGTGCCTCGATCACGCCCTTGGCCACCAGCTGGCGCAGGCGTTCCAGGGTATTGCAGGCACCGATGCCGTTGGCCAGGGCCAGCAGCCGGGCACCATCGACGAAGGGCGTCAGGCCCTGGACCTTGAGGTCGAGGGTGGCGGCCTTGTCGTTGCCCTGGCGGGTCAGCACGAACTCGCGCAGGCGGCCCACCGGCGGGCGCTGGCGCAGGGCGTTGTCAGCCATCATGCGCTGGAAGATGCGGTTGTCGGCCACCTGCTCGAGCAGGCCCTGGCGCAGCTGCTCGCAACCTTGCTCGTCGCCCCACACCACGCGCAGGTCGAAATAGATGCTCGAGCCCAGCAGGTTCTCCGGGCTGGCTTCACGGACAAAACCGGCAAAACGCCGCGCCCACTCACTGCGCGACAGGCACAGCTCGGGGTTGCCGGCCATGACGTTGCCCTTGCACAGGGTGAAACCGCACTGGGCCAGGCACTGGTTGATGTATTGCGCCAGCGGCAGCAGGCGGGCGCGGATGGCGTCGGCTTCGGCGCCGTCGGCGGCTTCGAAGAGGATGCCGTTGTCCTGGTCGGTGTGCAGGGTTTGTTCACGTCGCCCTTCGCTGCCAAAGCACAGCCAGCTGAACGGCACGCCCGGGTCACCGCGCTCGGCCAGCGCCAGTTCGATCACCCGGCACACGGTGTGGTCGTTGAGCAGGGTGATGATCTGGGTGATCTGCGTGGAGGACGCGCCGTGGGCCAGCATGCGCTCGACCAGCTGGCTGATTTCGCCGCGCAGTGAGACCAGGGTATCCAGGCGTGGCGCATGGCGAATGGTGCGCGCCAGGTGCACCAGGTCGACCCGTTGCAGGGAGAACAGGTCGCGCTCCGAAACCACACCACACAGGCGTCGGTTTTCCACCAGGCATACGTGGGCGATATGCCGCTCGGTCATGGCCATGGCTGCGTCGAAGGCGCTGGCCTGGGGGCTGAGGTAGAACGGCTGGGCGGTCATGTGCCGCGCGATGGGCGCGCCCAGGTCGGCATCGGCCGCCGCCACCACCTGGCGCAGGTCGCGCAGGGTGAAGATACCGGTGGGGTAGCGCTGCGGGTCGACCACCACGATGCTGCCGACCTGCTGCTCGTGCATAAGCCGCACGGCGTCGCGCAGGGGCGTGTCGGGGCTGCACACAACCGGGTGGCGCATGGCCAGTTCACCCAGTGGCGTGTTCAGCGAATACTGGGTGCCGAGGGTTTCCACCGCGCGCTGGCGTACCTGCTGGTTGACTTGGTCGAGCAAGCTGCTGACCCCGCGCAGGGCAAAATCCCGAAACACTTCCGACATCGAGAACACGCGGATGAACGCGGCCTTGTTCAGCTGCAGGCAGAAGGTGTCCTCACCGGCCAAGTGCTCGGTACGGGTCGCTCGCTCGCCGAGCAGGGCAGCCAGCGGGAAGCATTCGCCGCTGGTGATTTCGAAGGTGGTCTCCACACCAGGCTTGACCAGGTGCTGGCGCTCACCCACCACGCGGCCCTGCTTGACGATGTAGAAGTGCTCGACCGGCCCGTCGGCAGGTTTGACGATGCTTTCGCCGCTGGCATAGAAGCGCAGCTGGCACTGTTCGACCAGGTAGGCCAGGTGGCTGTGTTCCATCTGGTTGAACGGCGGAAAACGCTGCAGGAACTGCAGGGTGCCCTGGATGTTCTGCAGCACTGCTGTCCTGCCCGCCTGGGTGTAGGCGTCCTTTTTGCTCATGAAACTGACCGTATCGCTATGCCGAACTATATATATCTATATATAGGTGCCGGCCATGTTGTTCTCTGCCTCCATGGTCGGCTTGCGGCGGGGTGGTGCCCATTGGACGTAAGTCTATGAGCGCCCCTGTCAAAGACCCGACGAAAGGCCAGCCGGGTTACGCAAGTTCTGCGGTCCTAATGCTGAAGCGGAATTTTTTTGACGAGATGAGCATGCCTGAGCAACACGACATCCTGAGCGACGCCGAGCGCGAGGCATTGGCCGTCGTAAGTGCGCCTGTGGCAGCCAAGCCGTTGGTGCTGGTGGTGGATGACAATGCGGTGAACCGTGAGGCGCTGATCCTGTACCTGAAAAGCCGGGGGATCGACTGTGTCGGAGCGGATGGGGCCGAGGAAGCCAGGCTATACCTGCACTACCAGCAACGAATCGGCTTGATGATCACGGATTTGCGCATGCAGCCCGAGGATGGCCTGGACCTGATCCGGCAGATTCGCGAGTCGGAACGGGCGGCGTTGTCGATCATCGTGGTGTCGGGCGACACCGATGTGAAAGAGGCGGTGGACGTGATGCACCTGGGGGTTGTGGATTTTCTGCTGAAGCCGGTCGATCTGGACAGGCTGCTGGAGCTGGTGAAGAAAGAACTGAAGATCGAGTAGTGCAGGATTGGGGCTGCTTTGCAGCCCTTTCGCGACACAAGGCCGCTCCTACAAGTACCGCGCAAGGCTGAGGTCTGGCGCGTGCTTGTAGGAGCGGCCTTGTGTCGCGAAAGGGCCGCAAAGCGGCCCCTGTCGCAGATGTCGCTTACAACCCGTTACGCGCCTTGAACTCGCGGCGACGGCGGTGCAATACCGGCTCGGTATAGCCGTTCGGCTGCTTGCCACCTTCCACCACCAGCTCTACCGCAGCCTGGAACGCGACGTTGTCGTCGAAGTTCGGTGCCATCGGGCGATACAGGGCGTCGCCGGCGTTCTGCTGGTCGACCACCACGGCCATGCGCTTGAGGCTTTCCAGCACCTGCTCCTGGCTGACCACGCCATGGCGCAGCCAGTTGGCCAGCAGCTGGGCCGAGATGCGCAGGGTGGCGCGGTCTTCCATCAGGCCGACGTTGTTGATGTCTGGCACCTTCGAGCAACCCACACCCTGGTCGATCCAGCGCACCACGTAGCCGAGGATGCCCTGGGCGTTGTTGTCCAGTTCGTTGCGGATCTCTTCGGCCGACCAGTTGGTGTCGGCGGCCAGCGGGATGGCCAGGATGTCGTCCACCGACGCCGGGGTGCGCGAAGCCAGTTCACGCTGACGCGCCTGTACGTCCACCTTGTGGTAGTGCAGGGCATGCAGGGTGGCGGCGGTCGGCGACGGCACCCAGGCGGTGTTGGCACCGGCCAGCGGGTGGGCGATCTTCTGCTCGAGCATGGCCGCCATCAGGTCGGGCATGGCCCACATGCCTTTGCCGATCTGCGCACGGCCTTGCAGGCCAGTGGCCAGGCCGACATCGACGTTGTTGTTCTCGTAGGCACCGATCCACTTCTCGTTCTTCATGGCGCCCTTGCGCACCACGGCGCCGGCTTCCATCGAGGTGTGGATTTCATCGCCGGTGCGGTCGAGGAAGCCGGTGTTGATGAACACCACGCGCTCGGCTGCGGCCTTGATGCACGACTTGAGGTTGACCGTGGTACGGCGCTCCTCGTCCATGATGCCGACCTTGACGGTGTTGCGCTTCATGCCCAGCAGGTCTTCGACCTGGCTGAAGATCTCGGCGGCGAAGGCTACTTCCTCCGGGCCGTGCATCTTCGGCTTGACGATGTACACGCTGCCGCTGCGGGTGTTCTTGCGGCTGGTGTTGCCATTGAGGTTGTGCAGGGCGATCAGGTTGGTGAACAGGCCGTCCTGGATGCCTTCGGGGATTTCGTTGCCTTGGGCGTCGAGGATCGCCGGGTTGGTCATCAGGTGGCCAACGTTGCGCACGAACAGCAGCGAACGGCCGTGCAGGGTCACGCTGCCGCCGTTGGGCGCGGCGTACTCGCGGTCCGGGTTCATGGTGCGGGTGAAGGTCTTGCCACCCTTGCTCACGCTTTCGGCCAGGTCGCCTTTCATCAGGCCCAGCCAGTTGCGGTAGACGATCACCTTGTCGTCGGCGTCGACGGCGGCAACCGAGTCTTCGCAGTCCATGATGGTGGTCAGCGCCGATTCCATCAGGATGTCTTTCACGCCGGCGGCGTCGGTGCTGCCGACCGGGGTGCTGGCATCGACCTGGATTTCGAAGTGCAGGCCGTTGTGCTTGAGCAGCACGGCAGTCGGCGCGGCGGCATCGCCATGGAAGCCGATCAGCTGGGCGTCGTCACGCAGGCCGCTGTTGCTGCCGCCTTTCAGGGCAACTACCAGCTTGCCGCCTTCGATGCGGTAGCCGGTGGAGTCGACGTGCGAGCCGGCCGCCAGTGGCGCGGCTTCGTCGAGGAAGGCGCGGGCGAAGGCGATGACCTTGTCGCCACGTACCTTGTTGTAGCCTTGGCCTTTCTCGGCGCCGCCTTCATCGCTGATGGCATCGGTGCCATACAGCGCGTCGTACAGCGAACCCCAACGGGCGTTGGCGGCGTTCAGGGCGAAGCGGGCGTTCATCACCGGTACGACCAGCTGTGGGCCGGCCATGTGGGCGATTTCTTCGTCCACGTTCTGGGTGGTGGCCTGGAAATCGTCGGCTTGTGGCAGCAGGTAGCCGATTTCCTGGAGGAATGCTTTGTAGGCTACGGCGTCGTGGGCCTGGCCTTTGCGTGCCTGGTGCCAGGCGTCGATCTTGGCTTGCAGCTCGTCGCGCTTGGCGAGCAGGGCTTTGTTCTTTGGAGCGAGGTCATTGATGATCTTCTCTGCACCGGCCCAGAACTGCTCGGCGACGATGCCGGTCCCCGGGATGGCTTCGTTGTTCACGAAGTCGTACAGGACCTTGGCGACCTGAAGGCCACCGACTTGAACGTATCCAGTCATTGCTTGCCTCACTCTGCTCAGCTATTTCGCTCTTCTGTATTAAGCCTGTAGCGCTTCTCTAAACACGGCACCAGTGCATGCCCCCGAGTAAAGCCCCGAGCGCGGCTGGGTGCGGCCTGCCAGACCGGCTGGCAGACAGTGTGCGTATTTTCACAGGCGCCTTGGCAGACATCCAAACGACGTTTTGTAGTCCGCGCCACGGGATACTACATGAAGCAGTAGGCGGGGCAAAATCAGACTAAAAGCGCCGTTATGCGACCCGTTGGTCGCGTATGGTCACGCTGGGAGTGAGTATGTTCGCAAAAAACAGGTGGATTGTTCCAGATAAATCTTGAAACAGTACACGATTCGTTATGCGGATTGCCCTGCGGCAGGTTGCCGCGCCTTGCCTATACTGAGTCGATCCCCCGATTTTCTGCCGCACGGCGCGGTCCGACACGAGGAAGGGCTTGTGGATCATCTTGTACTGACTGTGATTGCCCCTGACAAGGCCGGCCAGGTCGAGCGCATTGCCCAGTGCATCGCCGACCACAGTGGCAACTGGCTGGAAAGCCGCATGTCACGCATGGCCGGGCAGTTTGCCGGCATCCTGCGGGTGGCGGTGCCGGCGGAAAACTACGACGAGCTGGTCGCTTCGCTGCAGGGGTTGGTCCGATATGACATTCGCGTGCTGATCGCCGAGAGCGGCATCGAGCCGTCGTGTACCTGGAAGCCGATTGCCATGGAGCTGGTAGGTAATGACCGGCCGGGGATCGTGCGTGATATCACCCGCTTGCTGGCGGACCTGGGGGTGAACCTTGAGCGGTTTACCACTGAGGTGCGGCCGGCGCCCATGAGCAGCGAGCCGCTGTTCCATGCCGATGCCTTGCTGGCATTGCCGTTGACCCTGTCGCTGGAGGATTTGCAGCAGAAGCTGGAGAGCCTGGCGGACGACTTGATGGTGGAGTTGAAGCTGCGGCCGGAGGATTGATCCGAGATTGCCGGGCCGCTTCGCGGCCATCGCGACACAAGGCCGCTCCTACAAGGGTTACGCGTTCCCCTGTAGGAGCGGCCTTGTGTCGCGATGGGCTGCAAAGCAGCCCCCTACGGTTATCCCGATATCACGGGGACGGCCCTGTGGATAACCTGGGGGTTCCCCTCTCCAGCCCAGACCGCGCGCGCCTTACACGGCTTTGATCAAAAAACACCCAAAAATCAGCAGCTTGTGCACAAAGCACGGGGACGAGGGTGTGGATAACCTTTGGAGATGTCTCTGCAGGCCACGAAATACAAGGCCTGCAGAGTTGTGATCATTTTTTGATCAGCTGCGCTTGCGCAAACTGACCCACGCATCGACGCTGTAGATCGCCAAACCCGCCCAGATGAACATGAACGCCACCAAGTTGCTCGACGACAAGTGCTCATCGAACAGCAGCACCGCCTGCAGCAGCACCAGGGTTGGCGCCAGGTACTGCAGGAAGCCCAGCGTGGTATACGGCAAGTGCCGCGCGGCAGCGTTGAAGCACACCAGCGGCACCAGTGTCACCGGCCCCGCAGCCATCAGCCACAACGCTTCGCTGCTGGTGTAGAACGCGCCCTGGGCACTTGTCGCCGCCGGGTGCAGCAACAGCCAGCCAAGGGCCAGTGGTACCAGCATCCAGGTTTCCACCACCAGGCCCGGCAATGCCGCCACCGGTGCCTGTTTGCGAATCAGCCCATAGAAGCCGAAGCTCAGCGCCAGTACCAGCGACACCCACGGCAGGCTGCCCACCTGCCACACCTGCTGGGCCACACCCACGGCGGCCATGGCCACGGCCAGCCACTGCAGGCGGCGCAGGCGCTCGCCGAGAATCAGCATGCCCAGCAGCACATTGATCAGTGGGTTGATGTAGTAACCCAGGCTGGCCTCGAGCATGCGCCCGTTGTTCACCGACCATACGTAGGTCAGCCAGTTGCCGGCGATCAGCGCCCCGCTCAGGGCCAGGATGCCCAGCCGGCGCGGGTTGTCACGCAGTTCACGCCACCAGTCCGGGTGTTTCCACACCAGTAGCAGCAACGAGCCGAACAAAGCCGACCAGAGCACCCGGTGGACAATGATCTCCACCGCCGGGACGCTCTGGATTGCCTTGAAGTACAGGGGGAACAGCCCCCAGATGATGTAGGCGCTGAGGCCCAGTAGGTACCCGCGACGCGGGTTTGCGGCGTGCATGCAGAATCCTTGCTTAGGTAGCTAAATAAAGCGACGCCTATTGTAGACAGAGGTGGGCGTGCTTCTAGAACAATTTCAGCGGCGCTTCATCCAGTGCGGCCATTTGCTCGCGCAGGGCGAGAATCTGGTCTCCCCAGTAGCGTGGCTGGCCGAACCAGGGGAAGCTCGGCGGGAATGCCGGGTCGTCCCAGCGCCGCGCCAGCCAGGCGCTGTAGTGCAGCTGGCGCAGGGCGCGCAGGGGCTCGATCAGGGCCAGCTCGCGCGGGTCGAAGTCGTGGAACTCGTTGTAGCCGTCGATCAGTTCGGCCAGTTGCCCCAGGCGCTCCTCGCGGCTGCCGGCCAGCATCATCCACAGGTCCTGCACCGCCGGGCCCATGCGGCAGTCGTCGAGGTCGACCACGTGGTACACCTCGTCGCGGTGCATCAGGTTGCCGGGGTGCAGGTCGCCATGCAGACGGATGAGCTGGTGCGGCGTGCGGGCATAGATGTCCTCCACCCGCTTGAGCAGGTCGCGCGCCACCGATTCGAACGCAGGCAGCAGTTCGCGGGGGACGAAGTCGCCTTCCAGCAGGGTATTCAGCGATGCATGGCCGAAGTTGTCCACAGCCAGCGCTTCGCGGTGCTCGAACGGTTTGCTGGCGCCCACGGCGTGCAGGCGGCCGAGCAACTGGCCGAGGCGGTAGAGCTGGTCGAGGTTGCCCGGCTCTGGCGCGTGGCCGCCGCGGCGGGGGAACAGGGTGAAGCGGAAGCCCTGGTGTTCGAACAGGGTGCGGCCGTCGTGCTGCAGCGGGGCGACCACCGGCACTTCGCAGTCGGCCAGTTCGGCGGTGAAGCTGTGCTCTTCGAGGATGGCCGCGTCGCTCCAGCGGCCTGGGCGGTAGAACTTGGCGATCAGCGGTTGCGCGCCCTCGATGCCCACCTGGTAGACGCGGTTTTCGTAGCTGTTCAGCGCCAGCACCCGGGCATCGCTGAGAAAGCCCAGGCTTTCCACGGCGTCCAGGACCAGGTCGGGGGTGAGGGTGTCGAAGGGGTGGGACATGGTGGCTCCGGGGGTAGGCGGCGTGGGGGCCATGGTAGCGCGTTATGCCTGTACCGGCCTCTTCGCGGGTAAACCCGCTCCCACATGGACAGCGCGGCCACCAGGGAAACGATGCACCTGTGGGAGCGGGCAAGCCCGCGAACCGCGCAAAGCGCGGCCAGGCTATGCAGGAATCCCAAGCAATACATAAGAGGGATGAAATTGAACCCGCACCGAACTGCCTGCTGCCACCCGCTGCCCAGCCAACCAATCCGTCTCGGCAAACGCACACAACGTCTGCCCATTCCCCAACGCCAACCGGACCTCACCAGGCCCATCAGCCTCCGCTAGTACCTCCTCCACCGTCGCCCGCAGGCAATTACTCCCCGCTTCGGCCTGTTCCTCGTCGGCCAGCAACCTCACCCACCCCGCCTTGAGCAGCGCCACTACCGTCGTCCCCAGCGTCAGCTCCAGCCGTGCGGTGCTGTCGTGGGTGATCAGCGCCTCGATCTCCAACCCTCCGCCCAACGCCAGGCTGACGCGATCATGCCGTCCCTCGCGGCGCAGGCCGCTGACCTGGCCCTGCAACTGGTTGCGCGCACTGGTACGCAGCATCAGCCGGCCGAGCAGGTCGAGGTCGCTGGACTCCTCGGCCGCTTCGAGGATTTGCG
The DNA here is from genome assembly GCF_002113255.1 of Pseudomonas sp. B14(2017). NCBI lineage: Bacteria > Pseudomonadati > Pseudomonadota > Gammaproteobacteria > Pseudomonadales > Pseudomonadaceae > Pseudomonas > Pseudomonas sp. B14(2017). The sequence goes on from NZ_NEJY01000015.1 coordinate 88,298, forward strand.
CCTGAAGGGCCTGCAGCCTCTGATACAGGCGCAGAACCCGCTGGCCTTCTGGCGACAGACGGGCACCACCGCCGCCACGCCCGCCGGTACTGCGCTCGACGAGGGGCTGGCTGGCCAGGTTGTTGAGTTCGTCGATGGCGTCCCAGGCGGCCTTGTAGCTGATGCCCGCAGCCTTGGCGGCGCGGGTGATCGAACCTTCTTCGGCAATGTGCTGCAGCAGCGCGATGCGCTGGGGGCGGCGGGCGATGTGCTGGGTGAGGTGGGGGGGCAGGGACATGGGCATTCGGTCATTGTAAGTGGCAGCGAAGTGTAGCTTGTGTGGGAGCGGCCTTGTGTCGCGAAAGGGCTGCGTAGCAGCCCCAGGATCTCTGCCACGGCAAAAATCGCTGGGGCTGCTACGCACCCCTTTCGCGACACAAGGCCGCTCCCACACGTCATACATACCCCGGCTTGGGCGTGCGCGCCAGGCAATACACATCCACCCGCCGCGCACCGGCCTTGCGCAGCACTTGGGCAACCGCCTGCGCGGTCGCACCGGTGGTCAACACGTCATCGACAATGGCGACATGCTTGCCCGTCAGCTTGCCCGTGACGGTAAACGCCAGGCGCAAGTTGCGTCGCCTGGCCTTGGCGTCCAGTTGTTGCTGCGCAGGTGTCTCCCGTGTACGCAACAGTAGCCGCTCGTCGCAACGTACCCCCACGTGCGACGACAGCCAGCGCCCGAGCATCCCCGCCTGGTTGAACCCCCGCTCCCGTAGTCGACGTCTGGCCAAGGGTACAGGCAACAACAGGTCGGGGCGCGGCAGCCCTTCGGTAAAGCGGTGCAGCAGCCCATGCGCGAGCAATTCGGCCATCAGGCGTCCCAAGGGCCACTGGCGGTTGTGCTTGAAACGGCTGATCAGCGTGTCCACCGGAAAGCCGAAATGCCACAGTGCAAGCACCTGCTCGAAGGCCGGTGCGCGGCGCTGGCACTGGGCGCAAGTCAGGCCGGCCATGGGCAACGGCAGGGCGCAGCGCAGGCAATGATCGCCCAGCCAGGGCAGTTCCTGCTCGCAGGCGACACACAGCGGGTAGGCCTGCTCGGCAGGTTCATCGCACAGTAAACATGATTGGTTAATAAGTGAGCACTTGTAAACCAGTCTTTTCCAGTGTGGTTGACAGTTCATAGGCCTTCCATGACTATGCGAGCTATCCGTGATGCGCTGGCGGGCTTTCCTGTCCCGGCGCCTGCTTCAGCCTAAACAAGGAAACGCCAATGAGCGCCAGCACAACTGCAACAACACGTCACGACTGGTCCCTGGCCGAGGTCAAGGCGCTGTTCCAGCAACCGTTCAATGACCTGCTGTTCCAGGCGCAGACCGTGCACCGCGCGCATTTCGACCCGAACCGCGTGCAGGTTTCGACCCTGCTGTCGATCAAGACCGGCGCCTGCCCGGAAGATTGCAAATATTGTCCACAGTCCGGCCACTACAACACCGGGCTGGAAAAACAGAAGCTGATGGAAGTGCAGAAGGTGCTGGAAGAAGCCGCCCGCGCCAAAGCCATCGGTTCTACCCGCTTCTGCATGGGCGCGGCGTGGAAGCACCCGTCGGCCAAAGACATGCCCTACGTGCTGGAGATGGTCAAAGGCGTGAAGGCCATGGGCCTGGAAACCTGCATGACCCTCGGCAAGCTTGACCAGGAACAGACCAAGGCCCTGGCCCAGGCCGGCCTGGACTACTACAACCACAACCTCGACACCTCGCCGGAGTTCTACGGCAGCATCATCACCACCCGCACCTACAGCGAGCGTCTGCAGACCCTGGCCTACGTGCGCGATGCCGGGATGAAGATCTGCTCCGGCGGCATCCTCGGCATGGGCGAGTCGCTGGACGACCGCGCCGGCCTGCTGATCCAGCTGGCCAACCTGCCCGAACACCCGGAGTCGGTGCCGATCAACATGCTGGTCAAGGTGGCCGGCACGCCGCTGGCCGAGGAAGAGGACGTCGACCCGTTCGACTTCATCCGCATGCTGGCCGTGGCCCGTATCCTCATGCCCAAGTCGCACGTGCGCCTGTCCGCCGGCCGCGAGCAGATGAACGAGCAGATGCAGGCCCTGGCCTTCATGGCTGGCGCCAACTCGATCTTCTACGGCGAAAAACTGCTGACCACCGCCAACCCGCAGGCCGACAAGGACATGCAGCTGTTCGCACGCCTGGGCATCAAGCCCGAAGCGCGTGAAGAGCACGCCGACGAAGTGCACCAGGCGGCCATCGAGCAGGCGCTGGTCGAGCAGCGCAGCAGCGAGATGTTCTACAACGCCGCGACAGCCTGAAATGGCCTTCGACCTGGCAGCGCGCCTGGCCGAACGGCGCGCCGCAGACCTGTATCGGCAGCGGCCACTGCTGGAAAGCCCGCAGGGGCCGGAAGTGGTGGTCGATGGCCAGCGTTTGCTGGCCTTCTGCAGCAATGACTACCTGGGCCTGGCCAACCACCCCGAGGTGATTGCCGCCTGGCAGGCCGGCGCCGAGCGCTGGGGTGTCGGTGGCGGTGCCTCGCACCTGGTGATCGGCCACAGCACGCCGCACCACCAGGTGGAAGAGGCCTTGGCCGAACTCACCGGGCGCCCGCGCGCGCTGCTGTTCTCCACCGGCTACATGGCCAACCTGGGCGCCATCACCGCGCTGGTGGGGCAGGGCGACACGGTGCTGCAGGACCGCCTGAACCACGCTTCGCTGCTGGATGGCGGGTTGCTCAGCGGCGCCCGTTTCAACCGCTACCTGCACAACGATTCGGCCAGCCTGGCCAGCCGCCTGGACAAGGCCGTCGGCAATACCCTGGTAGTGACCGATGGCGTGTTCAGCATGGACGGCGACCTGGCCGACCTGCCGGCGCTGGCCGATGTCGCCCGCGCTCGCGGTGCCTGGCTGATGGTCGATGATGCCCATGGCCTGGGCACCCTCGGCACCCAGGGTGGCGGTATCGTCGAGCACTTCGGCCTGGGCGTTGAAGATGTGCCGGTGTTGATCGGTACGCTGGGCAAGGCCTGTGGTACCGCTGGCGCCTTTGTGGCCGGCAGCGAAGAGCTGATCGAGGCGCTGGTGCAGTTCGCCCGCCCGTACATCTACACCACCAGCCAGCCACCGGCGCTGGCCTGCGCCACCCTCAAGAGCCTGGAACTGCTGCGCCGCGAGGCCTGGCGCCGCGAGCACCTGGCCGCGCTGATCCGCCAGTTCCGTGAAGGCGCGCAGCAGATCGGCCTGGCATTGATGGACAGCCCGACGCCGATCCAGCCGATCGTCATCGGTGACAGCGCGCAGGCCCTGCGCCTGTCACGCATGCTGCGCGAGCGCGGCTTGCTGGTGACGGCCATCCGCCCGCCCACCGTGCCGGCGGGCAGCGCACGCCTGCGGGTGACATTGAGCGCCGCGCACAGCGAGGCGCAGGTGCAGCTATTGTTGAATGCATTGGCCGAGTGTTATCCACAGTTGGAGAGCGCCGATGCGTAATCGACTTGTTCTGTTGCCTGGTTGGGGCCTGGGCACTGCTTCTCTGGAGCCGCTGGCCGCCAGCCTGCGTGCCCAGGACGCCCGCCTGCAGGTAGAGCTGATGCCCTTGCCGGAACTGGCCCACAGCGATGTGCAGGCCTGGGTCGACCACCTCGACCGCAAGCTGCCGAGCGATGTCTGGCTGGGCGGCTGGTCGTTAGGCGGCATGCTGGCCAGCGCGCTGGCGCACAAGCGCGGCGACCATTGCTGTGGCCTGCTGACCCTGGCCAGCAACCCCAGTTTCGTGGCTCGCCCCGACTGGCCCCACGGCATGGCCGAAGACACTTTCGGCACCTTCCTCGACGGCTGCCGCAGCCATACCCAGGTCACCCTGAAGCGCTTCCGTACCTTGTGCAGCGACGGTGCCCTGCAACCGCGCACCCTGCTCCGCCAGCTGGGTGTCGGCGTACCGGACACCGACCCACTGTACCTGGCCACCGGCCTTGAGGTGCTGGCCAAGCTGGACACCCGCGAAGCATTGCAGGCCTACGGTGGCCCGCAGTTGCACCTGTTCGCCGGCAGCGATGCGCTGGTGCCGGCAGAGGCGGCAAAAGCGCTGAGCGAACTGCTGCCCGATGTGGAAGTGGGCCTGGTCGAAGACAGTTCCCACGCGTTCCTGCTGGAGTACCCGCAGGAACTGGCGGCGGGCATCAAGAGTTTCCTGCATGAGAGTGGCGATGACTGACCTTTCCCGTCCGACCCTGCCCGGCGCGCTGCCCGACAAGCGCCAGGTAGCGGCCTCGTTCTCCCGCGCCGCAGCCAGCTACGATAGCGTGGCAGCCTTGCAGCGCGCGGTGGGTTCGAGCTTGCTGGAGCAGTTGCCGGAAGGCCTGCAGCCGTCACGCTGGCTGGACCTGGGTAGCGGCACCGGCCATTTCAGCCGGGCGCTGGCCGAGCGTTTCACCCAGGCCAGCGGTGTGGCGGTGGATATCGCCGAGGGCATGTTGTGCCATGCCCGCAACGAACAGGGCGGGGCGCTCTATCACGTGGCCGGTGACGCCGAGCGTTTGCCGCTGCGTGATGCCAGCGTCGACCTGGTGTTCACCAGCCTGGCCGTGCAGTGGTGCGACCAGTTCGCCAGCGTGCTGGCAGAAGCGCTGCGAGTGCTGCGCCCGGGCGGCGTGCTGGCCTTCAGCAGCCTGTGTGTGGGTACCCTCGATGAACTGCGCGCCAGTTGGCAGGCGGTGGATGGCCTGGTGCATGTGAACCGCTTCCGCCGTTTCGAGGACTATCAGCGCCTGTGCGCAGCCAGCGGCTTCGAACAGCTTGGGCTGCAGCGCTGCCCGCACGTGCTGCACTACCCGGATGTACGCAGCCTGACCCATGAACTCAAGGCCCTCGGTGCCCACAATCTGAACCCTGGCCGGCCTTCCGGGCTTACCGGTCGGGCACGCATGCAGGGCCTGCTGCAGGCTTATGAGGCATTTCGCCAGCCTGAGGGGCTGCCAGCCACCTATCAGGTGGTCTATGGTTTGTTGCGCAAGCCACAGGTGTAAGGGGAGCGAGATGAGCCAGGCCTATTTCATTGCCGGTACCGATACCGATGTTGGCAAGACCACCATCGCTGCCGGGCTGTTGCATGCGGCACGGTTGCAGGGCATGAGCACGCTGGGGGCCAAGCCGGTGGCCTCCGGTTGCACGATGACACCGAAAGGCTTGCGCAACAGTGACGCCCAGGCGCTGATCGATGAAAGCACGATCAAGCTGCCCTACGAACAGGTCAACCCGTTTGCCTTCGAACCGGCTATCGCACCCCATGTGGCAGCGCGCGAGGCGGGAGTAACGCTTGCCGTGCAGGAACTGTTAGCGGCGATGCGCAAAGTGCTGCAACAAAATGCCGACTTCACCCTGATCGAGGGGGCCGGTGGCTGGCGCGTGCCGTTGTCGGGGCAGGCCAACTTGTCCGATCTGGCCATTGCCTTGAAGTTGCCGGTGATCCTGGTGGTGGGGGTGCGACTGGGGTGCATCAGCCACGCCTTGCTCAGCGCCGAAGCGATTGCCCGTGACGGGCTGCAATTGGCGGGATGGGTGGCGAACATCATCGAGCCGCGTACTTCGCGCCTGGAAGAGAACCTGGCCAGCCTGGCCGAGCGTTTGCCGGCGCCATGCCTGGGGCGGGTGCCCAAATTGAAGCAGGCCAGTGCCGACATGGTGGCTGAACACCTTCAGCTGGATCTGCTGGATTAGCCGTTTCCAGGCTTGGCCCTTTCGCGGGCTTGCCCGCTCCCACAGGTACAGCGCAGGGTTCAGGTATTGTGCGGTCCCTGTGGGAGCGGGCAAGCCAGCGAAGAGGCCGGTACAGGAATACCTAAGGCCTATCAACTGGCACCAGGCCATTAGGGATTTAAACGGGCCTTTTCACCTCTGGCCTGCTTTAATTGGGCCTGTTCGTCATCCAGCGTCAATGGAGTCCTGACATGGAAATCACCGGTAGCTCCGCCTACTACGCGGGCCTGAGCGCAATCCAGACCGGCCAGAACCGCGTCGATCAGGCCGCCAGCCAGATCGCCAGCACCACCGCCGAACGTAGCGCCACCAGCCAGTCCAGCGATTTTCAGGCCGAACGCCTGCGCGCGGTCGACCGCAGCCAGCAGATGGACCTGGCCACCAGCACCGTGCAGCTGGCCGTGGGCAAACTCGAAGTCGAGCTTGGCGCAAAGGTCGCCAAGGCATCCGACGAAATGCTCGGTCGGATCATCGACACCTACGCCTGACAGGGCGCTCACCCGATTTACACGCAGCCCCTGTGGGAGCGGGCGTGCCCGCGAATGCGTCAGATCAGGCACCTCTACTGCCTGGCCGGACCCTTTCGCGGGCACGCCCGCTCCCACAGGGGCGTCTTTATTTTTCAAGGCTTGGCATGAATGCCGTTTTTCGTGGCGTAAATGGCACCATAGTCCATCCTTGACATAAGGCGGAGCTAAACGTAAGTTTCAAACAACTGTTTGATCGACGGCCGCCAAGTGCGGGTCACCCCACAGAACTCACCTAGAGGTTCATCGCAATGCCTGATTACAAAGCTCCCTTGCGTGATATCCGCTTCGTTCGCGACGAGCTGCTCGGCTATGAGGCGCACTATCAGAGCCTGCCGGGTTGCCAGGACGCCACGCCCGACATGGTCGACGCGATCCTCGAAGAAGGCGCGAAGTTCTGTGAGCAGGTGCTGTCGCCGCTGAACCGCGTGGGAGACCAGGAAGGTTGCACCTGGAGCGAATCGGGCGTGAAAACCCCTACCGGCTTCAAAGAGGCCTACCAGCAGTTCGTCGAAGGCGGCTGGCCGAGCCTGGCGCATGACGTCGAGCACGGCGGCCAGGGCCTGCCGGAGTCGCTGGGCCTGGCCCTGAGCGAAATGGTCGGCGGTTCGAACTGGTCGTGGGGCATGTACCCGGGCCTGTCGCATGGCGCGATGAACACCATCTCTGCGCACGGTACTGCCGAGCAGCAGCACACCTACCTGACCAAGCTGGTATCCGGCGAGTGGACCGGCACCATGTGCCTGACCGAGCCGCACTGCGGTACCGACCTGGGCATGCTGCGCACCAAGGCCGAGCCACAGGCAGACGGCAGCTACAAGGTGTCGGGCACCAAGATCTTCATTTCGGCCGGTGAGCACGACATGGCCGACAACATTGTCCATATCGTCCTGGCCCGCCTGCCGGACGCACCGGCTGGCACCAAGGGCATCTCGCTGTTCATCGTGCCGAAGTTCCTGCCCAACGCCGAAGGCGGTGTGGGCGAGCGCAACGGCGTGAGCTGCGGCTCGATCGAACACAAGATGGGTATCCACGGCAACGCCACCTGCGTGATGAACTTCGACGGCGCTACCGGCTACCTGATCGGCCCGGCCAACAAAGGCCTGAACTGCATGTTCACCTTCATGAACACCGCTCGCCTGGGTACCGCGCTGCAAGGCCTGGCCCACGCCGAAGTAGCGTTCCAGGGTGGCCTGAAGTACGCCCGTGAGCGCCTGCAGATGCGCTCCCTGACCGGCCCGAAAGCACCGGACAAGGCTGCTGACCCGATCATCGTCCACCCGGACGTGCGTCGCATGCTGCTGACCATGAAGGCCTTCGCCGAAGGCAACCGCGCGATGGTGTACTTCACTGCCAAGCAGGTGGACATCGTCAAGTACAGCCAGGATGAAGAAGAGCGCAAGAAGGCCGATGCCCTGCTGGCGTTCCTGACCCCGATCGCCAAGGCGTTCATGACCGAGGTCGGCTTCGAAGCCGCCAACCATGGCGTGCAGATCTACGGTGGCCACGGCTTCATCGCCGAGTGGGGCATGGAGCAGAACGTGCGCGACAGCCGCATTTCCATGCTGTACGAAGGCACCACCGGCATCCAGGCCCTGGACCTGCTCGGCCGCAAGGTGCTGATGACCCAGGGCGAAGCGCTGAAGGGCTTCACCAAGATCGTGCACAAGTTCTGCCAGGCGCAGGAAGGCAACGAAGCGGTCAAGGAGTTCGTCGAACCGCTGGCGGCGCTGAACAAGGAATGGGGCGAGCTGACCATGAAAGTGGGTATGGCCGCCATGAAGGACCGCGAAGAAGTGGGTGCGGCCTCGGTCGATTACCTGATGTATTCCGGCTACGCCTGCCTGGCCTACTTCTGGGCCGACATCGCCCGCCTGGCGGCCGAGAAACTGGCTGCCGGCACCAGCGAAGAAGCGTTCTACACCGCCAAGCTGCAGACCGCGCGCTTCTACTTCCAGCGCATCCTGCCGCGTACCCGTACCCACGTGGCGACCATGCTGTCGGGTGCCAACAACCTGATGGCGATGGACGAAGAGCACTTCGGCCTGTCGTACTGATCCTGCCGCTGTAAACCAAACCCGCCTGCCTTCACCGGCAGGCGGGTTTTTGCATTTTGGGGCGGGCGCAATTCCTGTGGGATCGGGCGTGTCGAGGCGTCGAACCGCCGCGAACACCGGCAAAGCCGGTGCCAGCCACCGCGTCGCCTGTTTCGCGGGCATGCCCGCTCCCACAAGAGATAGCGTGCACGCCGGAATTTCCTGTTCATTCCATCCGCATATTCAACTGTTCATGTGCACTGCCGATGAAGTAAGGGCACAATGCCACCATTGATCTGCCGGGTTGGAGATTACCCTTGTTTCGTTTTAACGCTGTTCGCGCGAGCCACTTCCTGCCTTCGCTGATTCTTTTGCTGGCAGGCCTCGCCGCGGCCTATGTGAGAGACCTCAGTGTCTTTTTCACATCGCTGTTCAACGTCCTGCCCACCTTGGTCCTGCTACTGGGCGGAGCCTACTGTGCGGTGTACCGTCGCCAGCGCGAGCTGTTCCTGATGCTCACGGTGTACATCGCCTACTACCTGCTCGACACCCAGACCGACTTCTACCGTGACCATGGCCGCGTGCGCGAGGACGCGGCGGTGATCTTCCACCTGGTGTGCCTGCTGCTGCCCACCCTGTTCGGGCTGTATGGTGCCTGGCAGGAGCGCACCCACCTGCTGCAGGACCTGGTCGCCCGTGGCGCCGTGCTGTTTGCCGTGGGCAGCGTGGCAGTGGCCCTGGAGCAAAGCTACCCCGAAGCGCTGCTGACCTGGTTGGCCGAAATTCGCTGGCCAACCTTGCATGGCCAGTGGATGAGTCTGATCCAGATGGTCTACCCGCTGTTCCTCGGCGTATTCATCCTGCTGGTGGTGCAATACCTGCGTGCGCCACGGCCGCTGCACGCTGCGCAGGTGATGGGCCTGCTGGGCATCTTCTGGATGCTGCCGCAAACCTTCATCCTGCCGTTCACCCTGAACATCATGTGCAGCCAGGTGATGCTGATGATCGCCGCAGCGGTGGCGCACGAGGCCTACCAGATGGCCTTCCGCGACGAGCTGACCGGCCTGCCGGGGCGCCGTGCGCTGAACGAGCGCATGCAGCGCCTGGGGCGCAACTATGTGATCGCCATGACCGATGTCGACCACTTCAAGAAATTCAACGACACCCACGGCCACGACGTTGGCGACCAGGTGCTGCGCCTGGTCGCCAGCCGCCTGTCCAAGGTCACCGGGGGTGGCCGCGCCTACCGCTATGGCGGCGAGGAATTCGCCCTCGTGTTTGCTGGCAAGACCGCCGAGGAATGCGTGCCGCACGTGGAGGCCGTGCGCGAAGTGATCGCCAATTACGTGATGCACCTGCGCGACCAGCACAACCGCCCGCAGGACGATACCACCGGACGCCAGCGGCGGGCGGGCAGCAGTGGCGGCACGGTGTCGGTCACCATCAGCATCGGCGTGGCCGAGCGCCAGGCCGATCATCGTAACCCCGAAGCCGTGCTGAAATCCGCCGACCAGGCGCTGTACAGCGCCAAGGGCGCGGGGCGCAATTGTGTCATGGTGCATGGGCAACAATCGCAGCGAGGGGCAGTGCGCACGGCGTGACCGAAATAGACTATACGGTCTAGTGATGACCCTATGTCTCGTAAAAGTTGTTCGGTTACACTGCCTGCAACCCAGTGTCGCGGTTCCCCGAGACCGCCCCGACCCGACTAGCGAGAGGTTGTCATGGCTGAATATAAAGCGCCCCTGCGCGACATGCGCTTCGTACTGAATGAAGTCTTCAACGTGGCCGAGCAGTGGGCGCAGTTGCCCGGGCTGGCCGAGGTTGTCGATGCCGACACGGCCATGGCGGTGCTGGAAGAAGCCGGCAAGGTCACTGCCAGATCCATTGCGCCGCTCAGCCGCGCCGCAGATGAAGAGGGCTGCCACTGGGACAACGGCGTAGTGCGCACACCGGCCGGTTTCATCGAGGCCTACAACACCTACGCCGAAGGCGGTTGGGTGGGCGTGGGCGGCGACCCGCTGTTCGGCGGCATGGGCATGCCCAAGGTCATCTCGGCCCAGGTCGAGGAAATGGTCAACGCCTCCAGCCTGTCCTTCGGCCTGTACCCGATGCTGACTGCTGGCGCCTGCCTGTCGATCAATGCCCACGCCAGTGATGCGCTGAAGGAAAAGTACCTGCCGAACATGTACGCCGGCGTGTGGGCCGGTTCCATGTGCCTGACCGAGCCGCATGCCGGTACCGACCTGGGCATCATCCGCACCAAGGCCGAGCCCCAGGCCGACGGCAGCTACAAGGTCAGCGGGACCAAGATCTTCATCACCGGCGGCGAGCACGACCTGACCGAGAACATCATCCACCTGGTGCTGGCCAAGCTGCCGGACGCACCGGCGGGGCCGAAAGGTATTTCGCTGTTCCTGGTGCCGAAGTTCCTGGTCAATGAAGACGGCAGCCTGGGTGCGCGCAACCCGGCCACCTGTGGCTCGATCGAGCACAAGATGGGCATCCAGGCCTCGGCCACTTGCGTGATGAACTTCGACGAAGCGGTCGGCTATATCGTCGGTGAGCCGAACAAGGGCCTGGCGGCCATGTTCACCATGATGAACTACGAGCGCCTGGGTGTTGGTATCCAGGGCCTGGCTTCGGCCGAGCGCTCCTACCAGAACGCCGTGGAGTATGCCCGCGACCGCCTGCAAAGCCGCGCCCCGACCGGGCCGCAAGCCAAGGACAAGGCCGCTGACCCGATCATCGTCCACCCGGACGTGCGCCGCATGCTGCTGACCATGAAGGCGCTGATCGAGGGTGGCCGTGCCTTCTCCAGCTACGTGGCCATGCAGCTGGACAGTGCCAAGTACAGCCAAGACCCCGCCGTGCGCAAGCGCAGCGAAGAGCTGGTGGCACTGCTGACGCCGGTGGCCAAGGCCTTCCTCACCGACCTGGGCCTGGAGTGCGCGGTGCACGGCCAGCAGGTGTTCGGCGGGCATGGCTACATTCGCGAATGGGGGCAGGAGCAACTGGTGCGCGATGTGCGTATTACGCAGATCTACGAAGGCACCAACGGCATCCAGGCCCTCGACCTGATGGGGCGCAAGGTGGTGGCCAGTGGTGGGGCGTACTACCGGCTGTTCTCCGACGAGATTCGCCAGTTCATTGCCAGCGCGGGTAGCGAGCTGGAGGAATTTGCCAAGCCGTTGGCTGCCTATCTCGATCAGCTCGACGGGCTGACCGAGTGGGTGCTGGAACAGGCCAAGGGCAACCCGAACGAGATTGGCGCGGCTTCTGTCGAGTACCTGCATGCCTTTGGTTATGTCGCCTATGCCTACATGTGGGCATTGATGGCGCGGGCGGCGAAGGCGGGTGAGGGGGATGAAGCGTTCTATGCGGGCAAGCTGGGTACGGCGCGGTTCTACTTTGCGCGGTTGCTGCCGCGGGTGGATTCGCTGGTGGCTTCGGTGAAGGCGGGGAGTGAGTCGTTGTACCTGCTGGATGCCGAGCAGTTCTGACAGATTTGGGGGCTGCTGCGCAGCCCATCGCGACACAAGGCCGCTCCCACAGGTACCGCGCAAGCTCGAATGGCTATGCGTTCCCCTGTGGCACCTGCCGTGTAAGCTTTTTCCTACACAACGTGGTGACTTTTCACCACTGTTCTCAGATTGGATCCACGGTTATTCTTTACCACATGGACGTTGCGCAGGAAGCGCAAAGGACAGATCAAGGATGACGACGAAGGACCACCTGCCAGGATGGCGGGGCGATACGGATGTCACAGGGAAACAGTCTGGAAAACCCCGCTTCGGCGGGGTTTTCTTTGTGCGCGTGTTTTTCAGCCCAGCACATCCAGCGGTGATGCCCCCAACAGGCGGGCGTCCGTCTCTTCCTCCAGCAGCGTGCGCAGCAGCTCCACAGAGGCCTGCTGGCGCTGGGCATCGCGGAACACCAAGCCAACCTTCAGCGGTACCCGCGGCTCGCTCAACGGCTTCCACAGCAGCCCCTGGTCATCCTCGGCGGCCTCCTTGGCCCGCCCCGGCAGGATGGTGGCCAGCGCGGTATGGGCCAGGCTGTCGAGAATCCCCGCCATGTTGTTCATCTCTGCCTGCACCTGCGGCCGACGCCCCTGGCTGGCCAGCTGCGCCTGCCAGATCTGGCGGATCTGGAACTCCTCGCCCAGCATCAGCATGGGCAGCTCGGCGGCCTGGCGGATGGACACCTTCTTGAAGTCCTTCAACGGGTGGGTAGCGGGGATGACCAGTTGCAGCTCATCTTCGTACAGCAGCAGACCATGCAGCCCCGGCTGGCGTGGCGGCAGGTAGCTGATACCGATGTCCAGGCTGCCATTGAGCAAGCGCCGTTCGATCTCCAGCCCCGACAATTCGTAGATCTGCACCACAAGGTGCGGCTGTGCCCTGCGCAGGCGTTCGAGCAGCTGCGGCACCAGGCTCGGTCGCACGGTCTGCAGCACGCCGATGGCCAAAGTACGCAGCGACTGGCCCTTGAAGTTGCGCATGGCCTCGTGGGCTCGCTGCAGGCCGTCGAGCAGCGGCAGGGCGTGGTTGTACAGGGTATGGGCGGCCAGAGTCGGCAGCAGCCGCTTGTTGCTGCGTTCGAACAGGCTCAGGTCGAGGCTGTGCTCCAGCTGGCGGATCTGCTGGGAAAGCGCTGGCTGGGACAGCGACAGGCGCTCGGCGGCGCGGCCCACGTGGCCTTCTTCATACACCGCGACGAAATAACGCAGTTGGCGGAAATCCATAAGTGATACTTATCGAAAATGCTGGAAAAACGAAATGGTCGAAAACCCTGGCGAGGCCTAGTCTATCGCCGTATTCCAATGGGTTACAGCGATGAATCGGTCGATTGTTACCCCGGATGAAAAACACTTTTGATAGGCAAGGCAAAATATCGAGTGCCGGCACCCAGACCGCACCGTGGCCGCCCCTGTCGTGATTGGTTGGAGCCCTGATGAACCTGTTCAACCTGCGCCGCCCGGCCCCTGCCGCCGTCGCCGAGCCCAAGCGTGCGCCGGTGATCGTGCCGGAAGCGCCGCAGCTGTCGCGTGAGCGCCTGATGCCCAGCACCGAACGCGCAGCGCAGGTGTTCGTGCGTGGCCAGGGCTCCTGGTTGTGGGACAACGAAGGGCATGCTTACCTGGACTTCACCCAGGGTGGTGCAGTCAACAGCCTGGGCCACAGCCCCAGTGTGCTGGTGAAGGCGCTGGGCAACCAGGCCCAGGCGCTGATCAACCCGGGCTCGGGCTTCCACAGCCGTGGCCTGCTGGGGCTGGTCAACCGCCTGTGCCAGAGCACCGGCAGCGACCAGGCCTACCTGCTCAACAGCGGTGCCGAAGCCTGCGAAGGTGCGATCAAGCTGGCGCGCAAGTGGGGCCAACTGCACCGCAACGGCGCCTATCACATCATTACCGCCAGCCAGGCCTGCCATGGCCGCAGCCTGGGCGCGTTGTCGGCGTCCGACCCGCTGCCATGCAACCGCTGCGAGCCGGGCCTGCCGGGCTTCAGCAAGGTGCCGTTCAATGACCTGGCGGCGCTGCACGCCGAGGTGGACTCGCGCACCGTGGCGATCATGCTCGAGCCGATCCAGGGCGAGGCAGGTGTCATCCCGGCCACGCAGGAATACCTCAAGGGTGTGGAAACGCTGTGCCGCGAACTGGGCATCCTGCTGATCCTCGACGAGGTGCAGACCGGCATCGGCCGCTGTGGCGCGCTGCTGGCCGAGGAAACCTACGGCGTGCGCGCCGACATCATCACCCTGGGCAAGGGCCTGGGCGGTGGCGTGCCGCTGGCGGCCTTGCTGGCCCGGGGCACGGCGTGCTGCGCCGAGCCTGGCGAACTGGAAGGCAGCCACCATGGCAACGCGCTGATGTGCGCCGCCGGCCTGGCCGTGCTGGATACCGTGCTGGAGCCTGGCTTCTTCGTTCAGGTACAGGACAACGGCCGCCACCTGCGTGAAGGCCTGAGCCGGCTGGCCGGGCGTTATGGCCAGGGCGAAGTGCGCGGGCAAGGCCTGCTGTGGGCCCTGCAGATGAAAGAAAACCTGGCCCGCGAGCTGGTGGCGGCTGCCCTGCACGAAGGCCTGCTGCTCAACGCACCGCAGGCGGATGTGGTGCGTTTTTCGCCAGCGCTGACCGTGAGCAAGGGCAACATCGACGAAATGCTGCTGCGCCTGGCCCGTGCCTTTGCCCGCCTGCACGCCCAGCAGCAGGCCCGCCGCGAAATGCCAGCCTAGCGGCCTGGTGACATCGAGAATTCTACGAACCGTCTGGCGTTCCTGCGCATCGCCCTTGGCCTGATTCATTCGGCCCGGGGCGTTTTTTTTTGCCTGTTGAACCTCTGTGGCGGGCGGCTAGTCTCTGATGTAACCCCTTCAGGAGAGACTCGCATGGACTTTATACGCATCATCATCGCCATCATCCTGCCACCGCTGGGCGTGTTCCTGCAGGTGGGGTTTGGCGGGGCGTTCTGGCTGAATATCTTGCTGACCTTGCTGGGGTACATTCCGGGGATCGTGCATGCGGTGTATATCATCGCCAAGCGCTGAGATTTTTGGGGCTGCTTTGCAGCCCATCGCGACACAAGGCCGCCCCTACAGGTACAGCGCCACATTCGGGCTTGTCCGATCCCTGTAGGAGCGGCCTTGTGTCGCGATGGGCCGCAAAGCGGCCCCAGAATCTCAGCCCTCCAACACCCGGCAATAGAACTTCCACTCTTCTTCCAAGGCATGCGCCAGGTTCTCCGCCTTGCGGAACCCATGACGCTCCCCCGCATAGAAGTGCCCTTCGGCCTCTATCCCGTTAGCCTGCAATGCCGCCAGCATCGACCGCGTCTGCTCCGGCACCACCACCGCATCCAGTTCGCCCTGGAAGAAGATCACCGGCACCTTGATCTGCCCCGCATGCAGCAGCGGCGTACGCTGGCGATAGCGCTCGGCATCCTGCAGCGGGTCGCCGATCAGCCAGTCCAGGTAGTCCCCTTCGAACTTGTGGGTGGCCCGGCCCAGGGCAACCGGGTCGCTGACCCCGTACAGGCTGGCGCCGGCGCGGAACACATCATGGAATGCCAGGGCGCACAGTGTGGTGTAGCCGCCCGCGCTACCGCCGCGGATGAACGCCTTGCGGCTGTCGACCAGCCCACGTCCGGCCAGGTGTTCCACCGCCGCGCAAGCATCGGCCACATCGCTTTCACCCCAGCGCAGATGCAAGGCCTGGCGGTATTCACGGCCATAGCCGGTGCTGCCCCGGTAGTTCAGGTCGGCGACGGCGAAGCCGCGTTGGGTCCAGTACTGGATGCGCGGGTCGAGCACGGGATAACAGGCCGAAGTCGGCCCGCCGTGGATGAACACCACCAGCGGCGCGGCCCCTTGCGAGCGGGCTGCCGGGTAGAAGAAGCCATGGGCGCGGTGGCCGTCACTGCCGTAGTGGATCGACTGCGGCAGGCTGATATGCCTTGCCGGCAGCATTTCGGCGCCACCAGCCAATACGCTGACCTCGTGGTTGCTACGGGCGATGGCGATGACCGCCGGCGGGCTGATCGGCGAGGCGGCAATCGCGTACAGGTGTTCGGCATCCATGGCCAGGCTGCGAAAACGCGTGTAGGCGCTGGCGAAACGCTCCAGGCGGCCATCGGCAGTACGCAGCCCCAGTTGCCCGAAGCCGTCTTCGAACCAGCTGGCCAGATAGCTTTGCTGTCCCAGTGGCAACCAGGTGCTGGCGCCCAGTTGCCAGGGCGCCGCAGCGTGGTCCGCGGGCTCGGCAGGCAGGGCCTGCCAGCAGCCATCGATCTCGCCCCAGGGTTGCCAGAAGCCATTGCGGTCAGACAGGCAGAAGAGTCGGCCTTCGCTATCGAAGCGCGGCTGCTGCAGCGATTCGTCAGCGCCGGCCACACATTGCGCGGGCCCCCAGTGGCCACTTGCATCACGTGTGCGGCACATCAGCCTGGTGACGGTCCAGGGTTGTGCCGGGCGGTCCCATTCGACCCACGCCAGGCGCTGGCCGTCGGTACTCACCGTAGGCGAGGCATAGAAGTCGGCACCCTCGGCGAGCGCTTCGCGGGCTCGTTCACCCAGGGCGACCAAGCGATGCTCGACCCGTTCGCCATGCTGCTCCTCGACCGCCAGCACCAGGCCGTCGTGCCACTGCACATCGCCGTAGCGGCAGCTGGCATCATCGGTCAGGGCACGTGGTACCGCGCCTTCCAGGTCCTGGGTATAGACCTGCTGGTCCTTTTCGTTGACGAACAGTAGCCCGTCACCACCCAGGCAAAAACTGCCACCGCCGTATTCGTACACCCGGCTACGCACGCTGAAGCCATCGGGGGTCAGGCAGCGGGCCTGCTGGTGCTGCCAGTGCCAGATGCGACAGGCACCATCGGCCGGGCGAAACTCGTTCCAGAACAGCCCCGCGGCGCTGACCTTGAGTTCGGCGAAGTCGGTGCCGGCGGCAACTGCCTGGGCCGCGCTGAACTCAGCCGCGGACGATGACACGGGAGTTTCGTTCATTGCGGAAGGTCATCTCTTCAATGGTGAGCTGGGCGCTTTCCGCCTCCTCGCGGGCCTTGAGGATGATGCCGTGGTCGGCCGACTTGGCGCACACCGGGTCGGCGTTGCTGGCATCGCCGGTGAGCATGAAGGCCTGGCAGCGGCAGCCGCCGAAGTCCTTTTCCTTCTCGTCGCAGGAACGGCAGGGTTCGGGCATCCACTCATAGCCGCGGAAGCGGTTGAAGCCGAACGAGTCGTACCAGATGTGGTGCAGGTCGTGGTCGCGCACGTTGGGGAACTGCACCGGCAGCTGGCGCGCGCCGTGGCAGGGCAGGGCGGTGCCGTCCGGGGTGATGGTGAGGAACAGGCTGCCCCAGCCATTCATGCAGGCCTTGGGGCGCTCCTCGTAGTAGTCCGGGGTAACGAAGATCAGCTTGCACGGGTTGCCCTCGGCCTTGAGCTTGTCCCGGTACTCGTTGGTGATGCGTTCGGCCCGTTCCAGCTGCGCGCGGGTCGGCAGCAGGCCCAGCCGGTTGAGGTGGGCCCAGCCGTAGAACTGGCAGGTGGCAAGCTCGACGAAGTCGGCTTCCAGGGCGATGCACAGCTCGATGATGCGGTCGATCTTGTCGATGTTGTGCCGGTGGGTGACGAAGTTGAGCACCATCGGGTAGCCATGGGCCTTTACCGCACGGGCCATTTCCAGCTTTTGCGCGAAGGCCTTCTTCGAGCCGGCCAGCAGGTTGTTGACCTGCTCGTCACTGGCCTGGAAGCTGATCTGGATATGGTCCAGGCCGGCTTTCTTGAAGTCGGCGATGCGCGCTTCGGTCAGGCCGATGCCCGAGGTGATCAGGTTGGTGTAGTAGCCCAGCCGGCGGGCCTCGCCGATCAGTTCGGCGAGGTCTTGGCGTACCAGCGGTTCTCCGCCGGAAAAGCCGATTTGCGCGGCACCCATTTCCCGGGCTTCGGCCATCACCTTGAACCATTGCGCGGTGCTCAGCTCCTGGCCCTGGGCGGCGAAGTCCAGCGGGTTGGAGCAGTACGGACACTGCAGCGGGCAACGATAGGTCAGCTCGGCCAACAGCCACAGTGGCAGGCCGACTGCGGGCGTGGGCGGTAACTCAGGCGAGGACGATCCAGTGTTCGGCACGGGCCACCTCCATGAACTGCTCGATGTCATCGGCCACTTCCGGGACACCGGGGAACTGTTGTTCGAGTTCGCTGATGATCGCGGCAACGTCGCGTTGGCCGTCGATCAGGCCACCGATCAGGGCCGCGCTGTCGTTGAGCTTGATCATGCCCTCGGGGTACAGCAGCACATGGCCCTTTTGCGCCGGCTCGTACTGGAAGCGATAGCCGGGGCGCCAGGCTGGCACTTGATTACGGTCGAAACTCATAGGGCGATCCCTTTGTGCCACACCCGTTCCTGGGTGACGGAGTGATAGGGCGGGCGGTTCAGCTCGTAGGCCATGCTCATGGCGTCGAGCATGCTCCAGAGAATGTCCAGCTTGAACTGCAGTATCTCCAGCATACGCTCCTGTCCCGCGCGGGTGGTGTAGTGCTGCAAGGTAATCGCCAGGCCGTGCTCCACGTCACGCCGGGCCTGGCCCAGGCGGGTGCGGAAGTATTCGTAGCCGGCCGGGTCGATCCACGGGTAGTGCTGCGGCCAGCTGTCCAGGCGCGACTGGTGGATCTGCGGGGCGAACAGCTCGGTCAGCGAGCTGCTGGCCGCTTCCTGCCAACTGGCCCGGCGGGCGAAGTTGACGTAGGCGTCCACGGCAAAGCGCACACCGGGCAGTACCAGCTCCTGGGAGCGCAGCTGGTCCGGGTCCAGGCCCACGGCCTGGCCCAGGCGCAGCCAGGCTTCGATACCACCGTCCTCGCCGGGCGCGCCATCGTGGTCGAGCAGGCGCTGGATCCACTCGCGGCGCACTTCGCGGTCCGGGCAGTTGGCCAGGATCGCGGCATCCTTCATCGGGATGTTGACCTGGTAGTAGAAGCGGTTGGCTACCCAGCCCTGGATCTGTTCGCGGGTGGCGCGACCCTGGTACATCGCCACGTGGTACGGGTGATGAATGTGATAGTAGGCGCCCTTGGCGCGCAGGGCCTGCTCGAATTCGGCAGGGGACATTGGCAGTGCGTCGCTCATTCGGCTGGCTCCTGTATAGCTGAGTCTGGGCTCACCTCGCCCCCTGTGGGAGCGGGCATGCCCGCGAACACCGGCGAAGCCGGTGCCATACACCGTGTTGGATTTTTCGCGGGCATGCCCGCTCCCACAGGGGGTTGTGTAACTCGCAGACCTTTTTACAACTCGATACTCATGCCATCAAAGGCCACTTCCACACCCCGGCGCAGCACTTCGGCACGCTCGGGCGAGTCTTCGTCGAGAATCGGGTTGGTGTTGTTGATGTGGATAAGTACCTTGCGCTGGCGCGGGAAGCCATCCAGCACCTCCAGCATGCCGCCGGGGCCGTTCTGCGCCAGGTGGCCCATCTCGCGGCCGGTGCGGGTGCCCACGCCACGGCGCTGCATTTCATCATCTTCCCACAGGGTGCCGTCGACCAGCAGGCAGTCGGCGCCGTGCATCATCGTCAGCAGCTTGTCGTCCACCTGGCCCAGGCCCGGGGCGTAGAACAGCTTGCCGCCGGTGCGGGTGTCCTCGACCAGCAGGCCAAGGTTGTCGCCCGGGTGCGGGTCGAAGCGGTGCGGCGAGTAGGGCGGCGCGGCGCTGCGCAGGGGGAACGGGGTGAAGCGCAGGTTGGGGCAGGCGTCGATGACGAAGCTGCCTTCCAGCTCGATGCGGTTCCACTGCAGGCCGCCGTTCCAGTGGCTGAGCATGTTGAACAGCGGGAAGCCGGTGGTCAGGTCCTGGTGAACCATGTCGGTGCACCACACTTGGTGCGGGCAGCCTTCGCGCAGGCTGAGCAGGCCGGTGGTGTGGTCGATCTGGCTGTCCAGCAGGATGATGGCGTTGATGCCGGTGTCGCGCAGGGCGCGGGCCGGCTGCATCGGCGCAAAGGCCTGGAGCTGGGCGCGAATATCGGGCGAGGCATTGCACAGCACCCAGTGCACGCCGTCGTCGGACAGGGCGATGGACGACTGGGTGCGTGGCGTGGCCCGCAGGGTGCCGTCACGCAAGCCCTTGCAGTTGACGCAGTTGCAGTTCCACTGTGGGAACCCGCCGCCGGCGGCGGAACCGAGAACCTGGATGTACATGGCCACTCTCTCTGCAGAAACCGTAGCGAAAAAACGAAAACGCCCCGGCAGGCCGAGGCGTTGAACCGTAAGCCGGGCTTAGCGGTTGGCGAAGTACATGGTGACTTCGAAGCCGATGCGCAGATCAGTGTATGCAGGTTTGGTCCACATGGAATTACTCCTTCCGGATGAGGGGGTGGGTTTGTCAGCTACTACTTGGGTACCGCCATTGGCTGGAGGTTCCCATGGCTGGGATTGCGCTATCTTACAAGAAAAATTTGTACCGAAAGGTTAATTATTCGAAAACTCCGTTGCGGTTTTCGTAACAATCATGGGGTTGTACCCAGCCAGGAAGCATCTGGTGCGGCAGCGTTGGCAAGGCATAGCCAAGTGGAGCCTGTATCGAGCAAGTGGCTCAGCAACTGGTCCAGATCCGTCTGCCGCGTTTTCAGGATAGACCTGTGCAGTGCATCCAGCCTGCCGGGTTGTGTGGCCAGGAACGTCTGCCACGCCCATTCGGCGACTTCGGCGTTGCCCATCGCCGGTTCATCGAATTGCCCGGCCAGGGCCTGACCAGCGGCAGGGGCCAGGGTGACGCCCTGGCGCAGCAAGGTGAGCAGGTGGTCGAGGATCTGTACCTGGCTGGCATGAGGCGACTGGACCCCGAACAGCAGGCCGCCGACCCCCTCGACCTGACGAAAGGTACTGAATACCGCATAGCCGAGTTGCAGTTCTACCCGCAGCCGTTGGTAAACCGGCCCTTGCAGCAACTGGGCGAGCAGGCGGCCAGTGGCCTCCATGGCCGCCGGCAGTGGGCAGAACAGCAGCAGGGCATGCTCACTGCCAGGTACTTCGGCATGTTGCCAACGGTGGTTGGCCCAGGCGGGCAGAGGGCCAGGCGCCGAGCCTTGGCCAGGGCAGTGCTGCAGCACGGTGCCCAATGCGTTCAGGGCGGCATCGTCGAAGCCGGCAGCCAGGCCGTGCCAGCGTGCTTGCTGCCACAGGCTGTCGAGATGCGTCTGTGCCAGGGTGCAGGCCGGAGCAGGTGCAGGCGCGGCGCCCAGCACGGCGTCGGGCAGCTGCTTGAGCAGGGCCCGGATGGGGATCAGTGCCGGAGGCTGCGTCGAACTCGGCAGCCAGCTTCCTGCCGGGGGCTTGAGCATCAGTGCCAAGGCCTGTTCCACAGTGCGCAATACCGCTGCCGGCAGCCCGGCGCAGCGCAGTTGCCAATATTCGCCAGCGGTACTGAACTGCAACTGCACCGATACGCGCTCGCAGCGCTCCTGCAGGGGGTGCAAGGCGCGGTCGAGCAGCGCATGCAGGCGCTGGCGCAAGAGGGACGGGACATGCCAGCGCAGGTACAGCGCCGCGTACTGACGGGCGCCAGGCAGCTGGTCGCTGACCTTCAGTGCCGCTGGCAGCGGCTGCGGCCTGGCATCAGGCAAGTCGGCCAGGAGCAAGGTGTCGACAGCGGGCAGTTGCCAATGCCCATGTTCGCGGGCCGGCAGGCCTTCCAGCAGGGCACGGAGCGCCTGCAAGCCTTGTGTGTCCAAACCGGCGAACGGCTGGCCGGCGCTGTCCCGGCGGGCCAGCTCAAGCGCGCTGGCGCTGCGTTCGCGGCTTTGCTGCAGCAGCTCGAATTCGGTACTCAATTGCTCAGGGGCGGCCTGGCGGATGAAGCCGAACCAGCCCTGCAACAGGGCATCGGCTTCCTCTGGGCAGGCGTCCTCGCTCAGCTTCAGGTCAATGTGCCACAGCAACTGCCCGGCGAAGGCATACATCGCCTCGGCCTTGAAACCTTGCAGCCAGCCACGCTGGCGAAGCGCATGCAGCCAGGTGCCCGGGCGGCTATCGCCGAGGCAGGCGATGAGCAACTCAAGGGCCTGCTCGGCACCTGCCGGCAGGTTCTCGTGGCTGAACAGCAGGTGCGTGTCGGTCGCCGATAAAGGCGGTGGCAGAGCTTGTGGCACCCGTTCACCCGTTGCGAACAGCTTGGCATGCTGCCGGCCCAGCAATTCCAGTTCATCCAGCGATTGCGGGCCGCACAGGCTCAGAGTGACCTGGCCGCCTTGGTAGAAGCGCTGGTGAAAGCCACCGAGCGCTTGCTGGAAGGTAGGATCCTGCAAGGCCAGGGTGTGCCGGTTACCGGCATGAAAAGCGCCCAATGGATGGCCGGGCGCTGCCGATTGCAGCAAGGCGAACTGCTGCTGGGCCTGAGGGCTGCGCGACCAGGCAATGAACTCGGCATGGATTACTTCGCGTTCGCGGCGTTGGCGCTCGATGCCCAGGTCTGGCTCGGCCAACATCTGGCACAGGCGCTCCAGCCCCCCGGTCAGGGCGCTGGGCGGGACCTCGAAGAAGAAGTCGGTGGTGCGTTCGCGAGTGCTGGCATTGACCTGGCCGCCGTAGGCCTGCACGTAGCGCATCAGGCCGTCGTCCAGAGGGAAGCGCGAGGTGCCGAGGAAGAACAGGTGCTCCAGAAAGTGGGCCAGGCCGGGCCAATTGGTCGGCGCGTCGTGACTGCCCGCGTGCACCCGCAGGGCGGCGGCCGAGCGCTTCAGGCGCGGGGCGTGGCGCAGGGTCAGCTGCAGGCCGTTGGCGAGGGTGAGGTGGCGGGTGGCGTCAGGCATGGGGGCTCCGGTAACTGCTGTCCATGCTAACCCATTTGTTTGCAGGCCCGGCCTCTTCGCGGGCACGCCCGCTCCCACAGGAATGGCACAGGTATGAAAGGCAGCGCAGACCCTGTGGGAGCGGGCGTGCCCGCGAAAGGGCCATCAGTCCTTACGCAGATGCAACTCCTGGCGCAAATCGGTGAGGTAAGGAAACGCCCCGCGCCCCTGTACCACCCGCTCATGCTCCAGCTCCGCCAGCAACTGGCATTCGTCCCGCCCGGCCATGGCCAGCAGGCTGCCATCCGGGCCGATGATGCTGCTCTGCCCGCAATACTGGATCTCGCCTTCCGAGCCGCAGTAGTTGGCATACACCAGGTAGCACTGGTTCTCCTGCGCCCGCGCCCTCACGGTCACCTGGCAGATGAAGTCGTACGGCGACATGTTCGCAGTCGGCACCAGGATCAGCTCGGCGCCGTCCAGCGCCAGGCGCCGGGCATTCTCCGGGAACTCGATGTCGTAGCAGATCAGTAGGCCGACCTTCCAGCCATCCAGCTCCACCACCGGGAAGTGATCGGAACCTGCGCTGAACATCGAGCGGTCCAGCTCGCCGAACAGGTGGGTCTTGCGATAGTTGCTCAGGCTGCGGCCGTGCGCATCGATCAACTGCACGCTGTTGTAGATGGCGCCATCATCACCGAGCTCCGGGTAGCCATAGACGATGGCGATGCGGTGCGCCTGGGCGATCTCCACCACCTCCATGGCCGCCGGGCCATCGACGGCCTCGGCCAGGCGCTCGACCTGGGCCAGGCCGATGTTGTAGCCGGTCAGGAACATCTCCGGGCACACCAGCAAACTGGCGCCGCGTTCGGCCGCCAGTTGCGCCTGGTGGCGCAACCGTTGCAGGTTGCCGGGCACGTCCAGTGGCTTGGGTGCGCCCTGGAACAGAGCGATGCGCATGCTGCCTCCTTGTCTCAGTCCGGCAGGGCGATCGGGCCGATTTCGTCGAACACATCGCCTGGTCCGGGGTTGTCCGGGTGGGTGCGGCCACCGAAGTGATTCATGATACCCCACACCGCATTCAGCGATGTCTGTACCGCGCCTTCTACCCAGGCCGGCGTCCACGACACGTCGTCACCGGCGATGAACATGCCGCGCTGCTCGGCAGGCATGTCCTGCTGCATGAAGTGCGCGTACATGCGCTGGTTGTAGCGGTAGTGCCCAGGCAGCGCGCCCTTGAAGGCGCCGAGGAAGTGCGGGTCGGCCTCCCAGGAAACGGTGATCGGGTCGCCGATGATGTGCCCGGCGATGTCGGTCTTCGGGTAGATCTTCTTCAGTGCGTCCAGGGCCAGTTGCACGCGTTTTTCCACCGGGTGCGGCAGCATCTTCAGCGCGTCGCTCATCCACGAGTAGGACAGGCAGATCACCCCCGGCTTGTCGTCACCGTTGTCGAACAGGTAGGTGCCACGGGTGAGGCGATCGGTGAGGGTCATGCTCATCAGGTCGCGGCCGGTTTCCGGGTCCTTGTCCTTCCAGAACGGCCGGTCGACCATGACGAAGGTCTTCGACGACTGCATGTAGCGGGTGCGGTCCAGGGCCATCCACATCTTTTGCGAGAACAGCGATTCCTCGCAGTCGATCTGGGTGGTCAGCAGCCAGGTCTGGCAGGTGGCGAGCACGGCACTGTAGTGACGGGTGTCGCCCCAGTTGTCGGTGACCGCCAGGCGGCCATCGGCGGCGCGGGCGATGCGCTTGACCCCGGTACGCGGTGCGCCGCCATGCAGCCCGCTCAGGCTGGTGCCTTCCGGCCAATGCACGCAGCGCTCCGGTACATGGCGCCAGATGCCTTGCGGTACCTGCTCCACACCGCCGACCACCAGGTGTTGGTGGTCGTCGCAGTTGGTCATCACCACGCGGAAGATTTCCAGCATCGAGTTGGGGAAGTCCGAGTCCCAGCCGCCGGTGCCGAAGCCGACCTGGCCGAACACTTCGCGGTGCTGGAAGCTCAGCTGGGCGAACGAGCGCGAGGTGGCGACGAAGTCGTAGAAGGTGCGGTCGTCCCACAGCGGTACCAGCTTGTTCCACAGCTCTTTCAGGCGCGGTACGTCACGGTCGCGGATGGCCTGCTGGATGTCGGCGAACCGGGCACCGCTTTCCAGCGCGTCGGCCCAGGCATCGGCCACTTCGTGGAACAGCTTGGGCAGGTCGGTGGGTTTTTCGGCGTAGTAGGTCTGGCCTTCCAGGTCGATCACCGTGCTGCCCGAGGCCGGGGTCAGCGGGTTGGGGAACGGTTTGGTCTCCAGGCCCAGCTTGTCCACGTAGTGGTAGAAGGCAGTGGATGACACCGGGAAGCGCATGCCACCCAGTTCGGCGATGATCCCGTCGGTGCCGTTGAAGGTTTGCGAGCGCAGCCGGCCACCCAGCTTGGATGCTTCGTACACCACCGGCTTGAGGCCCAGCTTCATCAGCTCGTAGGCCGCCACCAGGCCGGCGATACCGGCGCCCACGATTGCCACTTCCTCACCATGACGCTCGGCCGGGATGCTGCCCAGGCCTGCGGGGTGTTCCAGCCAGTCGTCGAAGGCGAAGGGGAAGTCCGGGCCGAAGATGGTGACCGGTTTTTTACCATCGGCGGGGTGGCGGTTTTTCTTGTTCATGAAGTGACCTTGCCAGAGAGGCTGCGCAGCGGGCGGAGCCTGAGTATAGGAGATGCCTGGGGGCCATTTTAGGGAGTGGGGTGTTCGTTATTAAGGTGCAGATTGTTGTCTGAATGTAGCTTGTGCCGTCGAAATGTATAAACAAGATAGCTTTATGACGAACAGGAAACCTACCCATCTCAAGCACAGCATCGGTCCCTGTGGGAGCGGGCGAGCCCCGCGAAGAGCCCCCGCGGTGTATGGCACGGGCTGCGCCCGTGTTCGCGGGCACGCCCGCTCCCACAGGGTGTGATCAGACAGTTCCTACACCCATGCCATGAATTAAAGAATTACCCTACGCCCGCTATAGCCTCGGTCTGGCTGCGTGGGAAACGCCTCATCGTTAACTTCACTGGGTCGCCGCTGTTCGGGCGACTGGGTGTGAGAACCCATCTCCAACTTCGCACCAAGGCTTATGTCATGGCAGCTGTGCGCGGGCAGGCTTTCGCCTGGCCGGATTTCCAAGTTGGCCGGTTCTCACCCCGTGCATGGCTGCCACCTATTTCCCGTGAGAAGGAGTTGGTAGGCGGTTTCCTCAAGACTCAATTTGGAAATTGCATCATGAAGAAGACTTATTCCGACCAACCCGAAAAACTGAAACCCACCGCAGAAAAAACCTTCTGCAACTGCGAATCCAGCCATCCGCCATTATTCGCCATACGCCCCGGCATCGATGCCGCAGACGCCTTGGTCCACGCCTGCCTGCTGGCCCGTGGCCTCAATCAGATCGCCACCGACTACGCCCAGCATCACGCCCCCGAGCGCAGCCGTGACATTGTCTGGTCGATGCAGCATTCCGCCGAAAGCCTTTCGGCGATTCTGGAAGGCCTGCTCGACGGCCAGGAGGCCTGACCGCCAGCCAGGTTCAGAGCGGCTGCCCGCGGTCCACCTTGCTGCTGAGAATGATCGACGTGGTGGTCTTCTCCACCCCGTCGACACTGCCGATCTGGTCAAGCAACTGGTCCAGTTGCTCGGGCGAATCCGTACGCAGCCAAGCCACATAGTCGAACTCGCCGCTCACTGCGCACAGCTGCTGCACCTGGCCCATGGCACTCAGGCGCCGCACCACCTCCTTGCCCGAGCGCGGCTGCACCTTGATCCCCACATACGCCTGCAGCCCGCCACCCATCACCCGCTGGCCCAGGCGCACGCCATAGCCGGAGATGACCTTGTTCTTCTCCAACCGCTCCAGGCGCGAGTTGACGGTGGTGCGGGCGATACCCAACTGGCGGGCGAGGGTGGCGACGCTTTCGCGGGCGTTTATCTGCAGCAGGGCGATCAGCTGGCGATCGATTTCATCCAGCGTGATGGAGCGGGAATCCGACATGGCGAGTCTCTACGGTTGACCCGCTAGCCTAGCCAGCCTGCGGTAAGCAGGGCAAGGGTAGACAGTTGGCCATGCTGATGCGCCCCCGTTGTAGGAGCGGCCTTGCGTCGCGAAAGGGCTGCGCAGCAGCCCCAACAATATTTGCTCAGTGCCGAAATCCCGGGGCCGCTTCGCGGCCCTTTCGCGACACAAGGCCGCTCCTACAGCTGCCGTGTCGGCCTGGCCCAGGATGTAAACATTGGCCGTAGCTTTTTCATCCGGCAGAACTGCCGAAAAGAAAAAGGCCTACGTTCTGCAACGTAGGCCTTTGAGTTTTCTGGTGGGCCCACACGGACTCGAACCGTGGACCAAAGGATTATGAGTCCTCTGCTCTAACCGACTGAGCTATAGGCCCTCAGTAAGTGGCCGGATTATAACGAGGGTTTCGCACCTGTGCCATCTGAAAGATCCGATAGTGCTATGCGAAGAAACGTCGCCGCGAAGTCGTCCGGGGGCAGGGGCAGGCTGACGATGTAGCCCTGGATCTGCTCACAGCCTTCAGCCGCCAGGAAGCGTTGCTGGGCCTGGTTTTCCACACCCTCGGCAATGATGGTCAGCTGCATGCTGCGGCCCAGGGCGATGATCGCGCGGGCGATGGCGGCGTCGTGGGGGTCGTCGGGCAGGCCGCGGATGAACGATTTGTCGATCTTGAGGATGTCCAGCGGCAGGCGCTTGAGGTAGCTCAGCGATGAATAACCGGTGCCGAAGTCGTCGATGGCCAGCTGCACGCCCAGCTTCTTCAGCTGGTGCAGCACGGCCAGGGCTTCCTCTGCCTGGCTCATGATGAAGTTTTCGGTGATTTCCAGCTGCAGGTCGCCGGCCTTGAGCTGGTAGTGCTTCAGCAACTGTTCGATGCGCCGGGCAAGGTGGGGGTGGCGCAGCTGGGCGCCGGCGAGGTTTATCGACAGCGGGCCGAAGGGGTCGTAGTGCATCTTCCAGGCCTGCATCTGCCGGCAGGCCTGTTCCAGTACCCAGTCGCCGATCTGGAGGATGGTGCCGTTCTCTTCCGCCAGGTGGATGAAATGCTCTGGCGGCACTTCACCAAAGGTCGGGTGGCTCCAGCGGATCAGCGCTTCGGCGCCGACCAGGCTCTGGGTCTTGAGGCTGAGCTTGGGCTGGAAGCACAGGCTCAGTTCGTTGCGCTCGATGGCGCGGCGCAGTTCGTGCTCCAGGGCGATGCGTTCGCTGGCCTGGGCGGTGAGGTCGAGGGTGTAGGCTTCGACGCGGTTACGGCCCTTGGCCTTGGAGCGGTACATGGCTGCGTCGGCGTTGCGAATCAGTGTGGCAACGTCGGTGCCGTCCTGTGGATAAAGGCTGATGCCGATGCTGGCGCTGGTGAAGAACTCGTGCTCGCCGGCCTGGAACGGCGCGTTGAAGCAGGCCAGCAGCTTGTTGGCGATGGCGCTGGCGTCACTGGGTTTGTGCAAGCCGGGCAGCAGGATGATGAACTCGTCGCCACCCAGGCGGGCCACGGTGTCGACATCACGCACCTGCTCCTTCAGGCGTTGGGCGATGCCCTTGAGCAGCAGGTCGCCGACCGGGTGGCCGAGGCTGTCGTTGATGTGCTTGAAACGGTCGAGGTCGAGGAACAGCACCGCGCCCTTGCGGTTGGACACTTGCGAGCAGGTGAGCGCGGCCTGCAGGCGGTTCTCGAACAGGGCACGATTGGGCAGGCCGGTCAGCGGGTCGTGGTGGGCCTGGTAGTCGAGCTTGGCCTGGGCATGCTTGAGGCTGGAGATGTCGGCGAACACGGCGACGAAGTGGGTGATCTCGCGTTCTCTGTTGCGCACGGCGCTGATGGTCAGCCAGCCGGGGTACAGCTCGCCGTTCTTGCGCTTGTTGTAGATCTCGCCTTGCCAGTGGCCTTCGTCGGTCAGCTGGTGCCACATGGCGACATAGAACGCGCTGTCGTGCTGGCCGGAGGCAAGCAGGCGCGGGGTCTGGCCGAGGGCTTCGATCTCGCTGTAGCCGGTGATTTCGCTGAAGGCGCGGTTGACGGCACTGATGCGCTGGTCGATGTCGGTGATCAGTACACCTTCGGCGGTGTTCTCGAACACGGTGGCGGCCAGCTGCAGCTTTTCCTGCATCAGGTGGCGCTCGGTGATGTCGCGGGCGATGGTCAGCATGCAGTCGTCGCCAGCAATCGGCAGCGGCCGTGCAGAGAGCTCGCAGAGGCGAATCTGCCCATCACTGCGGCGAAGGTGGCACGTGAAGTCGCGTACGAAACCGTCGCGGTTGAGCTGTTCGACCAGGCGTTTGCGCTCGTTGAGGTCGACCCAGATGCCCAGGTCCAGCGAGGTCTGGTCGAGGGTCGGGCTGAGGTCATAGCCGGTCAGGCGGCAGAAGCCCTCGTTCACTTCAAGCAGCAAGCCGTCGCTCTGGCGCGACAGCAGCAGGCCATCGGGCGAGGCATGGAAGGCCTTGGCGAATTTCTCTTCCGAGATCTGCAGCTGCTCCTGGGTTTCCTTGAGCTGGCTGATGTCGCGTACCGCCACCACTAGCGCGAGGTTGCCGTCGAGCTCGAAGGTTTCGGCCGAGGTCAGGCCGGTGAACAGTTGGCCGTTGCTACGGCGGAAGCTCATTTCCAGGTTGCGGATACCGCCCCGGTGCAGGCGTTCGAGCAGCCGCGGGCCGGTGCCTTCGACGCCCCACAGGTTGAGCTCGGTGGCGGTGCGGCCGATTACCTGGCCCGGGGTGAGGCCGATCTGCTCTTCGAAGGCTTCGTTCACCTCCAGCAGGCAGCCGTCGCTGTGGCGGGCGATCAGCAGGATGTCGGGGCACTGCTGGAACACCGAGGCGAACTTCTGCTCGGACAGGCGCAGGGCGTCCTCGGTGCGCTTGGTCTCGCTGATGTCGATCATCAGGCCACGCATCACCGGCTGGTGGCCATGCTCGATCATGCTGACGATGTTGCGTACCCACAATGGCTGGCCATCGGCCCGGATTACCCGGTAGTCGAGGCTGTGGTCGCGCCCGGCGGCAGTTTCGCTGTCGCAGTAGGCCTGGGCCCAGAGGGCATCCTCCGGGTGCAGGATGCTGCGCCAGAAACCGGGCTTGAGCCAGTCGGCCAATGGGTAGCCGAGCAGGCCTTCGGCGTGGGGTGAGACGTAGCTGTAGGTGAAGTCGTTGGCGTCGGCCTCCCAGGCGATGGCGGACAGGCTCTCTACCAGGCTGCGATAGTGGTACTCGCTGCTGCGCAGTTCCTGTTCCAGGGCGATGCGCCGGGAAATTTCCGAACTGAGCCGGCGGTTGATGCGGATGACCACTGCCAGCACAGCCATCAATACCAGCACCGCGGGCAGGCCATACACCAGCAGGTCGGACCAGAACATCCGTTGGTCGACCACATTGCCCACCCAGCGTTGCTGGATCTGGCTGACTTCGCCGCTGCTCATGTCGGCCATCACTTTGTCGAGAATGCCGACCAGCACCTTCTTGTCGCGCGGGGCGGCCATGGCCAGCTGGTAGCGGTAGGGCGTTTCACCGCTGACGTAGAGGCCGTCGAGCTTGAGCTGGCGCAGGCTCCAGATGCTTGAAGCGAGGTCGCCGACCACCGCGTCCACTTCGTCGGTGGCCAGGGCCTGCAGGGTGGAACTGACGTTGGGCAGGGCCACCAGGTTGAGGTCCGGGTGGTGGGTGCGCAGCAGTTCGTGCGGGGCGTAGTTTTCGACCACTGCAATCTTCAGGCCGTACAGGTCGTCCAGGTTGCGCGGCTGTGCGCCGCCTTTGTGGGCGAGGATGACGATGGGGAAGTCGAGGTACGGCCGGGTGAAGGCCAGGTAGCCTTGGCGTTCGGGGGTGGACATGATGCCGGGCAGCAGGTCGATGCGGCTTTCGCGGGCTTGCGCCAGTACCTCGGTCCAGCTGCTGGGTTCGACCGGTTTGAGCGTCACACCCAGGCGTTGCTGGATCGTGGCGATGTAATCGGCGGCCAATCCCTGGTATCGGCCCTCCTGGTCGCGAAACTCGAACGGTGGCCAAGAGGCGTCTACACCCAGGCTCAGCTGCGGGTGGGCAGCCAACCAGGCTTTCTCCTCGTCTGTCAGGGTCAGGGCGCCGGCCGCTGTGTTCCACAAAATCAGGAGCAGCAACAGGATGGCCGGCATCAGCGGCATAGCGGCCTCACATTCAAGTGGTATGAAGTCGAGTGTAGACGGGCATTGCTGCAGGTGTGCGGTGGAAGGGCGGGCTTTGTGTTCTGGCTGTCGGAAGGGGGAGGTAACGAGGAAATGGGGCTGCTGCGCAGCCCATCGCCGGCAAGCCGGCTCCCACGGGGATCGCGCAGGGCCGGAAAAGAAAAACCCCGGCCTGGGCCGGGGTTTGTCATCACTCGTCGAGGAAGGAGCGCAGATGCTCGCTGCGAGTCGGGTGGCGCAGTTTGCGCAACGCCTTCGCTTCGATCTGACGGATCCGCTCGCGGGTCACGTCGAACTGCTTGCCGACCTCTTCGAGGGTGTGGTCGGTGTTCATGTCGATACCGAAACGCATGCGCAGCACCTTGGCTTCGCGTGCGGTCAGGCCCGAGAGCACGTCACGGGTGGCTTCCTTGAGGCTTTCGACCGTGGCCACGTCGATCGGGGACTGCATGGTCGAGTCCTCGATGAAGTCGCCCAGGTGCGAATCTTCGTCGTCACCGATCGGGGTTTCCATGGAGATCGGCTCTTTGGCGATCTTCAGTACCTTGCGGATCTTGTCCTCAGGCATTTCCATGCGCTCGCCCAGCTCTTCCGGGGTCGGTTCGCGACCCATTTCCTGCAGCATCTGGCGGGAAATACGGTTGAGCTTGTTGATCGTCTCGATCATGTGCACCGGAATACGGATGGTGCGCGCCTGGTCGGCGATCGAACGGGTGATCGCCTGGCGGATCCACCAGGTGGCGTAGGTCGAGAACTTGTAGCCGCGACGGTATTCGAACTTGTCCACCGCTTTCATCAAGCCGATGTTGCCTTCCTGGATCAGGTCGAGGAACTGCAGGCCACGGTTGGTGTACTTCTTGGCGATGGAGATCACCAGACGCAGGTTCGCCTCGACCATTTCTTTCTTGGCGCGGCGGGCCTTGGCTTCACCGATCGACATGCGACGGTTGATTTCCTTGATCTCGGCAACGGTCAGGCCGGTTTCGGTCTCAAGGTCGATCAGCTTCTGCTGGCAAGCGACGATGGCAGCGTCCTTTTCACCCAGGGCGGCAGCCCACTTGGTGTTGCGCTTGGCCAGGTCACCGCTCCAGGTCTGGTCGGTTTCGTTGCTCGGGAACATGCGCAGGAAGTCGGCACGCGGCATGCGGGCATCACGCACGCACAGCTGCATGATGGCGCGTTCCTGCTGGCGCAGGCGGTTCAGGGCGTCACGAACACGCTCTACCAGTACCTCGAACTGCTTCGGTACCAGCTTGATCGGCATGAACAGGTCGGCCAGGGCCTGCAGGGCGTCGATGCTTTCCTTGTGGGCGCGACCGTTCTTCTTCAGGACCTTGTTGGTGGCCTGAAGCTGATCGTTGACCGCACCGAAACGCTGGCGAGCGACTTCCGGGTCCGGGCCGCTCTCGGCCTCTTCCTCGTCGTCACCGCTTTCGGATTCTTCCTCGTCGTCGTCGGACTCTTCCTTCGCGGCGGCGGCCTTGGTGCCCGGGATCGGCACTTCTTCGGTCGGCGCGGCGATATTGTCATCAGGGTCGATGTAACCGCTGAGAACGTCGGACAGACGGCCACCTTCGGTGGTGACGCGGTCATATTCGCCGAGAATGTAGTCGACAGTGCCCGGGAAGTGGGCGATGGCGCCCATGACTTCACGGATGCCTTCCTCGATACGCTTGGCGATTTCGATCTCGCCTTCGCGGGTCAGCAGCTCGACGGTACCCATTTCGCGCATGTACATGCGCACCGGGTCGGTCGTGCGGCCGATATCGGTTTCAACTGCCGCCAACGCAGCAGCGGCTTCTTCGGCCGCGGCTTCGTCGGTGTCGGCTTCCGCCAACAGAAGGGCATCCGCATCCGGAGCACTCTCGAATACGTTGATCCCCATGTCGTTGATCATGCGGATGATGTCTTCCACCTGTTCCGGATCTGAAATATCCTCAGGCAGGTGGTCGTTGACCTCCGCGTAAGTCAGGTAGCCCTGCTCACGACCGCGGGTGATCAACTCTTTGATACGAGACTGCTGTTGCGCTTTTCCGGACATAACACCCTATCCACTGAAGGTCTTGGCGGGCAAAAAACAAGCCGAGGATTATACCCGAGCATGGGCCTCACGCGCCAGATGAGGTCGGCGTTTGTGCGGGAACATTCCGGCTCAGCAGGGCGAGGAGCTGGGTTTTTTCCTCGCTGGTCAATTCGCTTTGACGTGATTTCCTGAGCAGTTGTTCCAGGCTGCGCTCGCGTTGGCGGGCGGACAAGCTAGTTATAGTGTCGAAAAACTGTTGTTCAAGGTTGTCGGCCACGATCAGCCATTCCTTTTCCGCCAGAGCCCGCAGCAGGCGCCCCTGTTCGGTGCCGTGCCAACGTGCGATCAACTGCATTGAGCTTAGCCCAGGATTTTTCTGTGCGGCTTCGATCAGTGCCACCAGAAGCTGGCTGTACAGGTGTTCTTCGTCGGCGAAGTGGCTGGCATCCTCCACCTTGCCGGCCAGCAGCGGGTGGTGCAGCAGGGTGCGCAGGGCGGCCAGGGTGGGCGGCTCGACCGGGGCCGGTACGCGTGGTGGCGCTTCGTCACGTTGCTGCCATGGCTTGCCACCCTTGCGGTTCTTGTCCCAGGGTTTGTCGCTCCACTGCTTCTTGCCAGCGCCCTTGTTCGGCTTCCACTCCTGTTCCTGATGAACGGGGGCGAAGTCGTGCTGCGGCATGTCGCCGTAGTCGGGGGTGTAGCTGGCCATGGCGTCGTAGTCGTAGCCAGGGTCGTAGTCCGGCACGCTGCTGGCGGCCGGGGCGTGTTGCGCCAGTTGTTCGACCTGCTGCGGGTCGAGGCCGGTGATTTCCTTCAGGCGGTTGCGCATCAGCTGGCGCAGGTTGGCGCCGGGGATCTTTTCGATCAGCGGTGCGGCCAGGGTCGCCATATGCGCCTTGCCTTCCAGCGAGCGCGGGTCGGCTTCGACGCCCAGTTGCTCGAAGAAGTAATCGGCCAGCGGCTGGGCGTGCTGGTTGATGCGGGCCATGAAGGCATCGGTGCCTTCGGCGCGCACCAGGCTGTCCGGGTCTTCGCCTTCGGGCAGGAACAGGAAGCGCGCGCGGCGGCCGTCCTGCAGGTTCGACAGGGTCGACTCCAGGGCGCGCCAGGCGGCCTTGCGCCCGGCCTGGTCACCGTCGAAGCAGAACAGCACGCTGGGTACCACGCGGAACAGGCGCTTGAGGTGCTCTTCGCTGGTGGCGGTACCGAGGGTGGCCACGGCGTTGCGCAGGCCCTGCTGGGCCAGGGCAATCACGTCCATGTAGCCCTCGACGACGATGATTTCGTCGAGGTTGCGGTTGTGCTTGCGTGCTTCGTACAGGCCGTAGAGTTCCTGGCCCTTGTGGAACACCGGGGTTTCCGGGGAGTTCAGGTACTTGGGTTTGTCGTCGCCGAGCACCCGGCCACCGAAGGCGATGATGCGCCCGCGGCTGTCGCGGATCGGGAACATCACCCGGTCGCGGAAGCGGTCATAGCGCTTGCCGCTTTCGGCGTTCTCGATCAGCAGGCCGGCATCGATCATCACCTTCTGCTGCAGGGTGTCGGCACCCAGGTGCTTGAGCAGGTTGTCCCAGCCTGGCGGGGCGAAGCCCAGGCCGAAGTCGCGGGCGATTTCCCCGGACAGGCCACGGCCCTTGAGGTAATCCACCGCCGCCTTGCGGGTCGGGTGGCTGCGCAGGGCCTGGCGGTAGAACTCCGAGGCTGCGTCCAGCAGCGGGTACAGTGGCGAGTCGGTTGGCTGGCGCGGCTTGTGGTCGCGGCGGCCTTGCTCGCGGGGCACTTCCATGCCAGCGGCGCGGGCCAGCTCCTCGACGGCCTGGGGGAAGTCCAGGTTGTCGTGGTCCATGACGAAGCCCAGGGCGTTGCCGCCGGCACCGCAGCCGAAGCAGTAGTAGAACTGCTTGTCGGGGCTGACCGTGAAGGAAGGGGTCTTTTCCTTGTGGAACGGGCAGCAGGCGGAGTAGTTCTTGCCGGTTTTTTTCAGCTGGACGCGCGAACTCACCACGTCGACGATGTCGAGGCGGTTGATAAGGTCGTCGATGAAACTCTGGGGAATCAGCCCGGCCATGGCAGTCTCGTCATCTGGCAGCTGGCAAGTCTAATCGCTCACGCGCCGAATGGGGCGAGTGCCGCTTGGGAAAGTGCGAGGGAATGTGTGCTCGTCGCCGGCCCCTGAGGGCCCGTCAGTCGGACGTGCACGTCTGGTCATACAACAAGGAGGACCAGCTCTGACGTTTCAGGCAGGTTGCCCATGTGCAGTTCGCATGAAGCTTGTGCAGGGCCTTGAGCTAGCTGCTCAAGTTTGAAACGACCACTGCCATCGCCCGGCGGTTAGCCGGGCAGGGCAGAAGCTTTGCGTAGAACGTCTGTATTAGTACAGACGAACGGCGCGGCGCTGTTCGCGCTGAACTTTCTTGGCGTGACGCTTAACAGCAGCAGCTGCTTTGCGCTTCCGCTCGGCGGTCGGCTTCTCGTAAAACTCGCGGCTACGAACTTCAGCCAGTACACCGGCTTTTTCGCAGGAGCGCTTGAAACGACGCAGAGCTACGTCGAAGGGTTCGTTCTCTTTAACTTTGACGGCTGGCATCCAGGGCTACCTTAATTCATTACCGGGGTAGACGTGCTCCTGGCAAAACAAAGGTGTGCTGGAGAACGTCGGTTTTCAAGGGTTGCGGATGTTAACCCTTAGCAAGCCGGAATGCAAAGCCTCTGATCGAAAACCGCTGGTCGGCATCCGACACGGGGACTATCATGCGCGGCTTCGAATTCAGCCCCCACAAGGGACGAACCCATGCTAGTACTGGGATTGGAAACATCCTGCGACGAAACTGGCGTCGCATTATACGACAGCGAACGCGGTTTGTTGGCCGACGCGCTGTTCAGCCAGATCGACCTGCACCGCGTGTTCGGCGGTGTGGTGCCAGAGCTTGCCTCGCGTGACCACGTCAAGCGCATGCTGCCACTCATCCGCCAGGTGCTGGATGAGGCCGGCTGCGTCGCCACCGAGATCGACGCCATCGCCTATACCGCGGGCCCTGGCCTGGTCGGTGCCCTGCTGGTGGGGGCCTCCTGCGCTCAGGCGCTGGCCTTTGCCTGGGACATACCGGCGATTGGCGTACACCACATGGAAGGCCACCTGCTGGCACCCATGCTGGAAGAAAACCCGCCGGAGTTTCCGTTCGTCGCTTTGTTGGTTTCCGGTGGCCACACGCAGTTGGTGCGGGTCGATGGCATCGGCCAGTACGAGCTGCTGGGCGAGAGCCTGGACGACGCCGCTGGCGAAGCGTTCGACAAGACCGCCAAGCTGATCGGCCTGAACTACCCCGGTGGCCCGGAAATCGCCCGCCTGGCCGAGCGCGGCGTGCCTGGCCGCTTCGTGTTCCCGCGGCCGATGACCGACCGCCCGGGCCTGGAGTTCAGCTTCAGCGGCCTGAAAACCTTTGCCCTGAACACCTGGCAGCAGTGCCGCGATGCCGGCGACGACAGTGAGCAAACCCGTTGCGACCTGTCCCTGGCATTCCAGCAGGCGGTGGTGGAGACTTTGACCATCAAGTGCAAGCGGGCGTTGAAGCAGACTGGCCTCAAGCGCCTGGTCATTGCTGGTGGCGTCAGCGCCAACAAGGCCCTGCGTGCGTCCCTCGAGGGCATGCTCGGCAGCATCAAGGGCAACGTGTACTACGCGCGCCCGCAGTTCTGCACCGACAACGGCGCGATGATCGCCTATGCCGGCTGCCAGCGGTTGTTGGCCGGGCAAAAGCAGGACCTGGCAATCAGCGTGCAGGCACGTTGGCCGATGGAGCAGTTGCCGCCGGTTTAAGCGTTAGAAGTGCCGTTCGCGGCCGGCGAACAGGTCGCGAAGGTTGCTGCGGTGGCGCCATACGATCATCGCTGTCAGCACAGTGATCGGCAGCAGGGCCTCTGGCTCGCGCCAGGCCAGCAACGGCAAGGTCAGCGGTGTGGCGATCAGCGCCGCCAGCGAGCTGGTGCGGGTGAGGTAGAAGGTCAGCAGCCAGGCGCCAATGGCCAGCAGCGCGGCCGGGAAGTACAGGGCCATGAGCATGCCGGCGGCGGTTGCCACGCCCTTGCCGCCCTGGAAGCGGAAGTACAGCGGGAACAGGTGGCCCAGCACTGCGCACACGCCAACCCAGGCCTGCGCGTGCAGGTCCAGCCCGGCACCGCGGGCGAGCAATACCGGCAACAGGCCCTTGCACAGGTCGCCAAGCAGGGTCAGGATCGCCAGTTTGCGGCCTGCCAGGCGTAGCATGTTGGTGGCGCCGGCATTGCCTGAACCGCTGGAACGCGGGTCCGGGCTGCCCGTAAGGCGGCTGAGGACGATGGCGAAGGACAGCGAGCCGAGCAGGTAGGCGAGCAACGCCAGTAACCAAAACATGCTAACTATTCCGGGCGAGGACGCCCTGATTCTAACGGCGCCAGTCGCCCTTGTCGTGCTGTGGAGAGAAGTGCTTGGACAGAGTGTTCATCGAAGGCCTGGAAGTCGATACCGTCATCGGTGCCTATGACTGGGAGCGGGATATTCGCCAGTGCTTGCGCCTGGACCTGAGCTTTGCCTGGGACAACCGCCCGGCTGCGGCCGGTGACGACCTGAACCTGGCGCTGGATTATGCCAGTGTGTCGGCGCGCATCCAGGCGTTTGCCGAACAGGCCCGTTTCGAGTTGGTGGAAACCTTCGCCGAGCGCCTGGTGGCGACGTTGATGGAAGAGTTCCACATCCCGTGGGTGCGGTTGAAACTGACCAAGCCGGGTGCGGTGCCGGCGGCCCGTGGTGGTGTTGGCGTGGAGATCGAGCGCGGATGTCTCTGAGCACGGTTTACCTGGGCCTTGGCAGCAACATCGACCGCGAGGTGCACTTGTGCGCCGGGCTCGATGCGTTGGCGGGCATCCTGACCGACATGCGCTGTTCGCCGGCGTTCGAAAGCCAGGCAGTGGGGATCAAGAGCGGGCCGTTCATCAACTTCGTGGTGACCGGGCAGACTGCATTGCCGTTGATCGAACTGGACCGCCGGTTGAAGTTCATCGAGGCCGACAATGGTCGCTATGCCCCGGACCGCAAGGGCCTTCCGCTGGATATCGACGTGCTGATGTATGACGGCCTGCACGGCACGTTCGATGGGCTGGTGTTGCCTCGGGCCGAGATCCTGAAAAACGCCTTTGTGCTGTGGCCGCTGTCGCTGCTGGCGCCGGAGCTGGTGCATCCGGGGGTAGGCAAGACAATGGCGCAGTTGTGGCAGGAGGCGCGGATTGATCAGGTGTTGGCCCCGGTTGCCTTTGAGTGGCGTGGGTTGCAGCTGACTCCCGCGTAAGCCTGTACCGGCCCTTTCGCGGCTAAAGCCGCTCCCACAGGGATCGCACGACACTTGGCATCATGCGATCCCTGTGGGAGCGGGCGAGCCTTAATGCCGGTCAGTTAAGAAAATTGGGGCCGCTTTGCGGCCCTTCGCGGGCTTGCCCGCTCCCACAGGTTAGGTGCGAGGCTCAGAAAATGCGCGGTTCCTGTGGGAGCGGGCGAGCCCGCGAAAGGGCCGGTATGTTCAACCGAGCTTGTAAGCCTCGAGCGCTTTCAGCCGCTCACCTTTGAGCGCTTCACCCAAGGCCTGGCCAGTAAGCCCTTCCTGCACCAACGGCTTGACATCCACTGCCCGCGCCGCCGCCGCTGCCCCTCGCAGGTAGTCGGCCTGTGGATAACCTGCTTTGTCCTCGCCCAGCGCTGTCATCTCGCAAGCGATCAGGAAGTCCTCGAACCGCTGTGGCCGCCGGTACACATCGAACTTCTGCAACAGCTCCAGCAGTGCCGTGGCAGGCAGTTCCAGCGCCTGGTTGCCCAGCTTCAGGCATTCACCCGTCAGTAACGCCAGCTCCTGGCACTCCCGCGGCGCCTTCAGGCGCTGGTTGATGGCTTTGATCGCGGCCGGTGTCAGCGACTGCAGCAGGCAGGCCCAGCGTACATGCAGGGGCCGTTCGTGCATTGCCGCCTGTTCCAGCGCCGCCAGGGCCTGGGGAGCGTCATCAAGCTCCGGCAGCAGCTCCCGCAGGGCTCCACAAGCATGCAGCACCTGGAAGAACACCTGCGGCTGCGCCTCCATCAGCGCCCGCTCGATTTCCTTCCAGCTGCGCTCGGCGGTCAGTGCTTGCAGTTCGCCCGAGGCGCTGATCTGGCGCATCAGCTCAAGCGTCTCATCGGCAACCCGGAAACCCAGCGGTGCATAACGGGCAGCAAAGCGCGCAACACGCAGCACACGCAATGGATCTTCGGCGAATGCCGGAGAAACATGGCGCAAAAGGCGCTGATCGAGATCGCTCTGGCCGTGATAGGGGTCGTACACCGTACCCGTCTCGTCCTCGGCCATTGCATTGATGGTCAGGTCACGGCGGATCAGGTCTTCTTCCAGGGTCACATCGGGGCTGGCGTGGAAGGTGAAGCCGCCGTAGCCGCGCCCGCTCTTGCGCTCGGTGCGCGCCAGGGCATATTCCTCGCCGGTTTTCGGGTGCAGGAACACCGGGAAATCAGCGCCGACGGGGCGAAAGCCCTTGGCGTGCATTTCCTCGACCGTGGCGCCGACCACCAGCCAGTCGATATCGCTGACAGGGCGGCCGAGCAGGCGGTCGCGCACGGCGCCGCCAACTTTGTAGATGTGCATGTGCAGCTCTCCATAACTGCCGACAGGATACCCTGTCGGCACTCATGGCGTGGCACTAGAGGTGGTGGATGACAGCCAGGTCCATGCGGCCGTAGTCGGCACTTTCGCCGTGCTCGCCGCGCGGTGGCATGTGGTGGGTCTTCATCACCTGCTCGCCCTGGACGGTCTCCAGGTGGATGTCGAAGCCCCACAGGCGGTGCAGGTGCTTGAGCACTTCATCGGTAGAATCGCCCAGCGGTTTGCGGTTGTGTTGCTGGTGACGCAAGGTCAGCGAGCGGTCGCCGCGGCGGTCGACGCTCCAGATCTGCACGTTCGGTTCGCGGTTGCCCAGGTTGTACTGCGCCGCCAGCAGTTCGCGAATGGTCCGGTAGCCGGCCTCGTCGTGGATGGCAGGTACATACAGGTCGTCGCGCTGGTCGTCATCGAGGATGCTGAACAGCTTCAGATCGCGCATGACCTTCGGCGACAGGTACTGCAGGATGAAGCTCTCGTCCTTGAAGCTGCTCATGGCGAACTTGATGGTAGAAAGCCAGTCACTGCCGGCAATGTCGGGGAACCAGCGGCGATCTTCTTCAGTCGGGTTTTCGCACATGCGACGGATGTCGGTGTACATCGCAAAGCCCAGTGCGTAGGGGTTGATGCCGTTGTAGTAGGGGCTGTCGAAGCCGGGCTGGAACACCACGCTGGTGTGCGACTGCAGGAACTCCATCATGAAGCCTTCGGTGATCAGCCCCTCGTCATACAGGTCGTTCATCAGTGTGTAGTGCCAGAACGTCGCCCAGCCTTCGTTCATCACCTGGGTCTGGCGCTGCGGGTAGAAATACTGGGCGATCTTGCGCACGATGCGCACCACTTCACGTTGCCAGGGCTCCAGCAGCGGGGCGTTCTTCTCGATGAAATACAGGATGTTTTCCTGCGGCTCGGCGGGGAAGCGCGCATCATCGCGCTCGTTACCCTTGTCGGCACTCTTCGGAATGGTCCGCCACAGGTCATTGATCTGCCGCTGCAGGTGCTCCTCGCGCTCCTTCTGCCGCCGCCGCTCCTCTTCGGCGGAAATCGGATAAGGCCGCTTGTAACGGTCGACGCCGTAGTTCATCAGGGCGTGGCAGGAGTCGATCAGGTCTTCCACGGCATCGATGCCATGGCGCTCTTCGCACTGGGCGATGTACTGCTTGGCGAACACCAGATAGTCGATGATCGAGCTGGCGTCGGTCCAGGTGCGGAACAGGTAGTTGCCCTTGAAGAAACTGTTATGGCCGTAGCAGGCATGGGCGATCACCAGTGCCTGCATGCACATGGTGTTTTCTTCCATCAGATAGGCGATGCACGGGTCGGAGTTGATCACGATCTCGTAGGCCAGGCCCATCTGGCCACGGCTGTAGGATTTCTCCGTGCTGAGGAACTGCTTGCCGTAGGACCAGTGGTGATAACCCAGCGGCATGCCGACCGAGGCGTAGGCGTCCATCATCTGCTCGGCGGTAATCACCTCGATCTGGTTGGGGTAGGTGTCCAGGGCGTAACGCTCGGCCAGGCGGCTGATTTCCCGGTCGTAGGTCTGGATCAGTTCGAACGTCCACTCGGACCCGGTGGAAATAGGTTGGCGTCTCTGTGCTCTGGCGGTCATGTGGCTAACCTGCGCTGGAAGAGTTCACGGAAGACCGGGTAGATATCGCCGGCCGATACCAACTGCTGCTGGGCGAACGTGTCGGGGAAGGCTTCGCCGATGCGCTCGTATTCGTACCACAGCGCCTGGTGTTCACGCGGGGTGATTTCAACGTAAGTGTAGTACTGCACATGCGGCATGATCTGCTTGGCCAGGATGTCGCGGCAGATCGGCGAGTCGTCGTTCCAGTTGTCGCCGTCGGAAGCCTGGGCGGCGTAGATGTTCCAGTCGCTGGCCGGGTAGCGTTCGGCCATGACCTCCTGCATCAGCTTGAGGGCGCTGGAAACGATGGTGCCGCCGGTTTCCCGCGAATAGAAGAATTCTTCCTCGTCGACTTCACGAGCGCTGGTGTGGTGGCGGATGAACACCACTTCGATGCGGTCGTAGTTACGCTTGAGGAACAGGTACAGCAGGATGAAGAAGCGCTTGGCGATGTCCTTGGTGGCCTGGGTCATCGAGCCGGACACGTCCATCA
The DNA here is from genome assembly GCF_002113255.1 of Pseudomonas sp. B14(2017). NCBI lineage: Bacteria > Pseudomonadati > Pseudomonadota > Gammaproteobacteria > Pseudomonadales > Pseudomonadaceae > Pseudomonas > Pseudomonas sp. B14(2017). Next base: position 129,914 of record NZ_NEJY01000015.1, read on the forward strand.
GGCAGAACATCACCGCCTTGGAGCTGGGGTTGGGCTGCTTGACCAGCAAGTTGTACTTGAGGTCGAAGGTGTCGAGGAAGGGCAGGCGGTTGATGCGTGCCTTCAGGCGTTCGATCTCGTGTTCGACTTCCTGGATATCGGTGAAGTTGTCGGGTTCCTCGACCTTCAGGCGGGCGAGTTCCTTCTGCGCTTCGCGCAGCAGTGCGCGGCTGCTGCCGGTCAGGGCAATGCGCCGGGCATGGGCCGAACGCAGGGTGCGCACGATGTTGATGCGGGACGGGTTGCCTTCGTTGGCGATACCGGCGCGCACGGTCTTGAAGGTGTCGGCCCCGGTCAGGTGACGTTTGACCAGGTTGGGTAGCTCGAGGTCCTCGAACATGAACTCGAGGAATTCTTCCTGGGTGATCTGGAAGACGAAGTCGTCCATGCCTTCGCCGGAGTTGCCGGCCTTGCCTCGGCCGCTGCCACCGCCACCGCCTTGTGGCCTGGGGATGTGTTCACCGGCGGTGAATTCCTTGTTGCCTGGGTGCACGATGGTCTGCTTGCCCCCGCGACCATGGTGCAACACCGGTTCGTCGATGTCGCGCCCCGGAATGCTGATCTGCTCGCCATGTTCCATGTCCATGATGGAACGGCGGCTTACCGCCTCTTCGACGGCTTTCTTGATGTGTTCGCGGTACCGCCGCAGGAAGCGCTGGCGGTTCACCGTGCTCTTGTTCTTGCCGTTCAGGCGTCGATCTATAACGTAGCTCATGGTCCCTCCGGTAGCTGGGAACAGCTGCACGCTTCAAGCTACGAGCTGCTGCACGTAAAGGCAGCAAAGCAGCTGCCGCCGCCCAGGGCTGGCATAGCAGCCCTGGGCGCGCGGTGGGTAGCTTGTCGCTTTATTGCGATTTCCTGACCCGCAGGTACCATTCCGACAGCAGACGAACCTGTTTGTCGGTGTAGCCACGCTCCACCATCCGTGTGACGAAGTCGTTGTGTTTCTGTTGGTCCTCCTTGCTTGCCTTGGCGTTGAAGCTGATGACCGGCAGCAGGTCCTCGGTGTTGGAGAACATTTTCTTCTCGATCACCACCCGCAGCTTTTCGTAGCTCAGCCAGCTCGGGTTCTTGCCGTTGTTGTTGGCACGGGCACGCAGCACGAAGTTGACGATTTCGTTGCGGAAATCTTTCGGGTTGCTGATGCCGGCCGGCTTCTCGATCTTCTCCAGTTCTTCGTTGAGGGCGATACGGTTGAGGATTTCGCCGGTTTCCGGGTCGCGGTATTCCTGGTCCTGGATCCAGAAGTCTGCGTACAGCACGTAGCGGTCGAAGATGTTCTGGCCGTATTCGCTGTAGGATTCCAGGTAGGCGGTCTGGATTTCCTTGCCGATGAACTCGATGTAGCGCGGGGCCAGGTACTCCTTCAGGTAGCGCAGGTAGCGTTCGCGCACCTCGGCCGGGAACTGTTCCTGCTCAATCTGCTGCTCCAGCACATACAGCAGGTGCACCGGGTTGGCGGCCACTTCATGCGGGTCGAAGTTGAACACCTTGGACAGGATCTTGAAGGCGAAGCGGGTCGACAGGCCGTTCATGCCTTCGTCGACGCCGGCGGCATCGCGGTACTCCTGGATCGACTTGGCCTTCGGATCGGTGTCCTTGAGGTTTTCCCCATCGTACACCCGCATCTTCGAATAGATGTTGGAGTTTTCCGGCTCTTTCAGGCGCGACAGTACGGTGAACTGGGCGAGCATCTTCAGCGTGTCTGGCGCGCAGTGGGCCTTGGCCAGCGAACTGTTGATCAGCAGCTTGTCGTAGATCTTGATTTCGTCGCTGACGCGCAGGCAGTACGGCACCTTGACGATGTAGATCCGGTCGATGAACGCCTCGTTGTTCTTGTTGTTACGGAAGGTGTGCCATTCCGACTCGTTGGAGTGGGCCAGCAGAATCCCGGAGTAGGGGATGGCGCCGAGGCCTTCGGTACTGTTGTAGTTGCCCTCCTGGGTGGCGGTGAGCAACGGGTGCAGGACCTTGATCGGTGCCTTGAACATCTCGACGAATTCCATCAGGCCCTGGTTGGCCCGGCACAGCGCGCCCGAATAGGCATAGGCGTCGGCGTCGTTCTGCGGGAATTCCTCGAGCTTGCGGATATCCACCTTGCCGACCAGCGCCGAAATATCCTGGTTGTTTTCGTCACCGGGTTCGGTCTTGGCGATGGCGATCTGGTTGAGGATCGACGGGTACAGCTTCACCACCTTGAACTTGCTGATGTCGCCGCCGAACTCCTGCAGGCGCTTGGTGGCCCAGGGCGACATGATGGTGTTCAGGTAGCGCCGCGGGATGCCGAACTCTTCCTCGAGAATGGCCCCGTCTTCGGTGGCGTTGAACAGGCCCAGGGGCGACTCGAATACCGGCGAGCCCTTGATGGCGTAGAACGGCACCTTTTCCATCAGCTGCTTGAGTTTCTCGGCCAGCGACGACTTACCGCCGCCCACCGGGCCCAGCAGATAGAGGATCTGTTTCTTTTCCTCCAGGCCTTGGGCGGCGTGGCGGAAGTAGGACACGATCTGGTCGATGCACTCTTCCATGCCATGGAAGTCGGCAAAGGCCGGATAGCGGCGGATAACCTTGTTGGAGAAGATTCGCGACAGTCTGGAGTTGGTTGAGGTGTCGATCAGCTCCGGCTCACCGATGGCCAGCAACAGCCGTTCGGCCGCCGATGCGTAGGCACTGCGATCCTCTTTGCACAGCTCGAGGTACTCCTGCAGCGAGAGTTCTTCCTGGCGCGTAGACTCGAAACGTTGTTGGAAGTGGCTAAAAATACTCATGACGTCACCTCGCTCGATACGTGGAGACGACGCCGGATCAGTCAGCTGATGCTGGCATGCAACCGGGGTTGCCGATTGCTGTATACCCCCCAGAACACCCTGTAACGCTACCGATGACCCGCACGCCGGTGTACCGGCTCTCCCCTTTTTCTGGATGGCCTGCGCTTAAGAATAGTTGGTTATCCGCAAGGTCAAGGGCGAGGGGCGGAGAAGTTGCGAACGACCGTTCGTCAGATAAGCCGCAAGCCCGCATGGGGCGCGGGCTGCAGTAAAAATGAAAAAATTATTCGGCAGTGCCCTGGGCGGTTTCGGCCGGGTAGGTGGCGCGCCACAGCTCAAAGCCGCCGTCCACGCTGTATACGTCCGAGAAGCCCTGGTTCACCAGATAGGCCGCGGCGCTCTGGCTGGAATTGCCGTGGTAGCACACCACCAGGGTTGGGGCATCGAGGTCGGCATTGCGGATGAACTCGGCGACCGAATGGTTATCCAGATGCTTGGCACCGGTGATGTGGCCGGCGGCAAAGGCCTGCGGGTCGCGAATGTCGACGACTACCGCACCTTGCGCGCGCAGGGCCAGGGCCTGTTCGGGAGGGATGCGCTTGAATTCGCTCATGGGTACGGCTTCCTTCAGGATTGATCGTTCAGTGTAGGCGTTTGGGTGGGGAGGCGTAAGTTGCCGTCGTCGCTGCAGTTACAGCGGTGGTATTCGCCGCTGTCGACGTTGTACAGGGTCATGGCACCGCCCCACACGCAACCGGTGTCCAGGGCGATGATGCCGGGCTCGTCGACCTGCCCCTGCAGGGCGGCCCAGTGGCCGAAGATTATCTTCACGTGGCGTGAGCGGCGGCCTTTGTGTGCGTACCAGGGCTTGTAGCCCTTGGGGGCGGTATTCAGGCCTTCCTTGCTCTTGAGGTCGAGCTTGCCCTCGGCGGTGCAGAAGCGCATGCGCGTGAGGCAGTTGGTGATGACCCGCAGGCGTTCGATGCCGCTGAGGTTCTTGCTCCACTTGTTCGGCTCGTTGCCGTACATGCCGTCCAGGTACAGCTTCAGGCGCTCGTCGTCGCGCAGCACTTCCTCGACCTCGGCGGCCAGCTCCAGGGCTTTGCCCAAGGTCCATTGCGGTGGAATGCCGGCGTGAACCAGGGCAATGCCACGGGGTTCGTCGTAATGCAGCAGCTTTTGCTGGCGCAGCCAGTCGAACAGCTGGTCGGCGTCCGGCGCTTCGATGATCTCGCGCAGGGTGTCGCTTTTCTTCAGGCGTTCGACGTTGTGCCAGGCGGCCAGCAGGTGCAGGTCATGGTTGCCCAGCACGCACACCAGCGACTGGCGGATCGAATAAAGGAAGCGCAGAGTTTCCAGTGACTCGGGGCCGCGGTTGACCAGGTCGCCGACCAGCCACAGGCGGTCGACGGCGGGGTTGAAGTTGACCCGTTCGAGCAGGCACTTGAGTGGCTGCAGGCAGCCCTGCAGGTCACCGACGGCGTAGGTAGCCATCAGTGCAGCGCCCCGGGCACCGCCAGGCGGAAGGGGGCGATCTCGGCATCGAAGCGTTTGCCGTCTTCGGCGAACATCTGGTAGCTGCCCTGCATGGTGCCCACGCGGGTGCTGATGACCGCTCCGCTGCTGTAGGTATGGCTCTGGCCCGGGTCGATATTGGGCTGCTGGCCGACCACGCCGGCGCCACGCACCTCCTCGACCTCGCCGTCACCGTTGGTGATCAGCCAGTGGCGCGACAGCAGCTTGGCCTTGAGCGAGCCATTGTTCTGCACGGTGATGGTGTAGGCGAAAGCGAAACGACTGTTTTCGGGGTCGGATTGTTCTTTGAGGTAGCGGGTCACGACGCTGACGTCGATCTGATAGCGGGGGTCGGACATGCAAGGGCCTTGGGCGAACTGACGCAATAATGCAGTCTAGGCCATTGAGAGGGGGAAGGGCCAGCGGTGAGGGGCTTGGGGATTGTGTTGTCTGTCCCGGCCCTTTCGCGGGTAAACCCGCTCCCACCTGGCCGGCATGGGTTTCAAGGCATGCACAGCACCTGTAGGAGCAGCCTTGTGCTGCGAAGAGGCCATTACTGTCGAAGAAAATCTTTCGCCCTACTGGCTTCTTCGCAGCACAAGGCTGCTCCTACAAGGTACTGCGCAGATTTTGAGGGCTGTGGAGTAACTGTGGGAGCCGGCTTGCCGGCGATAGGGCCGGTACAGGAGATATCAGGCTTGTTGGTCAGCCAACTGGTCAGCCAGGCGCACGAAGGCGGCCAGGTCCAGCTGTTCAGGGCGCAGGCTACCGTCCACACCGGCAGCTTCGATGGCCGCGCTGTCGAGCAGGCCTTTCATGGTGTTGCGCAGGGTCTTGCGGCGCTGGTTGAAGGCTTCGCGTACCACCTGCTCCAGCAGCTTTGCGTCCTTGGCCGGGTACGGCAGCACTTCGTGCGGCACCAGGCGGACGATGGCCGAGTCCACTTTCGGCGGCGGGTTGAAGGCGCCAGGGCCAACGTTGAACAGGTGCTCGACCCGGCAGTGGTACTGCACCATGATCGACAGACGCCCCCAGTCACCACCGCCAGGGCCGGCGGCCATGCGCTCGACCACTTCCTTCTGCAACATGAAGTGCATGTCGCGGATCAGCCCGGCATGGCTGAGCAGGTGGAAGATCAGTGGAGTGGAGATGTTGTAGGGCAGGTTGCCCACCACCTTGAGGCTGCGCGGTGGCACGCCCAGCTGGTTGAAGTCGAATTTCAGGGCGTCGCCCTGGTGCAGGCGGAAATTGCTGCGGCCGGCAAACTTGTGCTGCAGGATCGGCACCAGGTCCTTGTCCAGTTCCACCACGTCCAGCTGTGCCCCGCTGCCCAGCAGGCCTTCGGTCAGGGCGCCCTGGCCGGGGCCGATTTCCAGCAGATGTTCGCCGGCCTTGGCGTTGATGGCACGCAGGATGCGGTCGATGATGCCGGCGTCGTGCAGGAAGTTCTGGCCGAAGCGCTTGCGCGCCCGGTGTTGGTATTGCTCGTTCATGGTCGGTTCTCGGCCATCTGGTAGGCGGTTTCCAGCGCGACGCGCAGGCTGCCGGTGTCGACCTTGCCGGTGCCGGCCAGGTCCAGGGCGGTGCCGTGGTCGACTGACGTGCGGATGATCGGCAGGCCCAGGGTCACGTTGACCGCAGCGCCGAAGCCTTTGTACTTGAGTACGGGCAGGCCCTGGTCGTGGTACATCGCCAGCACCGCGTCGCAGTGCTCCAGATATTTGGGGGTAAACAGGGTATCGGCCGGCAGCGGCCCGCGCAGGTCCATGCCTTCGGTGCGCAGGCGGGCCAGGGTCGGCTCGATGATGTCGATTTCCTCGCGGCCCAGGTGGCCGCCCTCGCCCGCGTGCGGGTTGAGGCCGCACACCAGGATGCGCGGGTTGGCAATGCCGAACTTGTCGCGCATGTCGGCATGCAGGATACGGGTTACACGCTCGACGCGCTCGGCAGTGATGGCGTCGGCAATGTCGCGCAGCGGAAGGTGTGTGGTCACCAGGGCCACGCGCAGGCCACGGGTGGCCAGCATCATCACCACTTGCGCGGTGTGGGTCAGCTCGGCAAGGAATTCGGTATGCCCGGAGAAGGCGATACCGCTTTCGTTGATCACGCCCTTGTGTACAGGGGCGGTGATCATCCCGGCGAAGTGCCCGTCCAGGCAGCCTTGCCCGGCACGGGTCAGGGTTTCCAGCACGAACGCGGCATTGGCCTTGTCGAGCTGGCCCGGCACTACCGGGGCCGCCAGGGGGGTATCCCAGACGTACAGGCTACCCGCTGGCGCCGGCTGCTCGGGCCACAGGCCCGGCGCTACCGGCAGCAGGTTGACGGCCAGCCCCAGCTGCGTGGCCCGCTCGGCGAGCAGGTCACGGCTGGTGATGGCGATCAGGGGGTGGGGCTGGGCGTCTGCGGCGAGCAGCAGGCACAGGTCGGGGCCTATGCCGGCCGGCTCGCCGGGGGTGACGGCGAAGCGCAGGGGCTTCACTGGGCGGCCTGGTCAGCGCCAGGCAGCTTGATTTCAACGTAGGCCTCGTCGCGGATCTGGCGCAGCCAGGTCTGCAGCTCTTCGTCGTACTTGCGGTTGCGCAGTACGTTCATGGCCTGTTGCTCACGAGCCTGCTCGGTGCTGTCGGTGGCGCGACGGCCCAGCACTTCCAGGACATGCCAGCCGTACTGGGTCTTGAACGGACGGGTGACTTCGCCTTGGGCGGCGTTGGCCATCTGCTCGCGGAACTCCGGTACCAGGCTGTTCGGGTCAACCCAGTTGAGGTCGCCGCCGTTGAGCGCCGAACCCGGGTCTTCCGAGAAGCTCTTGGCCAGCTCGCCGAAGTCTTCGCCGTTCTTGATGCGCTCGTACAGGCGTTCGGCCAGTTGCTCGGTGGCCGCCTCGCTGCGGATCTCGCTAGGCTTGATCAGGATGTGGCGAACGTGCACTTCGTCACGCAGCACGTTCTCGCTGCCGCCACGCTTCTCCTCGAGCTTGAGGATGATGAAGCCGTTGGGGATGCGGATAGGCTGGGTAATTTCGCCAACCGGCATGCTGCTGAGCATCTTGGCGAAGTCCGGTGGCAGCTGGCCGGCTTTACGCCAGCCCATCTCGCCGCCTTCCAGGGCGTTTTCGCTGGCGGAGCGGGCAATGGCCATCTGGCCGAAGTCCGCGCCCTGCTTGAGCTGCTGGTACACATCGCCAACCTGGCGTGCGGCGGCCTGGATAGCTTCCGAATTGGCCGCTTCCGGGGTCGGGATCAGGATGTTGGCCAGGCGGTACTCTTCCGACATCTGCATCTTGCCAAGGTCGGAGTTGAGGAAGTTCTTCACTTCCTGCTCGGAGACCTGGATACGCTCGGCCACGCGGCGCTGGCGCACGCGGCTGATGATCATCTCGCGCTTGACCTGCTCGCGGGCGTCGTCGAACGACATGCCGTCACGGGCCAGGGCGGCGCGGAACTGCTCCAGTGACATGCCGTTGCGCTGGGCAATGGTGCCCATGGCCTGGTTCAGTTCTTCGTCGGTGATGCGGATGCCGGAGCGCTCGCCGATCTGCAGCTGCAGGTTCTCGACGATCAGGCGTTCCAGTACCTGCTGGTCCAGCGCACCGGCAGGCGGCATGCCGCCGCCGCGCTTGGCGATGGTTTGCTGGACCTCGCGGACACGCTGGTCCAGCTGGCTTTGCATGACCACGTCGTTGTCGACGATGGCCACCACGCGATCAAGAGGTTGCACCGCGGCATGCACCGCGCCACTCAGCAATGCAACGCCCAGCAACGCCGGGCGCAGTCGATCAATAAGCTTGGTCTTCACGTTCACGATAACCTTGAATGCCTTGGTCGAGGAAAGATTCGACCTTGTTGCCGACTACACCACCGAGGCCTTTCAGGACGATCTGAAGGAAGATGCCGTGGTCGCCTTTTTCGTTTGCCGGGAGGGCTTGGCTGAAGTCGTCGTAGTCGATCCAGTAACGGTTGATCAGACGCAGCTTCCAGCAGCAGTTGTCGTACTCGAAACCGCCCATGGCTTCCAGGGTGCGATTGCGGTTGTAGTCATGCTGCCAGCGAGCGATGACGCTCCACTGCGGAACGATCGGCCAGATGACCGAGAAGTCATGCTGCTGGATCTTGTAGTAGTCCTTGATGTAGTTCTCGCTGCCTGGGACGCCGTAGTCGCCACCGCCCACTTTCCAGGTACCGGTCGTGGAGTCGTAGGAGATGGTGTCGTTACGGTAGCGATAACCGAGGTTGACCACTTTGTTCGGGTTGTCTTCAGGCTGGTAATGGAACATCGCGCTGCCCGAGCGGGTGCTGCGGCTGTCCGGGTCCCAGTTGAAGTCCGAATTGAAGCGCCAGTCGCGGTTGAAGTAGTAGTTGTACACCAACGCGTATGGCGACACATCGGACTGCGAGTCGCTGCGGGTACGGTAATCGATACCAGGGAGCTGAACTTTGCGGTCCTTGAAGTAGAAGGCCTGACCGATGCTGAAGTTCTGGCGTTCGAAACCGTTTTCTTCGATCCAGCGGGTGGTTACGCCCAGCGACAGCTTGTTCTCGTCACCGATACGGTCGGTGCCGCTGAAGCGGTTGTCGCGGAATAGCGAATCGTAGCTGAACAGGGTTTCACCCGAGTCGAACAGCGGGATGTCCTTCTGGTCCTTGTACGGGACGTAGAGGTAGTACATACGCGGTTCGAGGGTTTGCTTGTAGTTGGTGCCGAACAGCGAAGTTTTGCGGTCGAAGTACAGGCCGCTGTCCACGCTGAAGATCGGTACGTCGCGGTTCAGCGAGCTGTTGTAGCTGCCGTACGCCGGGTTGGCCGATTGCGCGATAGCCTGGGTTTTACCCTGGCTGTCCAAGTCCAGATCGTAGTGGGTATACGCATACTTCAGCTTGGGGGTCAGGAAGCCGTAGCTGGCTTCCATCGGCAGGCTGATCGATGGTGCGACGTTGAAACGGTTGCCGTTGGCGCGAGCGATGCCGCTGACGTTCTGGTCCAGGCGGCGACCAGGCGCACCCGCCGAAGTGTCGGGAAGGCCATCTTCGTTCAATACGAAGTCGTCTTTCAGGTCACGATCGAAACGGACTGCCTCGGTTTCGTAGGCAATATTGAGCCCACCTGGCTCGTACGGCAGCTTACCGTTGAAGGTAATCTGCGGCAGGCGATCATACGGGGTGATCTTCGAGATGGTCGCCATCTCGTAGGCATGCACATTCAACCGCGCGGTGTAGTTGTCACCACGGTAGGTCAATGCACCCTGCTGGTTCAGCAGGTCCTGGGTTTCAATACCGATCTGGTCGGATTCCAGGTCCTGGAAGTAGAACGGATCGCTGATGTCGGTGTAGTCCACCTCGGTCATCAGGCGCTCGTCCAGCCCGCCCTTGTGCTGCCAGTTGACCATCCAGCGCTGCTCTTTGTAGTCAGTCTGGTCTTTGCGGTCGTCGTTCTTGTCGTTGAGATACGCACCACCGAACTGGCCTTCGCTGGAAGGCGTCAGGTAGCGGAACTCGCCTTCCATCAGCAGGCCGCGCTTGGTCATGTAGCGCGGGTACAACGTGGCGTCGTAGTTCGGCGCCAGGTTGAAGTAGTACGGCGTGACCAGCATGAAGCCGGTGTCGCTGGTGCTGCTGAACGATGGCGGCAGGAAGCCGGACTGGCGACGGTCGTCGATCGGGAAGTAGATGTACGGTGTGTAGAACACCGGGAAATCCTTGACCCGCAGCGTAACGTTGGTCGCGGTACCGAAACCGGTGGCCGGGTTCAGGGTGATGTTGTTGCCCTTCAGCTGCCAGGCGTTGCTGCCCGGTTCGCAGGTGGTGTACGTACCGTCCTTGAGGCGGATGATGGCGTTCTCGCCACGCTTGGCGTACAGGGCACTGCCGCGGATGTGCGACTTGTGCATCACGTATTCGGCGTTGTCGACCTGGGCTTCGCCCGTGTCGAGCTGGATCTGTGCCTCGTCACCGACCACCAGCGAACCGTTGTCACGGATCTTGACGTTGCCCTTGAGCTCGCCACGGTTTTCGGTCTGGTAGAGGTTGGCCTCGTCGGCCTCGGCCTGCATGCTGCCCTGGCGCATCACCACGTCACCGGCGAGGGTAGCGATCTGCTGCTCCTGCTGGTACTTGGATACCTTGGCGTTGATGTAGGTCGGCGACTCGTCCTTCGGCGTGGTGTCGGCCATGCCCGGGCGGGTTGGCTCGATGTAGGCGCCACCGCAGTACGGGCCGGTTTCGGCCAGCTGTGCGGCAGTGAGCTTTTCACGCGGAACCCAGTCCAGGTGGCTGTAGTCTTCGCTACGCGACTTCAGGCCACGGCCTTTGGCCTCGGTGACCAGCATCGGCCGGTCCGCGGTTTCGCCTTCGCTCGCGGCTTCGGTGCCGGTGCTGACGGCAGCACCCTCGTGCACCGGGCGCGGCGGCAGGTTGTTGGCTGGGGTCTTGGGCTTGCAGTCCCAACCACCGGAGGCGGACACTTGGCAGTCGAACTGTTCGGCTGCCACCACGTAAGACGTGGCCAGAGGTTGCAGGGCCAGCAAACCGCCGGTTACCAGCAACGGAAACTTTCTACGAAACGCGGGGGATTTCAATGCCATCTTATTAGTCCGGGCTTCCTGCGTGCCATCTGCCCGCGTGTGGGGCCGCACGCCTCTCGATGGTCTGAAAAAGATGCTGGATAATAAAGCATGACCCGCTTGACGGCTAGGGCCGTCGGAGACCCTTGTAATGCCTGAACACGATGTACGCCTGCAACAACTGACGGTCTGGCTCGATGAGCAGCTCAATGATCTTTTCCGGAAAAACGCCTGGGGCGAAGTGCCCGCAGGCAGCCTGACCGCGGCCAGCAGCGATGCCAGCTTCCGTCGTTACTTTCGCTGGCAGGGCGCCGGCCACAGCTTCGTGATCATGGATGCACCACCTCCGCAGGAAAACTGCCGACCGTTCGTCGCCATCGACCACTTGCTGGCCAGCGCCGGCGTGCATGTGCCGCTGATCCATGCCCAGGACCTGGAGCGTGGCTTCCTGCTACTGGGTGACCTGGGCCACCAGACATACCTTGATATCATTGATGCCGACAACGCCGACGGCCTGTTCGCCGATGCCATCGACGCGTTGCTGGCGTTCCAGCGCCTGCCGATGGACGCGCCGCTGCCCAGCTACGACGATGCGCTGCTGCGCCGTGAAGTCGAGTTGTTCCCGGAGTGGTACGTGGGCCGTGAGCTTGGCCTGGTCTTCAGCGATGCCCAGAAAGCCACCTGGCAACGAATCAGCCAGCTGCTGATCGACAGCGCATTGGCCCAGCCCAAGGTACTGGTGCACCGCGACTACATGCCGCGCAACCTGATGCAGAGCACGCCCAACCCCGGCGTGCTGGACTTCCAGGATGCCGTGTACGGCCCGGTCACCTACGACATCACCTGCCTGTTCAAGGACGCCTTCCTCAGCTGGCCGCAGGCGCGGGTCGAAGGCTGGCTGCGCGACTACTGGCAGAAGGCGCAGGCTGCCGGCATCCCGGTGCAGGCCGACTTCGAGGCGTTCCAGCGTGCCAGCGACCTGATGGGTGTGCAGCGCCACCTGAAGGTGATCGGTATCTTCGCCCGTATCTGCCACCGCGACGGCAAACCCCGTTACTTGGGCGACGTGCCGCGCTTCTTCGCCTATATAGAAGAAGTGATCAGCCGCCGGCCCGAATTGGCGGAGCTGGGTGAGCTGATTGCCGAGTTGCAGGCCGGAGCGCGTGCATGAAGGCAATGATATTGGCAGCGGGCAAAGGCGAGCGCATGCGCCCGCTGACCCTGCACACCCCCAAGCCGCTGGTCCCGGTCGCCGGCCAGCCACTGATCGAGTATCACCTGCGGGCCCTGGCTGCGGCGGGCGTCACCGAGGTGGTGATCAACCATGCCTGGCTCGGCCAGCAGATCGAGGACCACTTGGGTGACGGCAGCCGTTTCGGCCTGAGCATCCGCTATTCGCCCGAAGGCGAGCCGCTGGAAACCGGCGGTGGCATCTTCAAGGCCCTGCCATTGCTGGGTGACGCGCCGTTCCTGTTGGTGAACGGCGATGTCTGGACCGACTACGACTTCGCGCGCCTGCAGGCTCCCCTGCAAGGCCTGGCCCATTTGGTGCTGGTCGATAACCCAGGCCATCACGGCCGCGGCGACTTCCGCCTGGTGGGCGAGCGGGTGGTCGATGGTGATGATGCCCCTGGCACGCTGACCTTCAGCGGCCTTTCGGTGCTGCGCCCGGCGCTGTTCGAAGGCTGCCAGCCTGGCGCCTTCAAGCTGGCGCCGTTGCTGCGCCAGGCCATGGCTGCGGGCCAGGTCAGTGGCGAGCACTACCGTGGGCACTGGGTTGATGTCGGTACTATCGAGCGCCTGGCCGAGGCCGAGCGCCTGATCGGCGAGCGCGCCTGACATGTGGTGGCCAAGCACGGTGATTGGTGCCGGTGCCGGCTTTGCCGTTGCCAGCATCCCCGGGGCCTTGCTCGGCGCGTTGCTCGGCCAGGCCATGGACCGCCGCCTGCGTTTGCAAGGCTGGGAGGACATGCGTGAACGCCTGGGCGGGCGTCCGGCCTTGCAGGACGATGAGTTGCTGTTCGTGATGCTCGGGCGCCTGGCCAAGTGCGATGGCCGGGTGGGCGAGCAGCATATCCAGCAGGCGCGCCAGGAGATGGTGCGCCTGGACCTGGCCGAAGCGGCCCGGCTGCGTGCGATTGCCGCGTTCAACCGTGGCAAGGCGGGCAAGGACCGGCTGAGTGGGCACCTGCGGCGCATTCGCCAGCAGCCGCATGCGGCCGAAGGCACCCTGCGTGCCTGTTGGCGCATGGTCTGGGCCGACGGCAAGATGGGCAACAAGGAGCGTGAACTGCTGCTGGATTGGGGGCAGAAACTGGGCCTGAGCCGGCGGCAGGTGCAAGCCATGTCGCTGGAGTACGAACCACGCAAGGCGGCGGGGCCGGAAGGGGTCGCCATGACCTATGCGGCGGCGTTGCGCTTGCTGGCGGTCGAGGCGGATACCGATGCCGACAAGGTCAAGCAGGCGTATCGTCGGCTGGTCAGCCGGCACCACCCGGACAAGCTGGCGGGCACTGGTGCCAGTGAGGCGCAGGTGCGTGAAGCGACCGAGCGGACCCGGGAGCTGCATCAGGCTTATGCCATGATCCGCAAGCGGCGCGGGCTTTGATGGCCCTATCGCCGGCAAGCCAGCTCCCACAGGTATTGCACAGACCCTGAACACTGTGGGGTACCTGTGGGAGCTGGCTTGCCGGCGATGGGGCCATCATGGCAAACCTTAACCCTGCGGGTTCATCCACCCCCGCACCCGGCGGAACAGTTGCTCCTGCTCGGCCACCTTGTTCCCCGGCATGGCAATCAGCGACAACTGCCGGTACTGGCTGTCCTTCTGCCGCTTGCTGGCCTGCAGGCGCTGCCCGGCAGCATTGCGGTCAGCGCTGCGGGTGGCGTAGTAGATGTCGGCAGTCGGCACTTTCAAGGTCGGCGCCAGGCTTTCCAGGTCATGCTCCACGCGCGCCGGTGTCTGCGCGGCAACCATCACCAGTTTCTGCACCTGCGGTGGCTGTTTCTCGCTCAGGTAGCGGGCCGCCCAATACGCGCCGCTGCCATGACCGATCAGCACGATGCTGCGGGCGTTGTGCTGCTGGGCAAAGGCCACCGCAGCATCCAGGCGGGCGAAAATGCGCTCGGCATCGGCCGGGTCGGTTTGCTCGCTGGCCTGTTTGGCGTCAGTGCTCTCCGCGGTGTCGGCATCGGCTGCGGTAGCCTGGGCAACGTTGGCATTGGCATCGGCCGGCACGTCCTTGGCCGGGGCGCTTTCGCCGTTGTCTGGCTGCGGCTCGGCAGCCGGCTTGGCCTCGACCCGCGCCTGCGGGCTGTCGGCAAGCAGGTCGGGCAGGCTGATGCTCAGGCTGTGCCAGCCGATATCGGGGAACTTCTGCCGCAGCGGGCCGACCGCATTTGGCCAGTCAGCGGTTTCGCCAGCCCCCGGGACGATGATTACCGCCCCCTGCGGGTCGCTGTCGTTGGCCGGTTTCCACAGGGCCAGGAAGCTGTCGGCACCGGCCTGCAGGGTCTGCTGTTCGGCCTTGGGCACCAGCCGCTCCAGCGCCTGGGCGTCCTCCTGGCTGCGCTCCAGCAGCGGCGGGCGAGGGGCTTGGGCAGCGGGTGCCTCGGTGGTGGTGGATGGTTTTTCGGCATCGGCGGCCAGGGCGCCGAGTGGAAGGATCGAGGCCAGGCAGCACATTGCCAGCGTCGTGCGATAAAGTGTGGACATGAGTCAACCCAGGGCCAGAATGATACCGGCAGCCTAATAGTATTTGCCCGTGACGGCCATGCTGCATGGCCGCCTTGCCAAGACGAGCGTGTAGATGAAGCGAGTGCGTCGCCTGTTGGTTATCGGCTGCTTTTGGCTGCCCTTGATTGCATTGGCCAGACCCGAAGCGGTGCCCACGGTTGCCCTGGAACCGGCCCAGCAGCAATGGCTGGATACGCACCGCAGCCTGCGTGTCGGCCTGGTGTTGCAGGCGCCCTACGCTCAGTTCGACCGGCGCCTGCAGCAGCTGTACGGGGCCAACGTGGAACTGGTGAGCAGCCTGGCGCAGGCGCTGCGGCTGGACCTTACCTGGCGCAACTTCGCCGACCAGGCCAGCCTCGAGCATGCCCTGCAGGCCGGCGAAATCGACTTTGCCCCGGGGCTTACCCAGACCCCTGCCAGCCTGCGTCTGTGGCTGTTCAGCGACCCTTACATGCGCGTGCCGCAACTGGTGGTTGGGCCGCGCACCGGGACCATGGCCGTGGAACTGGAAACGCTCGAGGCCGAGCAGCGGGTGGCGGTGCGCATGCCCAGCCAGCTGGCGGACTACCTGCGTGGTAACTACAGCAACCTCAACCTGCAAGGGGTGCCCAACGAGCGCGAGGCCCTGCAACTGGTGGTGGGCGGCCAGGCCAGTTTCGCAGTGCTGGACGAAGCCCAGCTCAGCCGCCTGTCGCGCGAGAGCGAGTTCGGCGAACTGGCGGTGGTCGGCGATATCGGCCTGCCGCAACTGTTGCGCATCGGTTCGCGGCGCGACTGGCCGCTGCTGGCCGATGTGCTCGAGCGTGGCCTGCAGGCACTGCCGGCCAAGGAACTGGAGCAACTGCACCAGCGTTGGCTGCAGCCAAAGTACCCACGCCTGAGCGAGTCGACAGGGTTCTGGAAGAACCTGGCCCTGCTGTTCGGCTTGCTGCTGTTGTGCGCGCTGGCCACCCTGGTGTGGCAGCGTCGGCAACAGCGCCAGCTGGAGCGCAGCCTGCTGGCCACGCGCGAAAGCCTGGTGGAGCGGCAGGTGCGCGAAGAAGCGTTGCGCCTGAGCCAGTTTGCCATCGACCAGAGCACGGTGGGCATCCTCTGGGTCAACTGGGACAGCCACGTACGCTACGCCAACCATGCCGCCGAGCGCATGCTGGGCTATGGCGAAGGCGCGCTGCTGGAGCGGCCGCTGAGCGACTTTGAACCCAGCCTGACCATGGACCGCTGGCTGGAGCTGTGGAAGGGCGCGCGCACCGGGGCGGGCGGTGTCGGCCAGTTCGAGACGCAGTGCCGCCGGGCTGACCACAGCCTGCTGCCGGTCGAGCTGTCGCTGAGTTTTCTGCGCTTTCGTGACTCCGAGTACCTGGTGGTGTACCTCGCCGATGTCACCGAGCGCCACCGCGCCCTGGCGGCCCTGCGCGAAAGCGAGGCGCGGCTCAAGGGCATTGCCGGCAACGTGCCGGGGTTGGTGTTCCGCCTGGAGCGCGACCCGGCCGAGGGCGACCTGGAATTCCCCTACATCAGCGAGGGCAGCGAGGCCTTGGTGGGCTATTCGCCCAGCGAGATCCAGCACCCGCAGATGGGCCTGCGCAACCTGGTACATCCCGAGGACCGCGCCGATTACCACCGAGTGCAGGACCTGGCCCTGGCCAGTGACCAGGACTGGTCCTGGCAGGGGCGCATCCTCACCCGCCAGGGTGAACAGCGCTGGGCCGACATCAAGGCCAGCACCCGGCGCCTGGGCAACGGCCAGGTGGTGTGGGACGGCGTGGTGTGGGACATCACCCAGGGCAAGCGGGCCGAGTTGGCGCTGGCCAGGTCCCAGGAGCAGCTACGCGAACTGTCGGCCCACCTGGAGAGCGTGCGTGAGGAAGAAAAGGCCCGCATTGCCCGGGAAGTGCACGATGAACTGGGGCAGATGCTGACCGTGCTCAAGCTGGAGGTGTCGATGTGCGAGCTGGCCTTCGCCGAGCTGGACCCGGGCCTGAACGAGCGCCTGACCAGCATGAAGCGCCTGATCGCCCAACTGTTCCAGCTGGTGCGCGACGTGGCCACCGCCTTGCGCCCGCCGATTCTCGATGCCGGCATCGCCTCGGCCATCGAATGGCAGGCGCGGCGTTTTGAAGCACGCACGCAGATCCCCTGCCTGGTGCAAGTACCGGATAATCTGCCAGCATTGAGCGACGCCAAGGCCACCGGGCTGTTCCGTATCCTCCAGGAGGCGCTGACCAACGTGATGCGCCATGCCCAGGCGCACAGCGTGGAGATCGAACTGGTGCGTGAGCACGGGCAATTGCGCATGACTGTCAGCGATGACGGCCAGGGCTTTTGCCGCGACCAGCCCCGGCCGACCTCGTTCGGCCTGGTAGGGGTGCGTGAGCGGGTGCTGATGCTGGGCGGCAGCATGGCGCTGGACAGTGAACCGGGCGAAGGCACCAGCCTGAGCGTGGCCATACCGTTGGAGTAGGAGAGCGATCGTGATTCGAGTGCTGGTGGCCGAAGACCACACCATTGTCCGCGAGGGCATCAAGCAGTTGATTGGCCTGGCCAAGGACATGCAGGTGGCGGGGGAGGCCGGTAACGGTGAGCAGTTGCTGGAAACCCTGCGCCACACGCCGTGCGAGGTGGTGCTGCTGGATATCTCGATGCCGGGTGTGAATGGCCTGGAGGCGATCCCGCGGATCCGCGCGTTGCACGACGCCCCGGCGATCCTGATGCTGTCGATGCACGATGAAGCGCAGATGGCGGCGCGGGCGCTGAAGGCCGGGGCGGCGGGCTATGCCACCAAGGACAGCGACCCGGCGCTGTTGCTGACCGCAATTCGCCGGGTTGCCGCTGGCGGGCGTTATATCGACCCGGCGCTGGCCGACCGCATGGTCTTCGAAGTGGGCCTGACGGAGTCGCGGCCGTTGCACACGCTGCTGTCCGAGCGGGAGTTTTCGGTGTTCGAACGCCTGGCCCAGGGCGCCAACGTCAACGACATTGCCCAGCAGCTGGCGCTGTCGAGCAAGACCATCAGCACCCACAAGGCGCGCCTGATGCAGAAGCTGAAAGTGAACTCGCTGGCTGAACTGGTGAAGTACGCGATGGAGCACAAGCTGGTCTGAATGCGACATGCCTGTTCTCGGAACTTGCCGAGGTCCCTGTGGGAGCGGGCGTGCCCGCGAAAGGGCCTGACCTGCCGATCTCTATGGCTGAACCGGCCCCTTCGCGGGCATGCCCGCTCCCACAGGTTTGGCGGGTGGCTCGGATGAGCATTCCAAACCCGCCATCTTTGTAGGGGAATCCCTACAACAAATCTTCCATCCGGATGATGGCATTCTCTCAGCACCCCCGATTTTCCGGCGCTTGCCGCTTGTCTAGTCTTTGCCTACGCAGTCATCCAACAAGAAGGTGCAGGCATGAGCGAGGCGAAGTCGAACGCTGCAACCAGCGAAACGCTGGTCAGCTTCCGTGGTGTGCAGAAGAGCTACGACGGCGAGTCGCTGATCGTCAAAGACCTCAACCTGGATATTCGCAAGGGCGAGTTCCTCACCCTGCTTGGCCCGTCCGGCTCGGGCAAGACCACCAGCCTGATGATGCTGGCCGGCTTCGAAACCCCCACCGCCGGTGAAATCCAGCTGGCCGGGCGCTCGATCAACAACGTGCCGCCGCACAAGCGCGACATCGGCATGGTGTTCCAGAACTACGCGCTGTTCCCGCACATGACCGTGGCCGAGAACCTGGCCTTCCCGCTGACCGTGCGCAACCTGAGCAAGACCGACATCAGCGAGCGGGTCAAGCGGGTGCTGAACATGGTCCAGCTCGATGCCTTCGCCAAGCGTTACCCCGGCCAGCTGTCCGGCGGCCAGCAGCAGCGTGTGGCCCTGGCCCGGGCACTGGTGTTCGAGCCGCAGCTGGTGCTGATGGACGAACCGCTGGGCGCGCTGGACAAGCAGCTGCGCGAGCACATGCAGATGGAGATCAAGCACATCCACCAGCGCCTGGGCGTGACCGTGGTGTACGTGACCCACGACCAGGGCGAAGCGCTGACCATGTCCGACCGGGTGGCCGTGTTCCACCAGGGTGAAATCCAGCAGATCGCCGACCCGCGCACGCTGTACGAAGAACCCTGCAACACCTTCGTCGCCAACTTCATCGGCGAGAACAACCGCATCAACGGCACTTTGCTGGCCAGTGATGGCAAGCGCTGCCAGGTGCAGTTGCCACGTGGCGAGCGGGTCGAGGCGCTGGCGGTGAATGTCGGCCAGGCCGGCGAGCCGGTGACCCTGTCGATCCGCCCAGAGCGCGTGCGCCTGAACGGCCACAGCGAGAGCTGCGTGAACCGCTTCTCGGGCCGGGTGGCCGAATTCATTTACCTGGGCGACCACGTGCGGGTGCGCCTGGAAGTTTGCGGCAAGGGCGACTTCTTCGTGAAACAGCCGATTGCCGAGCTCGACCCGGCCCTGGCCGTGGGCGATGTGGTACCGCTGGGCTGGGAGGTGGAGCACGCCCGCGCGCTCGATCCGATTGCCGAAGCCCATTGATGGATTGCTTCACCAACCCTGTACTGTGGAGAGAATAATAATGCGCAAGCAGTTGAAACTGACCGCCCTGGCCCTGGGGCTGTTCGCCGCTGGCCAGGCCATGGCCGCAGACCTCACCGTGGTCTCGTTCGGCGGTGCCAACAAGGCGGCCCAGGTCAAGGCGTTCTACGAGCCGTGGGAGAAGGCCGGCAAGGGCAAGATCGTCGCAGGCGAGTACAACGGCGAGATGGCCAAGGTCAAAGCCATGGTCGACACCAAGAGCGTGTCCTGGAACCTGGTGGAAGTTGAGTCGCCAGAACTGGTCCGCGGCTGTGACGAGGGCATGTTCGAAGAACTCGACCCGGCCCTGTTCGGTAATGAGGCCGACTACGTGCCGGGTGCCATCCAGCCATGCGGCGTGGGCTTCTTCGTATGGTCCACGGTGCTGGCCTACAACGCCGACAAGCTGAAGACCGCACCGACCAGCTGGGCCGATTTCTGGGATACCAAGAAATTCCCGGGCAAGCGCGGCCTGCGCAAGGGCGCCAAGTACACCCTGGAATTCGCCCTGATGGCCGACGGTGTGGCGCCGAAGGACGTGTACCAGGTGCTGGGCACCAAAGAGGGCGTGGACCGCGCCTTCAAGAAACTCGACGAACTCAAGCCAAGCATCCAGTGGTGGGAAGCCGGCGCCCAGCCGCCGCAGTACCTGGCCTCGGGTGACGTGGTCATGAGCTCTGCCTACAACGGCCGCATCGCTGCGGTGCAGAAAGAGAGCAACCTGAAGGTGGTGTGGAACGGCGGCATCTACGACTTCGACGCCTGGGCCATCCCGAAAGGCGCCAAGGATGCCGAGGAAGCGAAGAAATTCATCGCCTTCAGCGTGCAGCCCGAGCAGCAGAAGACCTACTCCGAGAACATCGCCTACGGCCCGGCCAATTCCAAGGCCGTGAGCCTGCTGTCGGACGCGGTGAAGAAGGACATGCCGACCACGCCTGAAAACATCGCCAACCAGGTGCAGATCGACGTGGCCTTCTGGGCTGACAACAGCGAGCAGCTGGAGCAACGCTTCAACGCCTGGGCGGCGAAGAAGTAAACGACCAGTGTAGAGGGCCGCTTTGCGGCCCATCGCCGGCAAGCCAGCTCCCACAGGGACCGCGCTATCCCCGAGATCAGCGCAGTACCTGTAGGGGCAGCTCCCACAGGGATCAGAAGCCCCGAGGCCAGTGCAGTACCTGTGGGAGCTGGCTTGCCGGCGATGGGCTGCGCAGCAGCCCCATTTTCAGTTCGTATCGCGGAGTTCGCCATGGCCATTGCAGTGCCCCTCAAAGAAGGCGCAGGTCCAAGTCTCAAGCAGCGCCTCAAGCACGCCGAGCGGGTCAACCGCTGGAAGGCGCAGGCGTTGATCGCGCCGCTGGCGCTGTTTCTCCTGCTGGTGTTCCTGGTGCCGATCGCGGCGCTGCTGTACAAGAGCGTCGGCAACCCGGAAGTGGTTGGCGGCCTGCCGCGCACCGTGGGCGTCATCACCCAGTGGGATGGCAAGAGCCTGCCGGGCGAGGACGTGTACAAGGCGTTGAGCCAGGACCTGGCCGAGTCGCGCAAGAACCAGACCCTGGGCGACCTTTCCAAGCGCCTGAACATGGAGCTGGCCGGTTACCGCAGCCTGTTGGCCAAGACCGCGCGGGCGCTGCCGTTCAAGAGCGAACCCGCTTCCTATAAAGATGCCTTGCAGGCCCTCGACGAGCGTTGGGGCGACCCGGCCTACTGGCAGGCGATCCGCCGCAACACCAGTACGGTCACCTCGTTCTACCTGCTGGCTTCGCTCGACCACCGTATCGATGACCTTGGCGAACTGGCCAAGGCCACCCCGGACCAGGCCATCTACCTGGATATCTTCGCCCGCACCCTGTGGATGGGTGTGGTGATTACCGCCATCTGTCTGGTGCTGGCCTACCCGCTGGCCTACCTGCTGGCCAACCTGCCGACCCGGCAGAGCAACCTGCTGATGATCCTGGTGCTGCTGCCGTTCTGGACCTCGATCCTGGTGCGGGTGGCGGCGTGGATCGTGCTGCTGCAGTCGGGTGGCCTGATCAACAGCGCGCTGATGGCCATGGGCATCATCGACCAGCCGCTGGAACTGGTGTTCAACCGCACCGGCGTGTACATCTCGATGGTGCACATCCTGTTGCCATTCATGATCCTGCCGCTGTACAGCGTGATGAAGGGCATTTCGCCAAGTTACATGCGTGCGGCGATCTCGCTGGGCTGCCACCCGTTCGCCAGTTTCTGGCGGGTCTACTTCCCGCAGACCTACGCCGGGGTTGGCGCTGGTTGCCTGCTGGTGTTCATCCTGGCCATCGGCTACTACATCACCCCGGCACTGCTGGGCAGCCCGAATGACCAGATGGTCAGCTACTTCGTGGCCTTCTACACCAACACCAGCATCAACTGGGGCATGGCCACCGCACTGGGCGGGCTGTTGCTGCTGGCGACCGTGCTGTTGTACCTGATCTATAGCTGGCTGGTCGGCGCCAGCCGCCTGCGCCTGAGCTGAGGAGCCTTGTCATGCTGAGCCCTTACATGTCGCCCGTGGAGCGGGTGTGGTTCTACAGCCTGCGCATTCTTTGCGGCTTGATCCTGCTGTTCCTCATATTGCCGGTGCTGGTGATCGTGCCGCTGTCGTTCAACAGTGGCAGTTTCCTGGTGTACCCGCTGCAGGGCTTCTCGCTGCAGTGGTACCAGGACTTCTTCGGCTCGGCCGAGTGGATGCGGGCCTTGAAGAACAGCATCATCGTCGCCCCGGCAGCCACAGTGCTGGCCATGGTGTTCGGCACCCTGGCGGCCATCGGCCTGACCCGTGGCGACTTCCCTGGCAAGTCGCTGGTGATGGCGCTGGTGATTTCACCGATGGTGGTGCCGGTGGTGATCATCGGTGTGGCCAGCTACCTGTTCTTCGCCCCGCTGGGCATGGGCAACAGCTTCACCTCGCTGATTCTGGTGCATGCGGTACTGGGCGTGCCGTTCGTCATCATTACCGTGTCGGCGACCTTGCAGGGCTTCAACTACAACCTGGTGCGCGCGGCAGCCAGCCTGGGCGCCTCGCCGCTGCTGACTTTCCGCCGGGTGACCCTGCCGCTGATCGCGCCCGGGGTGATTTCGGGGGCATTGTTCGCCTTTGCCACGTCGTTTGACGAAGTAGTGGTGACCCTGTTCCTGGCCGGGCCGGAGCAGGCGACCCTGCCGCGGCAGATGTTCAGTGGTATTCGCGAGAACCTGAGCCCGACCATTGCTGCGGCGGCGACCTTGCTGATTGCCTTCTCGGTGGTGTTGCTGCTGACCCTGGAGTGGTTGCGTGGGCGTAGCGAGAAGCTGAGAACTCAGCAGCCTGGTTGAGGGTATGTTGCCTGTGCGGGCCTCTTCGCGGCTAAAGCCGCTCCCACAGGATTTGTGCAGCTTTCGATGGCTGCGCGGTCCCTGTGGGAGCGGCTTTAGCCGCGAAGGGGCCGGTCCAGGTTGATGCTAATCAGCCTTCATCCGCTTCCCTGGGTTACAATGCGCGCCACCGTGATTCTGCCAACAGGTGCGCCATGCAGCCCTACGCTATTGCCCCCTCCATTCTCTCCGCCGATTTCGCCCGACTGGGCGAGGACGTCGACAAGGTATTGGCCGCGGGTGCCGACATCGTCCACTTCGATGTCATGGACAACCACTACGTCCCCAACCTGACCATCGGCCCGATGGTCTGCACCGCCCTGCGCAAGTACGGCGTCACCGCCCCGATCGACGTGCACCTGATGGTCAGCCCGGTCGACCGCATCATCGGCGACTTCATCGAAGCTGGTGCCACCTACATCACCTTCCACCCGGAAGCCTCGCAGCACATCGACCGTTCGCTGCAGCTGATCAAGGACGGTGGCTGCAAGGCCGGCCTGGTATTCAACCCGGCCACCAGCCTGGACGCGCTGAAGTACGTGATGGACAAGGTCGACATGGTGCTGCTGATGAGCGTCAACCCGGGCTTCGGCGGGCAGAAGTTCATCCCTGGCACCCTCGACAAGCTGCGCGAGGCGCGTGCGCTGATCGACGCCAGCGGCCGTGATATCCGCCTGGAAATCGACGGTGGCGTCAACGTCAACAACATCCGCGAGATCGCTGCCGCTGGCGCCGACACCTTCGTGGCCGGCTCGGCAATCTTCAACGCCCCGGACTACCAGGAAGTCATCGCCAGGATGCGCTCCGAACTGGCTCAGGCCCGCCCATGAGCGGCTTCGAGCAGCTGTTCCCGGGGGCGCTGCCCAGGCTGGTGATGTTCGATCTGGACGGTACCCTGATCGATTCCGTGCCAGACCTGGCCGCCGCCGTGGACCGCATGCTGCTCGAACTGGGGCGCCCGCCTGCCGGCCTGGAGGCGGTGCGCCACTGGGTGGGCAACGGTGCCCAGGTGCTGGTGCGCCGGGCGCTGGCCGGTGGCATCGACCACGCTGCCGTGGACGATGCGCTGGCCGACCAGGCGTTGGCGCTATTCATGGACGCCTATGCCGAAAGCCACGAACTGACCGTGGTCTACCCCGGTGTGCAGGACACCCTGCGCTGGCTGCGCAAGCAGGGCGTGGAAATGGCGCTGATCACCAACAAGCCCGAGCGCTTCGTTGGCCCGCTGCTGGACCAGATGAAGATCGGCAACTACTTTCGCTGGATCATCGGCGGCGACACCCTGCCGCAGAAAAAGCCCGACCCTGCGGCGCTGCTGTTCGTCATGCAGATGGCCGGTGTCACCCCGCAGCAGTCGCTGTTTGTCGGCGATTCACGCAGTGACGTGCTGGCGGCCAAGGCGGCTGGTGTGCAGTGCGTGGGCCTGACCTACGGCTACAACCACGGCCGGCCGATCCACGACGAAGCCCCCAGCCTGGTGATCGACGACCTGCGCGCATTGCTGCCCGGTTGCGCAGACCCGGCCACTGGGATAACGTTGGCGGACCTTCAAGCCTCACAAGACAGAGAGTCCACCGTGGCGGTTACCGGCAAATTCTGGATGAAAGTCATCAAGGCCCTGGCCCGTTGGCGTTGGCGCGCCTGACTTCAGCCTGCCGGCGCGTGCCGGCCCGTCCGTTTGCCTGACCTATTGCTGCTTGCCACGAGGCTACCCATGACCCGCGAAGAATTCCTGCGCCTGGCCGCTGCCGGCTACAACCGCATTCCCCTGGCCTGCGAAACCCTGGCCGACTTCGACACGCCGCTGTCGATCTACCTGAAACTGGCCGACCAGCCCAACTCGTACCTGCTCGAATCGGTGCAGGGCGGCGAGAAATGGGGCCGTTACTCGATGATCGGCCTGCCGTCGCGCACGGTGATGCGTGTGCACGGCTACCACGTCAGCATCCTGCAGGATGGCGTGGAGGTGGAAAGCCACGATGTCGAAGACCCGCTGGCCTTTGTCGAAACATTCAAGGACCGTTACAAGGTCGCCGATATCCCTGGCCTGCCGCGCTTCAACGGCGGCCTGGTCGGCTACTTCGGCTACGACTGCGTGCGCTATGTGGAAAAGCGCCTGGGTGCCAGCCCCAACCCGGACCCGCTGGGGGTGCCGGATATCCTGCTGATGGTGTCCGATGCGGTGGTGGTGTTCGACAACCTGGCGGGCAAGATGCACGCGATCGTGCTGGTCGACCCGGCTGAAGAGCAGGCTTTCGAACAGGGCCAGGCACGCCTGCAAGGCCTGCTGGAAACCCTGCGTCAGCCGATCACCCCACGCCGTGGCCTGGACCTGAGTGGCCCGCAGGCTGCCGAGCCGGAATTCCGCTCCAGCTATACCCGCGAGGATTACGAGAACGCCGTCGGCCGCATCAAGGAATACATCCTGGCCGGTGACTGCATGCAGGTGGTGCCGTCGCAGCGCATGTCGATCGACTTCAAGGCTGCGCCAATCGACCTGTACCGCGCGCTGCGCTGCTTCAACCCGACGCCGTACATGTATTTCTTCAACTTTGGCGACTTCCATGTGGTCGGCAGCTCGCCCGAGGTGCTGGTACGCGTCGAGGACAACCTGGTCACCGTACGCCCGATTGCCGGCACCCGCCCGCGTGGCGCTACCGAAGAGGCCGACCGCGCGCTGGAAGACGACCTGCTGTCGGACGACAAGGAAATTGCCGAGCACCTGATGCTGATCGACCTGGGCCGTAACGACGTCGGTCGCGTGTCCTCGACCGGCAGCGTGCGCCTGACCGAGAAGATGGTGATCGAGCGTTACTCCAACGTGATGCACATTGTGTCCAACGTCACTGGCCAACTGCGCGAAGGGCTGACGGCGATGGACGCACTGCGGGCGATCCTGCCGGCCGGTACGCTTTCGGGTGCGCCGAAGATTCGCGCGATGGAGATCATCGACGAGCTGGAGCCGGTCAAGCGTGGGGTTTACGGTGGTGCCGTCGGTTACTTCGCGTGGAACGGCAACATGGATACCGCCATTGCCATCCGTACCGCGGTAATCAAGGACGGTGAGCTGCATGTGCAGGCCGGGGGCGGCATCGTTGCCGACTCGGTGCCGGCGCTGGAGTGGGAAGAGACCATCAACAAGCGCCGGGCAATGTTCCGCGCGGTGGCGTTGGCTGAGCAGACTTCGGCCAAATAAGTTGATCGGGGCTGCGTTGCAGCCCTTCGCGGGCATGCCCGCTCCCACAGGGAAATCACATGCTGCAAGGCCTGTGCAATACCTGTGGGAGCGGGCGAGCCCGCGAAGGGCCGCAACGCGGCCCCATCAATTCAAAAGTCGACGCTGACGCCCAAGCTCACTCCCTGCTGCGTCAATTCATCACTCTTGCGCCAGTTGTAGTTACCGCGCAAATGCACCCCCGCCACCACTTCATGGCTCACCCCCAGGCTCGCCCGGGTCAGGTCGCTGTGCGGCGTATACCCGGTCAGGGTGAAGTCATTTGCCGGCAGGCTGGTCAGGTGCATCGTCACATCCTGCTGGTCATCCTCGAACTCGTGCTCCTGCGCCACCTCGGCGAACAGCCGGGTACTCGGCAGCACCTGCACACTGCCCAGCAACCCCACGCCCAAACGGCGTGATGTACGTTCCTGGTCATCGAAGCCCAGCGCCGTCGAGCGCCCGCTTTTCTCGTCATAGCCATCCACCTTCACCCGCGCATAGTCGGCGCTGATGAACGGCGCCAGCTGCCAGCTGCTGCTCTCGGCCGCCAGGTTGTAGCCCAGCCGTCCCGACATAGCCCAGGCCTCGCCATCGGTGTCGCCCTTTTCGCTGCGGTCGTTCACGCCAAGGGCGAAGGTGCGCTTGAGGTCGCTGTAGTCCAGGTGCCCGGCGGTCAGCGCCGCGTCGGCCCACCAGCGGTCCTGGCGGTATTGGGCGAATGCGCTGGCAAGGTAGCTGTCCAGTTTGTAGTCCGAATCCTGTGCGCCGGCTTCCAGCTTCTGCCGGTACACGCCGCCGGCCAGGCCCAGGCGCCATGCATCGTTCAGGCGGTAGCTGCCGCCCAGGGTCAGGTTGTAGCCGCGGCCATCGCCGCTGGCCGCGCTGCGCTGGCCGTCGAAGTCCAGGTCCTGGGCGCCGGTGGCAACGAAGGCTTGCCACTGGCCAACTGCCTGCCAGGGTGTCTGCCACTGGTTGCGCAGTTCGTCCTGGTGGGCACGCAGGCTGGCGTGGGCCATTTCCGGGAGCAGGGTCAGTTCCCAGGGGGCGGCGATGATCGAATAGGCGTAGTCGGCAATCAGTTGCTGGCCGGCGATGGTCGGGTGCACCGAGTCGTTGAACAGCAGCTTGGTCGGGTCTGGCGTGGCGCCGTTGATGCCATACACCGGGTTTTCCACGCAGCCTTCGCCGCTGTAGCAGGTGCCGACCAGGTTCTGGCCGCTGGCCAGGCCGAACTGCTCGGGGCTGGCCAGTGCTTCGCTCAGCAGCACGGGAATGTTCAGCGGAATGATTTCGGCATCGATCTGCCCCAGCTGGCTGAGCAGGGACTGGTTGAACGCGCCGGATAGCAGCGACAGCGGGTTTTGTTGCGGCGTACCGCTGAAGTTCGGTGTCTGCCCGAGGTCGGGCAGCAGCCAGACCATGATGTAACGGGCGCCGCCTTGCTGCAGGGCCTGGGCGCTGGCGGCTAGGCGGGCGCCAGCGGCCACGGCATCGGCCGGGCTGTTGACCAGGCCTTGCAGGAAGTCATTGCCGCCGCCAGTCAGGTAATACAACGCGTTGGGGTCGGCGCGCAGGCCATTGGCCAGGTAGCCCGGTTTATCACGCAGTACCTGCCCGGCGCCGGGGCGTCCTGGTGGGATGACGGTCTCGGAGGTAGTGGTGATCGAATCCAGGATCTGCTGGGTGGTGTAGCCACCGACTGCCCAGTTGTTGCCGTCGGGAAGGCCCAGCACCGGATTGACCGGGGAGGTGGAAGGGCCAAGCTCGGTCGGGCTCACACCGAGCCGCCCGCCCAGGATCATCGGTGACACTGGCGCATAATTGCCATTGGCATCGCGGTTGGTGAAGCGCACCCCGTCAAACTGCCCGGCGTCGCTGAGGCTGTCACCAAACACGATCATGCTGGAGTAGGGCGAGGGTGCCGCGAAGGCCTGGCTGCAGGCTAACGTCAATGAGGCGAGGGTAAAGCGCAATAACGGTGCTTTTCGCATCAAGGAACATCCTTTTCTTTGTTTTTATCAGGACAACCCCATCGACCTTAGCAAATCGCAGTGCATCCCTCCCAAGTCCATTCGTTTCCCCGTGTTTACAGGCATATTGCGCCCGCCGTCCCGGTAGGCTACTGTGCCGGGACGTATGAGCGAGACCTATCCTGTGTTGATCGTCAGCAAACTCTTGATGCGCGTAATCAAGGCCCACGCCCGTTGGCGTTGGCGCGCCTGACTTTATCCCCTGCCGGCCCGTCCGGCCCGCCCCCGTTTGCCTTCCTGTCTACCGCCCCTTGTGGCAAAGCCGCGCCTGTTGGCTGGTGCAGAAAGGTTCGAATTCTGAAGTCAGTAGATTCAAGAGGTTTAACCCGATGTTACTGATGATCGACAATTACGACTCATTCACTTACAACGTCGTTCAGTACCTTGGCGAGCTGGGTGCCGAGGTAAAGGTCATTCGCAATGACGAAATGACCATCGCCCAGATCGAAGCCCTCAACCCCGAGCGCATCGTCGTATCTCCAGGCCCGTGTACGCCGAGCGAGGCAGGCGTGTCCATCGAGGCCATCCTGCACTTTGCCGGCAAGCTGCCGATCCTTGGCGTATGCCTGGGCCACCAGTCCATCGGCCAGGCCTTTGGTGGTGATGTGGTACGTGCCCGCCAGGTGATGCACGGCAAGACCAGCCCGGTACATCACCGTGACCTGGGCGTGTTCGCCGGCCTCAACAACCCGTTGACCGTGACCCGTTACCACTCGCTGGTGGTAAAGCGCGAAACCTTGCCCGAGTGCTTGGAAGTGACCGCCTGGACCGCCCATGCTGACGGTTCGGTCGACGAGATCATGGGCCTGCGCCACAAGACGCTGAATATCGAAGGGGTGCAGTTCCACCCCGAGTCGATCCTGACCGAACAGGGCCACGAACTGTTCGCCAACTTCCTCAAGCAGACCGGCGGCCGCCGCTAAGGATCGAACATGGATATCAAGAGTGCGTTGAGCCGTATCGTCGGCCAGCTGGACCTTTCCACCGAAGAAATGCGCGACGTCATGCGCCAGATCATGACCGGCCAGTGCAGCGAAGCGCAGATCGGCGCCTTCCTGATGGGCATGCGCATGAAGAGCGAAAGCATCGACGAGATCGTCGGTGCGGTGTCGGTGATGCGCGAGCTGGCCGACAAGGTCGAACTGCAGAGCCTCGATGGCGTGGTCGATATCGTCGGTACCGGCGGTGATGGCGCCAACATCTTCAACGTGTCCACCGCCTCGTCGTTCGTCCTGGCGGCTGCAGGTTGCACCGTGGCCAAGCATGGCAACCGCGCGGTATCGGGCAAGAGCGGCAGTGCCGACCTGCTGGAGGCCGCCGGTATCTACCTGAACCTGACGCCCACCCAGGTGGCCCGCTGCATCGATAGCCTGGGCATCGGCTTCATGTTCGCGCAAAGCCATCATTCGGCCATGAAGCACGCTGCCGGCCCGCGTCGCGACCTGGGGCTGCGAACCCTGTTCAACATGCTCGGCCCGCTTACGAATCCGGCCGGGGTGAAGCACCAGGTGGTCGGTGTATTTGCCCAGACCCTGTGCCGCCCGTTGGCTGAAGTACTGCAGCGCCTGGGCAGCAAGCACGTGCTGGTGGTGCACTCGAAGGATGGCCTGGACGAGTTCAGCCTGGCTGCGCCGACCTTCGTCGCCGAACTGAAGAATGGCGAAATCACCGAATACTGGGTAGAGCCGGAAGACCTCGGCATGAAGAGCCAGAGCCTGCACGGCCTGGCCGTCGAGAACCCGCAGGCGTCGCTGGAGCTGATCCGCGATGCACTGGGCCGACGCAAGACCGAAAACGGCCAGAAGGCCGCCGAGATGATCGTGCTCAATGCGGGCGCGGCGCTGTATGCCGCTGACCATGCCATGAGCCTGAAAGCCGGTGTGGAACTGGCCCACGACGTACTGCACACCGGGCTGGCCTGGGAGAAGCTGCAGGAGCTGGGCGCCTTTACTGCAGTATTCAAGGTGGAGAACGAAGCATGAGTGTGCCGACGGTGCTGGAAAGGATCATCGCCCGCAAGTTTCAGGAAGTGGCCGAGCGCAGCGCGCGCGTCAGCCTCGCCGAACTGGAGGCCCTGGCCAAGGCTGCCGACGCCCCGCGTGGCTTTGCCAAGGCCCTGATCGAGCAAGCCGCGCGCAAGCAGCCGGCGGTGATTGCCGAAATCAAGAAGGCCTCGCCGAGCAAGGGCGTGATTCGCGAGCATTTCGTGCCGGCGGAAATCGCCGTCAGCTACGAGAAGGGCGGGGCGACGTGCCTGTCGGTGCTGACCGATGTGGACTACTTCCAGGGCGCCGACGAGTACCTGCAGCAGGCCCGCGCGGCGGTGTCGCTGCCGGTGATCCGCAAGGACTTCATGGTTGACCCGTACCAGATCGTCGAGGCCCGGGCCCTGGGCGCGGACTGTGTACTGCTGATCGTGTCGGCGCTGGATGACGTGAAGATGGCCGAACTGGCGGCCACGGCCAAGGATGTCGGCCTCGACGTGCTGGTGGAAGTGCACGACGGCGATGAGCTGGAGCGCGCGTTGAAAACCCTGGATACACCGCTGGTGGGGGTGAACAACCGCAACCTGCACACCTTCGAGGTCAGCCTGGAAACCACCCTCGACCTGCTGCCGCGTATTCCGCGTGATCGCCTGGCGATTACCGAGAGTGGCATCTTGAACCGGGCCGATGTGGAGCTGATGGAGATCAACGAGGTCTACTCCTTCCTGGTCGGTGAGGCGTTCATGCGCGCCGAGCAGCCGGGGCTGGAGCTGCAGCGGTTGTTCTTCCCGGAACAGGTGAAGAAGACTGTTCAGCAACTGGACTGATCAAATGAAGCCGGCGTTATTGCCGGCTTTTTTGTATGCCTGTAATGGCCCCTTCGCGGCGGTCCGACGCTTCGGCTCGCCCGCTCCCACAGGTTCTCCATCACCCTCGGGGCCTGTGGTAATCCCTGTGGGAGCGGGCGTGCCCGCGAAGAGGCCCTGAATAACAACATCAAAGGTGGATCAATGACCGATCAACCCCTGGCCCTGACCGTAGAACAAGGCCTGCACGCCGAACAGGAATTGCTGGCCGCCGTCTGCCGCGGCGAGCGCGACAGTGGCGTGCTGTTCTGGCGCCCGACCGACCACGCCCTGGTCATGCCCCGGCGCATGAGCCGTCTGGACAATTTCGAAGCCGCCTGCTCGGAGCTGGCGATCGCCGGCTGGCCGGTGCTGCTGCGCGAAACCGGCGGCGAGCCGGTGCCGCAATCACACGCCACGGTGAACGTTGCCCTGGTCTATGTTGCCCCCCGCAGCGAAGGCGACCACGGCCGTATCGAAAACGCCTACGAGCGCCTGTGCCTGCCGCTGTGTGACGTGCTGCGCGAGTGGGGCGGGGTGGCGTCGGTGGGCGAAATCGACGGCGCCTTCTGCGATGGCCGCTACAACGTCAACCTCAATGGCCGCAAACTGGTGGGCACCGCCCAGCGCTGGCGCCAGGGGCTGGGTGGCAAGCGCCCGGTGGTGCTGGTGCACGGTGCGCTGCTGCTGGACAACGAGCGTGAATCGATGGTGGCGGCGGTCAACCGCTTCAACGAGTGCTGCGAGCTGGAACAGCGCTGCCGCGCCGATGCGCACATCGCCCTGCACGAAGTGGCGCCTGCGGCCCCATGGTTCGAGCGGCTGTCGCAGGCCTATGCCAAGGTGCTGGCCGACCTGCCCAGGGACTAGCGGGTACCGTAGACCACCATGGTCTTGCCTTTGACCTGCACCAGGCTGCGTTCTTCAAGGTCCTTGAGGACGCGGCCGACCATTTCCCGCGAGCAACCGACGATGCGGCCGATTTCCTGACGAGTGATCTTGATCTGCATGCCATCGGGGTGGGTCATGGCGTCGGGTTGCTTGCACAGCTCCAGCAGGCAGCGGGCGACACGCCCGGTAACGTCGAAGAACGCCAGGTCGCCGACCTTGCGCGTGGTGTTGCGCAGGCGCTGGGCCATCTGGCTGCCCAGGGCATAGAGGATTTCCGGGTCCTGGCGCGCCAGTTCGCGAAACTTCTCATAACTGATTTCGGCTACTTCGCATTCGGTCTTGGCGCGCACCCAGGCACTGCGCTGCTGTTCACCCTCGACCGGTTCGAACAGGCCCAACTCGCCGAAGAAGTCGCCATTGTTGAGGTAGGCGATGATCATTTCATGGCCGTCATCGTCCTCGATGAGGATGGTGACCGAACCCTTGATGATGAACGACAGTGTCTCGGCCCGGTCGCCGGCGCAGATGATGTTGCTTTTGGCGGTATAGCGACGGCGCTGGCAGTGCACCAGCAGCTTGTCGATGTTCTTGATCTTGGCGGGTAGGGCGGAAGCAACCATCACGAAATCCTGTTCGATATGACGCATAGGCTTTTTATAAAGGTCGGCTGGCGGAACGCGCCAGTCATTTGGCGCCAGCTTATCAGACACTACAGGATGTTTCGGTACTAAACCGACACGACTCGTGCTTTTCCCACAGCCGTACAAGGTCTAAGCTGACACCCTTTTCCGAAAATCAGGAGTCCGGGTAGATGAAGGCACGTATCCAGTGGGCCGGTGAGGCGATGTTCCTCGGCGAATCGGGGAGCGGCCATGTCGTCGTGATGGACGGCCCGCCCGAGGCCGGCGGCCGTAACCTGGGCGTGCGCCCGATGGAAATGCTGTTGCTGGGCCTGGGTGGCTGCAGCAGCTTTGACGTGGTCAGCATTCTGAAGAAGTCGCGCCAGGCGGTAGAAAGCTGCGAGGCGTTCCTGGAGGCCGAGCGTGCCAGCGAAGACCCGAAGGTGTTTACCAAGATCCACATGAACTTCGTGGTGAAGGGGCGTGGGCTGAAGGAGGCCCAGGTCAAGCGTGCGGTGGAGCTGTCGGCGGAGAAGTATTGCTCGGCTTCGATCATGCTCGAGCGTGCCGGGGTTGAGATTACCCACGGGTACGAGATTGTAGAGCTGGGTTGAACCGCAGATTTTTGGGGCTGCGTTGCAGCCCATCGCCGGCAAGCCAGCTCCCACAGGGATAGCACATGGCTTGAGGTCAATGCGGTCGAGGTGGGAGCTGGCTTGCCGGCGATGGGGCGCGGAGCGGCCCCGACAATTTCAGCTGCGAAGCGCCGGCAGCGCAGCACGCACCCATCCCGGCAAACAACCGCGCATCACCCGGCTCAACCGCTCCCGCCGCTTCTGGTAAACCAGCCCCAGCCCGATAACCCCCAGCCCGATCAAGGTCACCACCACCGGGAACAGCAGCGAGTCGGCAAACACCTCGTACGACAGGTACCCCAGGTAAGCCGCTACGCCCAACGCCCCGAAAACCATGAACACCGGCCGACGCAACAGCACCGCCATACCCATCAGGGCAATATTGATCAGGCAGTACAAGGCCTTGCCCAGCTCGCTGCCGCTGTCCACCAGCGTCAGCCCGCCCCAGAATGCCGCCAGCCCGGCCAGGTAGCCCCAGTGGGCGTAGTCTTCGCGGGTGCGGCCGTCCACCCCGACGAACACCACCAGTAACCCGAGCCCGAACCACAGCGAAACCTCGCGGCGCTGTTCCCAGCTGAATGGCGAGCCGAAGAACCATTCGCTCAGGTCCATCGACATGAACCACAAGGCCACGGCAATCGGCATGACGATGAACGGGTAGGGGATCAGCCTCAGCATCAACAGCCCGGCAAGCACCGTGGCTGCTTCCATTGCCAGCCAGCCGCCCTGCACGTAGGTGTAGTACTGGTGATAGTTTGCCTGCGCATCATCCATTGGCCACCAGCCAGCCAGCCGTTCGATGGCGAACACCGCCAATGGCACGATGCTGACCGCGACTGCCGCCAGCACGCCGGCCGCGACGGGCTGTACGCGCCGTTGCAGGTTAACGGCGAACAGCGTGAGCAGCAGGATATAGAGGCTGGCGATGACCAGCAGCGCCCAGTCGCCGATGCGCATCCAGGCTTCGGTGAGCAGCCAGCCCATGGCTGCCATGATCAGCATGGCGCCGAAGTAGAAAGCGACATGGGCTAGCTGGAAGCTGCCGCGCTGTGCCGGCTGCTGGTGCAGGAAAGCCAGCAGGGCCTGGTCCTGGCCCGGCTGGAGAATGCCGGCTTGCACGGCGCGCGCCAGGTCCTTGGCGTCGAAACGGTCCGTCATGGTGATGCCTTCAGATACGGTAGGTGCTCTTGGTCATGACCTTGGCCAACAGGCTCATGCCAAAGCGAACAGGGGCGGGGAAGCGATAACCGCCGGCTTCCAGTGCAGACTCGGCGTGCTGTTCCTCATCGATGCGCATCTGTTCGAGGATGGCCCGGGACTTTTCGTCTTCCTGCGGGATCTGCTCCAGGTGCTCGTCGAGGTGCTTGCACACCTGATGCTCGGTGGCGGCGACGAAGCCCAGGCTGACCTTGTCGCTGACCAGCCCGGCGAGTGCGCCGATACCGAACGACATACCGTAGAACAACGGGTTGAGCACGCTGGGGTGGCTGTTCAGCTGGCGAATGCGCTGTTCGCACCAGGCCAGGTGGTCCACTTCTTCCTCGGCGGCGTGTTCCATGGCCTTGCGCACTTCGGGCAGCTTGGCGGTCAGGGCCTGGCCCTGGTACAGCGCCTGGGCGCAGACTTCACCGGTGTGGTTGATACGCATCAGCCCGGCAACATGACGAGCCTGCTGTTCGTCCAGGTCGACGTCCGGCTGGACGATGGCCGGCGATGGGCGGGCGGGTTGGCCGCTGAAGGGCAGCAAGGTGCGCATGGCGGTATCGGCCTGCAGCAACAAGCGGTCGAGCGGCGAGTAGTGACGTTCGGTAGCCATCGGGCACCTCCGCAAGAATGTGCCCGACAGTTTACCGCAATAGTGGCAGGGTCGCTTGCCGTGGATCAGCCCGGTGGCCAGTGCATCTGGCGCTGGCCAAGCACGTGCATGTGGATGTGGTAGACGGTCTGGCCGCCTTGCTCGTTGCAGTTCATCACTACGCGGAAGCCTTCCTCGCAGCCAAGTTCCTTGGCCAGACGCTGGGCGGTGAACAAGATGTGACCAGCCAGGCCTTTGTCTTCTTCGGTCAAGTCATTGAGGGTGCGGATGTGCTTTTTCGGGATGACCAGAAAATGCACGGGCGCCTGGGGGGCGATATCGTGGAACGCCAGAACCTGGTCGTCCTCGTAGATGATCTTCGCCGGGATCTCCCGGTTGATGATCTTGATGAATAAATCGTCCACAGCACTTGCTCCATGGTGAGGGTCGGGCCGAGTGTACTCAGCCGGGCGCCGCTCGCCCAGTGGCTATTCCATGCCTACCGGGCAATAGCGGCGGTGGATGGCCCCTGCCAGCTTGCGCACCAGCCACCGTGGCAGCAGGCGCGGGGCGAACGCCAGCCAGCGGTTGCGACGGCCGGGCAGTATCAGTGCACGGTTCTTGTCCAGCGCGCGCACGGTATACAGCGCCACTTCTTCGGGGCTGAGGCAGCGTGGCTTGCCATCCAGCCGTGGAATGCGCCGGCGCGAGGAGTGCACCGGGCCGGGGCACAGTACCGAAACCTTGATGCCGGTGCGCTTGAGCTCTTCACGCAAGGCCTGGGAGAAGCTCAGCACATAGGCCTTGCTGGCGGCATAGGCGGCCATCCACGGGCCTGGCGCCACCCCGGCCAGGCCGGCGACATTGAGGATCTGCCCGCCGCCCTGCACCGCCATCAGGTTACCGATGGCGTGGCACAGGCGGCTCAGGGCCAGCACGTTGACTTCAAGCAGGTCCTGCTCGTCGGCCCACTCATGGGCCAGGAATGGCCCGTAGGTGCGCAGGCCGGCACAATTGACCAGCAGGTCGATGCGCCGCTCGCCTTCCTCCAGCTCCAGCACGAAGCCCGACAGGCGCAACGGCTGGCTGAGGTCGCAGGCACGGAAAAGCACCTCGACACCGAAGCGTTGGGTCAGCTCGATGGCCACCGGCTCCAGCGTTTCACGCTGGCGTGCCACCAGGATCAGATTGCGCCCGCGCCGCGCCAGGGCTTCCGCCAGGGCCAGGCCCAGGCCGCTGGAAGCACCAGTGATCATGGCGTAACGGGTCATGCAAGGCTCCTGGGGGCTGAAGAGGGCGCCTAGTGTACAGCTTGGCCGGGCAAGGTGTTGCCTTTTGCTACAGGGTGCGGGCGCGCAGGGCCTGGCAGCGTTCCAGGGCGTCCCGGTACTCGTCATGCAGCCGTCCGATCAGCGCGCTGGCGCTGGGCAGGTCGTCGATACCGCCGACCCCCTGGCCCGCCGACCACACGGTCTTCCAGGCCTTGGCTTCGTCGTCGATCGGCTTGAGCTTGCCTTGCTCATGGCCGTCCTTGATGGCGTTCATGTCATAGCCGGCCTGTTCCAGGCTCGGGCGCAGGAAGCTGGCGGGAACGCCGGACACCGCCGGGGTGTGGACGATGTCGGCGGCATGGGAATCGAGCAGCATCTGCTTGTAGGCGTCCGGGGCCTGGCTTTCTGCGGTGGCGATGAAGCGGGTGCCCATGTACGCAAGGTCCGCACCCAGCATTTGCGCGGCGAGGATCTCGTGGCCGTGGTTGAGGCAACCGGCCAGCAGCAGGGTCTTGTCGAAGAACTGGCGAATCTCCGCGGCCAGGGCGAACGGGCTCCAGGTGCCCGCATGGCCGCCTGCGCCGGCAGCAACGGCGATCAGGCCATCGACACCGGCTTCGGCGGCTTTCTCGGCATGGCGGCGGGTGGTGACATCGTGGAACACCAGGCCGCCGTAGCCATGCACGGCATCGACCACTTCCTTCACCGCGCCGAGGCTGGTGATGACGATCGGCACGCGGTGTTCCACGCACAACGCCAGGTCGGCCTGCAGGCGCGGGTTGGTCGGGTGGACGATCAGGTTGACGGCATAGGGTGCTGGCGCCTGCAGCTGTGCCAGGCCTGCCTCGATTTCCTCCAGCCAGGCCTTGAAGCCGGCGCTGTCGCGCTGGTTCAGGGCCGGGAAGCTGCCGACCACGCCGCTGGAGCAGCAGGCCAGTACCAGCCTGGGGTTGGAGATCAGGAACATCGGTGCGGCAACCACGGGCAGGCGCAGGCGTTGTTCGAGGGAGGCAGGTAACGACATGGCAAGGCTCCTTGAGCGGGTGGCTATGTCAGAACGGTTTGACCACCACCAGAATCACGATACCCAGCAGGAACAGCACGGGCACTTCGTTGAACCAGCGATAGTAGACGTGGCTGCGGGTGTTGCTGCCGCTGGCGAAGCGCTTGCGCTGGGCGCCGCACATGTGATGGTAGACGGTCAGCAGGATGACCAGGGTCAGTTTGGCATGCAGCCAGCCCTGGCTGAGCCAGCCGGGCGTGAGGTAGAGCATCCACGCGCCGAACACGTAGGTGGCGATCATCGCCGGGTTCATGATGCCGCGAAACAGCTTGCGCTCCATGGCCACGAAGCGTTCCTGGCTGATGCTGTCCTGGCTTTGGGCGTGGTAGACGAACAGCCGCGGCAGGTAGAACAGGCCGGCGAACCAGCAGACCACGCTGACGATATGCAGCGCTTTGATCCATAGGTAAAGCATGGGGGAGTTCCTTCAGGTATTCACGGTCGTCAGATAGTAGTGGTCAAGCGCCCGAAGGGTCACCCGAAGAGTTGTTACAGGCGCCTTGCGCCCCTATTATCGTGCGCTTTCCAGACGGCTCGTTGATAAGGGGCAAGCGTTATGATCAAGGTCGGTATCGTCGGCGGCACGGGTTACACCGGCGTCGAACTGTTGCGTCTGCTGGCACAGCATCCACAGGCCGAAGTGGCGGTCATCACTTCGCGCTCCGAGGCGGGCGTTGCAGTGGCGGACATGTACCCGAACCTGCGCGGCCACTATGACGGGCTGGCGTTCAGCGTGCCGGACAGCAAGACCCTGGCCGCCTGCGACGTGGTGTTCTTCGCCACCCCGCACGGTGTTGCTCACGCCCTGGCTGGCGAACTGCTGGCGGCCGGTACCAAGGTGATCGACCTGTCGGCCGACTTCCGCCTGCAGGACGCCGCCGAGTGGGGCAAGTGGTACGGCCAGCCGCACGGTGCGCCAGAGCTGCTCAAGGACGCGGTATACGGCCTGCCTGAAGTCAACCGCGAGAAGATTCGCCAGGCACGCCTGATCGCTGTGCCGGGTTGCTACCCGACCGCCACCCAACTGGGCTTCCTGCCGCTGCTGGAAGCTGGCCTGGCCGACCCGTCGCGCCTGATCGCCGACTGCAAGTCGGGTGTCAGCGGCGCTGGCCGTGGTGCGGCGGTGGGCTCGCTGTTCTGCGAGGCCGGCGAAAGCATGAAAGCCTACGCAGTGAAGGGCCATCGCCACCTGCCGGAAATCAGCCAGGGCCTGCGCCTGGCCGCTGGCAAGGATATCGGCCTGACTTTCGTGCCGCACCTGACGCCAATGATCCGTGGCATCCACGCCACCCTGTACGCTACCGTCGCCGACACCTCGGTCGACCTGCAGGCGCTGTTCGAGAAGCGTTACGCCAATGAACCGTTCGTCGACGTGATGCCGGCTGGCAGCCACCCGGAAACTCGCAGTGTGCGCGGCGCCAACGTCTGCCGCATTGCCGTTCATCGCCCGCAAGGTGGTGACCTGGTGGTGGTGCTGTCGGTGATCGACAACCTGGTCAAAGGCGCGTCCGGCCAGGCGGTGCAGAACCTCAACATCCTGTTCGGCCTGGACGAGCGCATGGGCTTGTCACACGCGGGCCTGCTGCCGTAAGCCGCCAGCGTTCAAAAAGGCCCGCGTCGTGCGGGCCTTTTTGTAGGTCGCGACTAAAGCCGCACAATTCTTGACCGATTTTCTCGGGAAAGCGGATAATGCGCGTCATCGAGTTTTATGGCGGCTACCACGCCGGGAGAATCAACATGAGCGTCGAAACCTTCACCCCCACCGCTTTGGAATTCACCCACGGCGCTGCGCAAAAGGTGAAGAACCTGGTTTCCGAGGAAGGCAACGATCGTCTGAAGCTGCGCGTGTTCGTCACCGGTGGCGGCTGCTCGGGCTTCCAGTATGGCTTCACCTTCGATGAGGACGTGGCCGAAGACGACACCATCGTCGAGCGCGAAGGTGTTTCCCTTGTGGTCGACCCGATGAGCTTCCAGTACCTGGCCGGCGCCGAGGTGGATTACCAGGAAGGCCTGGAAGGCTCGCGCTTCGTGATCAAGAACCCGAACGCTGCTACCACCTGTGGCTGCGGCTCCTCGTTCTCGATCTGAGGCCTGGCCATACGAAAACGCCGCGCAATTGCGCGGCGTTTTGCTTTCTGGCGTAACGTTCAGGCCGGGTAGATTGCGCCGAGTACGCGCAGGCCCTTGGCCGCTGTCACGCTAGGGCGATTGGCAGCGATGCCTTCCAGGCAACAGTGGGCCAGCCAGGCGAAGGCCATGGCTTCGACCCAGTCTGGGTCCACGCCATGGGCGCCGGTGCTGGCGACACGGGCGTCGGGCAGCAACTGGCCGAGGCGTGCCATCAGGGCGCCGTTGCGCGCACCGCCACCGCAGACCAGCAGCGCTTCAGTGTCTTGCTGGGCGTTGCTCAACGAGTCGATGATGCTGCGTGCGGTCAGTTCCAGCAATGTTGCCTGTACGTCCTCGTCGCGGTATGCGGGCAGGCGGGCCAGGTGACCATCCAGCCAGGGCAGGTTGAATACTTCGCGGCCGGTGCTCTTCGGGCCGCTGCCGGCGAAGAACGGGTCGGCCAGCAGTGCACTGAGCAAGTCGGCCTGCACCACGCCCGAGGCAGCCCAAGCCCCATCCGCATCGTAGGCCTGGCCGCGCTTGCGCTCGATCCAGGCATCCAGCAGCACGTTGCCCGGGCCGCAGTCGAAGCCGTGGACTGGCTTGTCGTGTTCGATCAGGCTGAGGTTGCTGAAACCGCCCACGTTGAGAATGGCCAGGCGCTGGCCCAGGTGGCTGAACAGGGTTTCATGGAAGGCCGGGACCAGTGGCGCACCTTGGCCACCGGCGGCCACATCGCGACGGCGGAAGTCGGCGACCACGCTG
Source organism: Pseudomonas sp. B14(2017) (assembly GCF_002113255.1). NCBI lineage: Bacteria > Pseudomonadati > Pseudomonadota > Gammaproteobacteria > Pseudomonadales > Pseudomonadaceae > Pseudomonas > Pseudomonas sp. B14(2017). The sequence continues at coordinate 169,685 of NZ_NEJY01000015.1, forward strand.
ATACCGGTAAGCTCGGCCAGCAGCGCCGGGTTGCCGATCTGTACGGTAAAACCGCGTGCAGGTTCGTGGCGGATGGTCTGGCCGTGGCTGCCGATGGCGCGGATGGCTCCGGCCTGCAGCCCTTGCCTGGCCAGCAGTTGGCGGATGCCTTCGCCTGCCAGGCTGGCCCAGCGGTTTTCCGCCAGTGCAGCGCGGGCGATCTCGTCAGGGCCGCTACTGCAAAGGCCCAGCAGCTCCTGGCGCAGGTCGCCGGGCATGGGCAGGTAGTGGGTGGCGAGCAGTGCGAGCTGCTCGCCTTGTTCGATCAAGGCAATGTCCAGGCCATCGAGGCTGGTGCCGGACATCACCCCTAGGTAGAGCGCCATGGGCTTAGCGCTTGTTCGCTGCGAGCAGGGTGGCCTTTTCCTGATCCATGCGGGCGATCAGGGGTTGGCTCTGCTGCAGGAAACGCTGGCGCTCGTTCCTGGCGATCGGGTCGGCCATCGGCACTTTCTGGCTCAGCGGGTCGACATGCACACCGTTGACCTGGAACTCGTAGTGCAGGTGCGGGCCGGTGGACAGGCCGGTGGTGCCGATGTAGCCGATGATCTGGCCCTGCTTGACCGAGCCGCCGGTCTTGATGCCCTTGGCAAAGCCCTGCATGTGGCCGTACAGCGTCTTGTAGCGGTTACCGTGCTGGATGATCACGGTGTTGCCGTAACCACCGCGGCGCCCGGCCAGCTCAATGCGGCCGTCACCGGCTGCCTTGATCGGAGTGCCGCGTGGGGCGGCGTAGTCGACGCCTTTGTGGGCACGGATCTTGTTAAGGATCGGGTGCTTGCGGCCGGCGGAGAAGCGCGAGCTGATGCGGGCGAAGTCGACCGGGGTGCGGATGAAGGCCTTGCGCAGGCTGTTGCCATCAGCGGTGTAGTAGCTGGTGTTGCCCTGCTTGTTGGTATAGCGCACGGCGGTGTAGGTCTTGCCGCGGTTGGTGAAGCGCGCGGACAAGATGTTACCGGTGCCGACGACCTTGCCGTCCATCACCTTCTGCTCGTAGACCACGTCGAATTCATCGCCCGGGCGAATGTCCTGGGCGAAATCGATGTCGTAACCCAGCACGCGGGCCATGTCCATGGTCATGCTGTGGGACAGGCCGGCGCGCTGGGCCGAGGCCGACAGCGAGCTTTTGATCACGCCGTGGGCGTAAGCGGTACGCACTACCGGCTTGCTGATTTCGCGGTTGAAGGTATAGCCCTTGTCGGTCTTGGTCAGGCGAATGGTTTCGAGGTTGCTGACCTTGCTGTGCAGGCTGGCCAGCTGGCCGTCCTTGTCGAGCTCGAACTGCAGCACCTGGCCGTGCTTGAGCTGGCTGAACTGCTTGGCCTGCTTGTTGCTGGCCAGCAGGTCGTGCACCGCATTGGTCGGCAGGCCGACCTTGGCGAACAGGGTGGACAGGGTATCGCCCCGGGCTACGGTGACTTCGCGGTGGCTGGGTTGCTTGGCGGCTTCGACGACCGGTTCGGCGGCAGGGGCTTCCTGCTCGGCCTTCTGGGTCTCGGGGGCGGCCTCTTCGATCTGGGCGAATGGCGAGCCTTGCTCACCTTCTGCCTGCACCAGGGGCGCAGCGCGGGATTCGTCCTTCAACTGCTCGGCAGGGCTCTCCAGCTCGAGGTTGAGGGTGGTTTTCTTGGCTTCCACTTCGCTGGAGGGAAACACCAGCAGGGCCAGGCTGAGCAGGGCGGCGATGCCGCTGGCGGCCAACAGATGGCTTTTCGGATAAAGCGGGGGCGCTTTAGGCGGTTCGTTGGTCATGGGCAAGGTGACTTTGAAAAAGGTGAAATGGAAAAGATGAATGACATGATGAAGATGAAATAACTGTATAAAATATAACCAAATCCATTTTCGCGCAAGGGCGCGTAGACGCCGCAACCCCGTGTTCGGGTCACATTCCTTTGCGAAACTTGTAATTGACGGCCGATCTTGTATGGTTGGCTCCCCCTGAATCTGAGCCTTGCGGGTTTGTCTATGAAGTCGGTTGAAGAGCAGCTGGCGCTTATCAAGCGCGGTGCGGAAGAAGTACTGGTCGAGTCGGAACTGGTGGAGAAGCTCAAGCGCGGCCAGCCTCTGCGCATCAAGGCCGGCTTCGACCCGACCGCGCCTGACCTGCACCTTGGGCACACGGTGCTGATCAACAAGCTGCGCCAGTTCCAGGACCTGGGGCACCAGGTCATCTTCCTGATCGGTGACTTCACCGGCATGATCGGTGACCCGAGCGGCAAGAGCGCCACGCGCCCGCCGCTGACCCGCGAGCAGGTGCTGGAAAACGCCGAAACCTACAAGCAGCAGGTGTTCAAGATCCTCGACCCGGCCAAGACCGAGGTCGCGTTCAACTCCACCTGGATGGACAAGCTGACCCCGGCCGACTTCATTCGCCTGGCGTCGCAGTACACCGTGGCGCGCATGCTCGAGCGCGATGACTTCGACAAGCGCTACACCACCAACCAGCCTATTGCCATCCATGAGTTCCTGTACCCGCTGGTGCAGGGCTATGACTCGGTGGCGCTGAAGGCGGATGTCGAGCTGGGTGGTACTGACCAGAAGTTCAACCTGCTGATGGGGCGTGAGCTGCAGCGCGCCTATGGCCAGGAAGCGCAGAACATCGTGACCATGCCGCTGCTCGAAGGGCTCGACGGCGTGAAGAAGATGTCCAAGTCGCTGGGTAACTATGTAGGTATCCAGGAAGCGCCGGGGGTGATGTACAGCAAGCTGGTGTCGATCCCGGATACCCTGATGTGGCGCTACTTCGAACTGCTGAGCTTCCGTTCGATGGAAGAGATCGAGCAGTTCCGTGCCGACGTCGCCAGTGGTGCCAACCCCCGCGATATCAAGATCAAGCTGGCGGAAGAGATCGTTGCGCGCTTCCATGGCGAGGAGGCTGCGGCCAATGCTCACCGTGCCGCGGGTAACCGTATGAAGGAAGGCGAGCTGCCGGAAGATCTGCCGGAAATTGAAGTGGCTGCGGGCGAAAGCCTACCGATTGCTGCCGTACTCAACCGGGCTGGCCTGGTGAAGAACTCGGCTCAGGCGCGGGACTTGCTGAGTGGTGGTGCGGTGAAGGTCGATGGTGCGGTGGTTGATCGTGACTTCGTGTTTGCGCTGGGTGCTACCCATGTGTGTCAGGCGGGCAAGAAGTCGTTTGCCCGGGTTACCCTCAAGGCTGAGTGATAGTCGGTAGGTGTAGCTATATAGAAGCGGGGAGGCCGACAGGCCGCCCCGCTTTGTTTTTCAGCGATATTAAAGTTTCTTGAAATTAAGGGTTGACGGGGTTTCGAATCCCCTTATAATGCGCCCCACTTCCAGCGACGCCGGAACGACAAACTCCTTGAGATTCAATGAGTTAGATAGTTGAGGCGAAGTTGAAAGGGCTACGGTCGAATGATCGGCAGCGGTTGAGGTGGTGGTTGACAGCGTTTCTAAACGCTGTATGATTCGCCTCCCGCTACGAGAGATCGCAGCGAGTCAAGTGTTTGAAGCTAAACGAGTTTC